>NZ_RFFJ01000020.1 GCF_003696235.1 Streptomyces triticirhizae
ACGCCGGCCTGCCGGCCGGGCACGCGGGGGCACGGCAGCGCCGTGCCGCGCGGCGCACGCCCATGCCGCGCGCCGCGCCCCGGAGGACCTGGCGCATCCCCTAGGGAGCCCGGACCCCGAAGACGCAACTCCCGGTGTACGCACGGCCGGCGTCTCCCACCGCCGTGGTACGGCAGGTGTCAGCCACGGGCCGACGACCGCATGGCACCGCGCCACGGAGCCTTGGCGCATGGAAGGCTCCCGCTCCCCGCTCGCCCTGCGCGCGGCCGCGCTCGACCGACGGCTGGTCACCCTGCTGACCGGCATGGCCCTGATCCGGCCGCTGTGCTCCATCACCGGACTGACCGACGCGCTCGGTCGACCCTTCGCCCCGCTGGCGTTCACCGTGGCCATCTCGCTGGCCTGGGTGCTGATCGTCGCCCGGAGCAACGCGCCAGACCCGTTGGGCACGCTGGTCGCCGCAGGGCTGTGCTACGCCCTGGCCGCCATCGCGCTCAGCGGCGTGCTCTCCCCGCTGCTGGACGGCGAGTTGGAGGGGCCGCTGGCCCGGCCCTTCACCATCGCCCCCCTGCTCGCGGTGAACACCCTCTGGGGCGCCGCCTGCGGACGCGCCGCCGCCGCCCTGCGCGACCGACGCGACCGACGCGATCGGCACGTTCGGTGCGATGGCCGGTGACGCACGCCGGAGAAGGCTCCGTCCCGCTCCCACTCCCCTGTGTCCTCTCGTCCCCCTCGTTCTCACTCTCCCTTCCCGCCCTTCCCGGGCAGCCGCCGCGAGGCGAGCAGCGCGATCGCGCCGACCACCAGCAGCACCATGACCGAGTTGGCGCTGATACCGCCGTCCCCGTCGTTCGACTCGCCGTCGCCCGAACCCCCGGACGCACCGCGTTCGTTCGCCCCCTCGTCCGTTCCCTCCTCTCGCGCGCGGTCCTCGGCCGCGACGCTCTCCGGCAGCAGCTCCCCCTCCAACTCGATCGGCTCGACCCGACTGCCCTCCCCCTCCGAGCCGAACATCAGGTACCGCCCACCGGTGGCGAAGGTCACCGACTCCCCCTGCTGCTGAAGCGGGACCCGCACCCGCCGCTCCAGCCGTTGGGGCATCCCGTCCTCGCCCCAGGCGAACATCCTCGCCGCGAAGTAGCCACGCAGCAGAAGCCTGCTGCCATCCGGCGCGAACGCCCCGTCGGTCACCTCCAGTTCGATGTCGGCCACCCGCTCAAAGACGTTAACCCCCGCCTCTGACAATTCCTCGGGACCGGCGTAGAGGCCGCCCTCGCCGTCCCCGTTCTTGCTGGCGATATAGACCCGGCCCGTCGCCGGATGCACCATCAGGGCCTCCGCGTCGCGCGGTCCGTCGGCGTACTGGACGGTGTAGACGGTCGGCGCGACCGTGGCGTCCGCCAACTCGGCCGGCTCGGGCAGCCGGTAGATCCACACCTCCGGCCACTCCCCGCCGAAGTTGTCGCCGATGTCCGCGACATAGAGGTCGCCGTCGGGCCCGAGGGAGATCGCCTCGACGTCCCGGGCGGTCACGCCCTCCAGGCTGACCGTGGCCCGGGTCTCGCCCGTGGTGCCGTCCACCGCGTAGATCCGGGCCGCGTCGTCGCTGTCGTTGTGCGTCCAGTAGACGTCCGGGTGGCGTGAACTCGCCGCCAGGCCACTGGACTCAGTCAGCCTCGGGTCGGCCAGGGTGAACTCCGCAGGGCCATCGTCCGACTCCCCGTCGTCCGCCACCGCGACCGGCGCGACGCCGGCCCACACCCCCACCACCAGGCAGGGAACGACGAGAACGCGCGAGATCCAGGTGGGCATGGCTCCAAGGGTGCCATCCTGCCGAGGGGCCCGGCGCGCCCGCCCGACGCACCCACCCCGCCCCGCGCGCCGTTCCGCGACTGACCGGGAATCCAGGGACCATTGCGCCGGGAGTGACGGCTTTCTACGCTCAGTGCCCATGAGCGGATACGGACCGCCCGGATACGGGCAACAACCCGGCCAGGGGCAACCCGGGCAGGGGCAGCAGCCCGGTTATGGATACCCGGGCCAGGGCCAACCAACCGGCCCACCCACACCACAACAACCCGGCTACGGCCACCAGCCCCAGTACGGCCAACAGCCGGGGCAGCAGGGCCAGCCCGGCCAACCCGGTCAGCCGCAGCAGCCCGGCTACGGATACCCCGGCCAGGGACAGCAACCCGGCGCCGGACAGCAGCCGCCCGCCTGGGGCGCCCCCGGTCCCGCCGTTCCCCCGTCGTCGGGTGCGGCGTTCCCGGGTCAGGTCTACATCATCGGGATCGTCGGCTCGGCCATAGCCGCGCTCGCGTCGTTCTTCTCCTGGGTCGAGGTCTCCGGTGACCTGATCGCGGAGGGGGAGGCCGACGGCATCCGGGGCACCTCGGGGGACGGCATCTGGACGCTGGTCCTCGGCATCATCGCGGTCGTGCTCTTCGTCGCCGCCAAGGCGGCCAAGAAGCCGGTGCTCAACGCGGCCGGCGCGGTGCCGGGTCTGTTCATTCTGGGCATCGCGGCGCTCAACATGTTCAACACGGAACGGCTCGCCCGCGCCGACGTGGAAGACGAGATGCCGATCACCGACGCGCAGTGGGACGAGCTGGCCGCGAACTTCGAGTTCGCGCCGGACGTCGGCCTCTATCTCGTCACGGCCGGCGCCCTGGGCGCGTTGACGGCCGGCATCCTGGCGGCGACGCAACTGCGCAAGAGCTAGCGGCGGTTGAGGGAACCGCCGGGGGGAGACGGCTCAACTTCCCACCCAGAGAAGGGATATCGAGCCGTCGGTGGGGAACGATCAGGAACAGTCGCTCGTCCAACGCACGTGCATCGGATTTCGGACGAAGCGGAAAGTCCGTTCCGGATGAGGACGACTTTCGGCGGATGACTACATCTGCGCAAAGATAAAACGCGCATAAGCGGTCTATCGGTCAAGCGGGTTGCATGGGTACTCCCCTGTTCCTAGCGTCTCCCGGCATGAGTGGATACGGACAACAGCAACCGGCCGCATACAACCAGGGCCCCTACACCCCTCCCCCGGCGGCACCCCTCGCCCCGGCGCTTCCCCAGCAGATCCACATCGCCGGCATCGTCGGCAGCGCGCTCGCCGCGCTGGGCTCGATCCTGGCGTGGGCGTCCGGCGAGGCAGAGGGCGTGTCCGGCAGCACCAAGGGCCTCGAAGGCGATGGCCTCTGGACTCTGCTGCTGAGCATCGTCGCCATCGGCCTCTTCGCCGCTGGCATGGCCACCAAGAAGGTCGTGCTGTCCGCAGCGGCTGCCGCTCCGGCGCTGATCGTTCTGGTCTTCGGCTTCCTGAACTTCCTGGACCCCGAGCGAGTGGTCCGCGCCGAGGCGGAGGGTGAGGGCATTCCGTCGGAGATGATGGACGAGTTCCTCAACTCCATCGAGATCTCCGCCGGGTTCGGCATCTACCTCGTACTCCTCGGCGCCCTCGGCGGCCTCGCCGCCGGCGCGTTCGCGGCCACCAAGCTCAAGAAGTGAGTTGCGGTTAGCACTCGTTAGCAGAAGCAACAGGCCGGGAGTCGCCCCACGACGGAACGTTTACCGGGCGCACTCCACGAGTCGGTCATCACACGTGTGGTGACCGACTTTCGCTTTCCCGGCCCCCGGGACAGGGCGGCGGCGCGGGCCCTTGCCTTGAGCACACTCCAAGGCGTTTGCTTACTGAACATGAAGTACACACAGCTGGGACGCACGGGGCTCAAAGTCAGCCGACTGGTTCTGGGAACGATGAACTTCGGGCCTCTCGCTGACGAGGCGTACAGTCACTCGATCATGGACGCCGCGCTCGATGCCGGCGTTAACTTCTTCGACACCGCGAACGTTTACGGGGGTCCCAACAACCGGGGCCGCACCGAGGAGATCATCGGTACCTGGTTCGCCAAGGGCGGCGAACGGCGCGACAAGGTCGTCCTGGCCACCAAGGTCTACGGGAACACCACCAACGGCGACCAGCCGCCATGGCCCAACCACGACAAGCTCTCGGCCGTCAACATCCGTCGGGCCGTCGACGCGAGCCTCAAGCGGCTCGGGACCGACCACATCGACGTCTACCAGTTCCACCACGTGGACCGGAACACCCCGTGGGACGAGATCTGGCAGGCCATCGACGTCCTGGTGCAGCAGGGCAAGATCCTCTACGCCGGGTCGTCGAACTTCGCCGGCTGGCACATCGCCCGCGCCAACGAGGCCGCCGCGCGGCGCAACTCGTTGGGCCTGGTGAGCGAGCAGTGCCTCTACAACCTGGCCGAGCGCAGCGCCGAGATGGAGGTCATCCCGGCCGCCGAGGGCTACGGCCTGGGCGTGATCCCCTGGTCCCCGCTCCAGGGCGGGCTGCTGGGCGGCGCCATCCGCAAGGAGCGCGAGGGCGGCGCCTCGCGCAGCACCGAGGGACGCTCGGGCCAGGCGCTGGCAGACCCGACCCTGCGTGCCAAGGTGCAGGAGTACGAGGACCTGCTGGAGAAGCACGGCATCGCGCCCGGCGACGCGGCGCTGGCCTGGCTGCTGACCCGGCCCGGCGTGACCGGCCCGATCGTCGGCCCGCGCACCAGGGAGCAGCTGGACTCGGCGCTGCGCGCGGTCGAGTTGGAGCTGAGTGACGAGATCCTCACCGAGCTGGACCGGATCTTCCCCGGGCCGGGACCGTCCCCGGAGTCCTTCGCCTGGTGACCCCGCCCCGGGCGGTGACTCGTCCGTCGCGTCCGTCGCGCCGGCCCCTCGGCGTCCGCTTCGGTGTCTCCAGTCGGCCCGTCGGTCCGCTTCCTTCGGGAAGGGAACCGGCGGGCCGCGCCATGTTCCGGGCCCGGAGTCGCCGGCGGCGGCACCCGCGCCGGTCACCGCACCCGGCCCGGGCGGCGGGCGCCGGCGCGCGTCAGCCGCCGAGGGCGGCGGCGACGGCGACCACGGCGAGGATCAGGACGAGGGCGGCGCTCACGATGCGGGCTCGGGTCTTGGCGTTCACACCAACCACGGTACGCCCAGCTCACGACCGCTTCATCACCGCTTCATCGGCCCTCCAACGGCCAGCTGGCCTGGGTGCGGTAGCGCGTCCCGCCGGCGCCGTCCGCCGCGTCCTCGCTCCGCATCAACACCAGCGAGTCAGCCGTCCAGGCCACGCCCTCGAAACCGGCCAGCCTGGCCAGCCAGTGATCGAGGTCACCGTTCCGGTCCCGGTTCCGGGCGAGGGTCAGATGCGGCCGGTAGGCGTCGTGCACCGTCCCGCCGGGGGCGCCGGCGGCGCGGCCCGCCCCCGCGCTGGCGAACGCCAACCTGGTCAGCGGCTCCAGGTCCCCCGCGACGCCGGCCCACAGATGCCGCCGGCCGAACGCGCCCCCACCGACCAGCCGCAGCGAGAACGGCTCGACATCCCTCGCCACGTCGGCCAACCCCTCGTACAGCACCGGCAGTTGGGCCCCGTCGGTCTCGCCGAAGAAGGCGAGGGTGATGTGCCAGTCCTCCCGTTCCGCCCAGCGCAGCCGCTCGCCCGACGGATGGCGGCGCAACGGGCCGATGGTGTCCGCGAGTTGGTCAAGCGCCTCGTCCGGCGGCAGCAGCGCCGCGAAGGTTCTCATGGCGGCTCATGATAGGGACGGCCACTGACAGTCGCCGGAGACCGTGAGACGCTGACCAGGCCACCTAGGATGCCCGTTATGAAGATCAGACCGGGCGGGCCCGAGGATCTGCCGCTGGTGTTGGGGATGTTGGACGGCGCGGTCGCCTGGCTGGTGGCGCGCGGCCACACCGGCCAGTGGGGAACGGAGCCGTGGTCCGCACGGCCGAAGGCGCGGGCCAAGGTGGAGCGCATCCTCACGGAGGGCGCGCCCTGGATCGCGGAGATCGACGGCGAACCGGCCGGCACCCTGACCCTGACCACGGGCCCCGGACCGGAGATCCCGCCGGCCGACGAGCCCGAACGGTATGTGCACCTGCTGGTCACCGACCGCCGCTTCGCCGGCCGGGGCGTCGGCGCCGCACTCCTGGCGCACGCGGTCGAGGAGACCCGGCGCGTGGGCGTGGACCTGCTCCGCGTGGACTGCTACGCCGGCAACGAGGGGCGCCTCGTCGCGTACTACACCGGCCAGGGCTTCACCCCGACCGAGCCCTTCTCCGTGGGCGACTGGCACGGCCAGGTGTTGGCGCGACGGGTGCTGCAGGGGGACGGCTGAACGCTCAGCGGAGCATTGTCAGTACGCTCAGTTAACATCGACCCCATTCTTCGGTTACTCTTCGTAGTAGACGAGCTGCGAGGCGCAACGCACAGGGGGTTGGACGATGTTGAGGCAGCTGCTGAGCAGGGTGAGCACGGTGATGGGCCGTGTGTCACGGCGGATCGCACGGCTCGGAAGGGCGTTGGTGCGGTCGCTCGCGCGTGGCGCGGCGCCCCGGCGCCCGGCCGCACCACCGCTAATGCGTCATCCCGAGTCCCAACAGCTCCCGGACCTCGGGGCGTTGGAGGAAGTTCACGCACCACGCGAAGTGCCCGTCGTCGCCGGCCGAGGAGTAGACGGTGGCGGTGGCCAGGGCGTAGGCGGCGCGATAGGTGAGCAACGTCTCCCTGGGGTACCCGAGTTGCCCGGTCATGGTGACCAGCAACGCCTCGTCGTGCCCCCGCGCCTCGGGCCCGTACATGTCGAAGAAGCCGGCGGCCGTGGCGGCGTCGAAGGCGTTGTCGCCGGCCGTGCTCAGAAAACCCCAGTCCAGCAGCCCGACGACCCGACCGTCGTTGTCCACAAGGATGTTGGGCGGGCAGATGTCCCCGTGCACCACCCGCGCCGGGCCGTCCGAGGTCGGCAGCGCGCGAAGCCGCGCCAACACGCCGGCCAGCACCGCGTCCTGCCCGGCCCTCCAGTCGCCCCCCGCGTCAGCGCCCGGATCGCTTCCCGCACCGGCACCGGCACCAGCCCCGGCAACCGGACCGGTGGCGGCACCCACCCCGGCATCGGCAACCGGACCGGCATCGGGCCCGCCTCCGTTGGCGCCCGGCCGCGCCGTCGCCCCGGACAGCGCCCGGGCGAAGGCGGTGCGGCCGGCCGTCGCGCGGCGCTCGACGAGGGCGGCCAGCGCCTCCGGCCAGGAGGAGTGCCCGGCCCACAGCGGGGCGGCCTCGCCCAGCGCGGGAAGGGCGCGGGCGGCCGGCCCGGCCGTGGTCGTGCGGAGCGCGGTCACCACCTCGACGACGGCCGCGTGCCCCGCCGCAGGCCCCAGCCCCGCCTCGCTCAGCGGAACGCCGGGCAGCTCACGCTCCACGGTGACCACCAGTCCGTCCCGTTCCCGCACCGCCACGGGCTCGGGAGTGGCGAACGGCAGCCGCTGGGCGGCCAGTTCGGCATGAAAGGCGGCGAACCGCCGCGCCTCGGCGGCGGTTCGCCCGTTGCTCCAGACCTTGCCGACCAGCCCGTCGGCCAGCCGGTACACGGTCCCCTCCATCCCCTGCCCCAGCAGGGCGAGGGGCCGGAGGCCCATCGCGCGCAGCACCCCGACGGCCGTTGGCGGGCCGCCGTCCGCCGGTGGTTCCTCGCTGCCCGGCGGCGGCTGCTCGCCGCCTACCGCCGCCTCGCCAGCGCCCGCCGCGCGGCCACCGGCGGTGGCCGGCCCCAGGCCACCCACCGTCGAAGCCCGGCCGCTGGCCGACGTCCCGCCGCCCGGCGGCGGCCAAGCGCCGGCGCCAGCGCCGCCGTCCCGAACGCTCGGGCCACCCGGGTCGCTCATGCTGCTCGGCCTCATCACGCCCCTCACGCTACCCAGACCGCTGACGCCACGAGCGCCGGTCGCGCCACCCGCAACGCCTACGCCGCCGGGCGAACCGCCGCACCGGCGCCGGCCGTCGCCTCGTCGGGCTCGCGCGGCACCAGGGCCAGGCCCCGGTTTCCCGCCCGCAGGCTGATGCGCAGCCGCAGTCCGCCGATCCTGGCGAGGATCAGGGCCACGCCGACGGCCGCCGCCAGGCAGACCAAGCCACCGCTGATCAGGCCGACCCGGGCACCGAACGCGTCGCTGAGCCAGCCGACCAACGGTCCCCCGATCGGTGTGCCGCCGACGAAGACCATCATGAAGATGCTGATGACCCGGCCCCGCATCGCCGGATCACTGGAGATCTGAATGGTGGAGTTGGCGGTCACCTGGAAGGTCATCCCGGCCAGACCGATCAGCGGCATGAGGACGGCGAAGGTGACGAACGTCGGCGCGGCCGAAGCCACCAGCAACAGAGAGGAGAAGAGCGCGGCGGCGGCCACGGTGAACCGCATCCGGCTGCTGCCGCGCCTGGCGGCCAGCAGGGCGCCGACCACCGAGCCGGCGGCCATCAGCGAGTTCAGCAGGCCGTAGGTGCCGGCGCCCGAGTCGAAGACCTGGTCGGTGAAGGCGACCAGCCAGATCGGGAAGTTGTAGCCGAACGTCCCGATGAAGCCGACCAGCACGATCATCCAC
This sequence comes from Streptomyces triticirhizae, assembly GCF_003696235.1. GTDB lineage: Bacteria > Actinomycetota > Actinomycetes > Streptomycetales > Streptomycetaceae > Streptomyces > Streptomyces triticirhizae. Next base: position 8,452 of record NZ_RFFJ01000020.1, read on the forward strand.
AACAGGTCGGGCCGACCGCCCACATAGCGCAGCCCCTCCCGCAGCTGACCCCGGCCGCGAGGCACCCGCTCGGCCGGGTTCAGCTCGGAGGTGCGCATCAACATCAGCCCGATGATCGGTGCCACGAAGGAGAGGCCGTTTGCCAGGAACGCCCACGCACCACCGACGGCGGAGATCATCACGCCGGCCACCGCCGGGCCGATCAGCCGGGCGGACTGGAAGTTCGCCGAGTTCAGGGAGACCGCGTTGCGCAGCAGGCGCGGGCCGACCATGTCGGAGACGAAGGTCTGCCGGGCCGGGTTGTCGACCACGGTGACCAGGCCGACGATCAGGGCCAGGACATAGACGTGGTAGACGTTCACCACATCCGTGAACGTCAGCGCCGCGAGGGTCAGGCCGGTCAGGCCGAGTGCGACCTGGGTGCCGATGAGCAGCTTGCGCTTGTCGACACGGTCGGCGAGGACGCCGCCGTAGAGGCCGAAGAGCAGCATCGGCAGGAACTGGAGCGCGGTCGTGATGCCGACGGCTGCGGCGGAGCCGGTCAGTTCGTGGACCAACCAGTCCTGGGCGATGCGCTGCATCCAGGTGCCGATGTTGGATATCGCGTTGCCGAAGAAGTGGATGCGGTAGTTGCGCACCCGGAATGAGCTGAATGTGGATACTTTGTCGTTTGCGGTCAGGGATGCGGGTGCGGAGCCTGCTCCGGGTCCCGGACTCAAGGGTGTCTCTCCTTAGTGCTGTTCCGTGCGTTCCTGCTGGGTCCTGCCGGCCGTGCCGGTCCTGCTCGGTGGTGCGGGTCCTGCTCGGTGATGCGGTTTGGGGGTTGTCCCGAGGCGGTGGTCTCCCGGGGCGCCGCCGGGGGCGCGCTACAAGTGGGCGAGCTTGTGGAGTACGGGTGCGGCGGCGCGGAGCGCTGCCCACTCCTCCTCGGTCAGCTCGTCGGCGAGCCCGGCCAGCCAGGCGTTCCGCTGAGCGCGGCTGGCGGCGAGCATCTCCTCGGCGGCATCGGTCGCGGCCACCAGCTTCTGCCGGCGGTCCTCCGGGTGCGGCTGGAGGGCGACCAGCCCGCGTTCCTGCAACAACGACAGGATGCGGGTCATCGACGGGGGCTGCACATGCTCCTTGCGAGCCAGCTCCCCCGGAGTCATGGCCCCACAGCGCGCGAGCGTGCCCAGGGCGGACAGCTCGGCGAGGCTGAGCGTGCGGTCGACGGAGAGGTGGCGCATCCGCCGGGAGAGCCGAAGCACCCCGACACGCAACGTGTTGACCGCCTCGGCGTCCTCCGGGCGATCCATCGCGTGAGGCATGAACACCACCGTTCGCTCATTAGCTTGCCTAACGAAATATAGGACGATCGGTGGCCGCTGTACATTCCTGGGAGCCACCGGAGTGAGCAACCCCACGCGTGGCCCGCTCGCGGTGCGTGCGCCGGCGAGGCCAGGGCGCGCTCCCGTGTGCCCGAAAGCGCGGGGGTACGCTGAGCCGGCGGACGGTTCACGGACACGGGAGGCTGGCGCGATGCGCTGGGGCGATCTGGCGGACGGCAAGCGGGAGGCCCCCGAGCCGCTCGAAGGCAACCCGGTCCGCACGGTGCTGGTCGGCACGATCGTGTGGGCCGTGCTGTTTGTCGTCCAACTCCCCTTCTACGGCTGGTTCGACGACAACGACCACCTCTGGTGGCTGTGGACCTGCGCCGCCGGCGCCGGGCTCGGCCTGATCGGCCTCTGGTACGTCCGCGCCCGCGACGCGGCGATCCGCCGCGCGGCGGAGGCGGAGCGCCAGGCCGCAGGGACGCCAGAGGCACCCGAGGCTGGCGAGGCGCCCGAGGCGCCGGGGAAACCCGGCGCACCCGAGGCAGGCGCGTAGCAACGCTCACGCGGCCGGCGAGTGACGGCCGGCGAGTGACGGCCGGAGCGCGCGGCGGAGGACGGGGGAGTTCACGGATGGGCGCTCGACTGCGGGACCGGGCCTTGACGGCGCTCGGGGTGGTCAGCGACGGCGGGAGCGACTCGCTGGAGTCGCGCTCCGGCGCGTCGGTCGGATCGGTGCGGAGAGCCGGCGGGGAACGCGCGTTCCTCAAGGTCGTGCCGGCCTCCGCCGGCGCGATGTCCCTGGCGAACGCCCGGAACGAGCTGCGTTTCTACCGGGAGCTTGCCCCCGTCGTCCCCGTGCGGGTGCCACGCCTGATCGACGGCTGGGAGGACGGGGACGGGGTCGTCCTGCTGCTGACCCACGCCGGCGAACCACGGGAAGCGGCGTCCTGGACGCCCGAGTTGTGGGCGACGTTGGGTCGGGACCTGGCGGCGCTCCACACGATGCCGCCCCCGGCGGCGGCCGGTTGGGAGCGTCCCGACCCGTTGTTGGCCGCGCTGGACGACCCCGACCTCCCCGGGATCACGGCGTTCTGGGGCGATGCGCTGCCGCAGCTCGCGGTGCTGCTGTCCAGCGCGGCGGAGTTCCGACGGCGCATGGAGGTTCCGCCCCCGGTCTTCCGACACGGCGACTTCCACACCGACAACATCACGCACCGGGGAGCGTCCCTCGTCTTCTGCGACTGGCAGACGGCGGGAGTGGGCCGCCCGAGCACCGATCTGGCGTTCCTCAGCGTGCGGACGACGCCCGGGGGAACGGTGGTTCCCCCGGCGTTCGTCGATGCCTACCTCGCGCACCGCCCGGTCGCGGTCGGCGACCGGGCGGTGTGGGAACGGGCACTGGTGGCCGAGGAGTTGGCGACGCTCCTGTGGCTGTGGCCGCCGTTCGCCGCGTACAACGACGCCGAGGGCATCGCCCGGGTGCGGCACCGCGCCCGGGCGCTCGCCGATCGCTTTCTGTACCCGAAGGAACGATCTCCGGACCCGACGGGCTGACCGCGCCCACCGCCGACCGGGCGCGGCTGGGAGGCGGGGCACTCAGGCGGGTACGGGTTCGGCTTCCGGTTCCGGGTCGGTCTCCGGCTCGGGGTCGGCCCAGATCACGCGGGCGCTGACCTCCGGCGCCCGCTGGAACGGCAGCAGCACCCGGTCAAGCGAGCGCAGTCGCATGATGCGCCGCCCGTCGTGGCTGATGACGTCGAACCGGCCGTCCTCCTGGCGCATCCCCCAGGCCGCGACCACGGCGTCCTCGTTCTCGCCGAAGACCTGCACCACGGCGAAGAGGCGCGGTCGTTGGCTCAGCGCCAGATCCCGCACCTCCGTGTCGAAGTCGATCCCCAGTTCTTCCCAGTCCGTCATGTCCCGCTCTCCCTCGGTGAGTTGGTCGAGCACCAGATGCTAGACGCTTACGTAAGCGTGCGTCATCACTCGAACGTGTGACTTCAATTCCCTTACATCAGAAGTAGGATCGAGCGCGAACCGGCACAACCGGCGTGATGCAAGGGGGCGTTACTCATGGCCAGTTCTTCGGCGCAGCTGCGGCGACTTGGGGCGGAGCTTCGCAAGCTGCGGGAGCGCAGCGGGCGGACACAGGGCGATCTCGGCCGGGTGGTGGGGCGAAGCCACGCCAGCGTAGTCAACTGGGAGCGCGGCAAGACCAAGATCAGCAAGTCCGATCTGGCCTATCTGCTCGCCGAGTTGCGGGCGCCGGCCGAGGTGCGCAAGGGCCTGGAGGAGCTGCGGGTGGCGGCCAACCAGGGCCGGTCGCCATGGGCCATGTTCGGGCTGCCGGACTGGCTGCGGCCGATCGTCAGCTTCGAGGAGGACGCGGTCGAGGTGAAGACGTTCGAGCCGGTGCTGGTGCCCGGACTGCTCCAGACCGAGGACTATGCGAAGGCGATCCATGAGACGGGGCGCCACAAGGTGGACCCGGAGTTTGTGGAGCGGTGGGTGGCGGCCCGGATGCGGCGCCAGTTGAGACTGGTCGACCATCGCCCGCTGCGGCTGCACGCGGTGATTCCGGAGGCGGTGCTGCACCTGACCGTCGGCGGGCCCAAGGTGCTCAAGGGACAGTTGGCCAAGCTGCATCGCATGTCCACGGCGGAGAACGTCACGCTTCAGGTGATGACCGCCGACCGTAACGGCTATGGCGGGGTGGCTACCAACTTCATGACGCTGCACTTCGAGGACCCGGAGCAGGACCCTCCGTTGGGCTGCTTCGACGGCCCGTTGGGCGGCTATATGATCAGCGACGAAGGCGATGTGGCGACGTTGGTGGCGATGTTCGACGATCTGAGCCAGATGGCCCTTTCGCCGGAGGACTCCACGGAGCTGCTCGCCAAGGCCCTTGCCGAGCAACCTGGATAAGGCACCCCTCCCATGACCGAAACGCCCCGCACCCCCTGGCGGACCTCCTCCTACAGCGACGCCGGCGGCAACTGCGTACAGGTGGCCGAGCTGGCGGACGGCACCATCGCCATCCGCGACAGCAAGACACCCGACACCGCCACCCTCCACTTCCCCCGCACCCAACTCACCACCTGGCTCCACACCCTCAAGCGGGCCTGAGGGCCGGCGGAACGAGGCGAGAGGCCCCGGTCGGGCGCGCCGTGTGCCCGACCGGGGCCTCGCGCCGCTGTCGACCGGACCATGTCATGCCGGGAGTTGGCCGGTTCGGACCCTTGTGGGTCGGTCTGCGCGATGCCACCCGTTGACGCCCCTTGATTACTCTGCGTAACCTCTCCTCGTAAGGCGCTCGTTCCTCGTGAGGAGGGGTCGTGGCACGTCCGTCTGACTGGTCCCCGGTGGACATGGACCGGGACCCGACTCCGGGGGACCCGGACGAGGTTCGAGAACTCGCCGATGACTTGCAGGAGTTCGCCGACGACGTCGGCGAGGCGCTCGGCAGGATCCGCAGCATGGCCTCCGAGCGCGCCATCCTCGACTGGGCGGGGCTCTCGGCGGACACCTTCCGCGCCGAGTTCGAGGGCGTTCCGGACAACCTGACCAAGCTGGAGGACTCCTACAGCCTGTGTTCCCAGGCGCTCCAGACCTACTGGCCCAAGCTCCAGACCGCCCAGGGCATGGCCGACCGGGCGCTGGATCGCGCCATTTCCGCCCAGGCCGATCTGGCCAGCGCCCAGGCCGCGTTGGGCGACGCCCAGGACTGGGTGGGCCGGGCCGGCGAGGAGGCCGAACGCCTCCAGCGCGAGGGCGAGCGGGACAACGTCGAACCCCCGGACGAGGCCGACGTCCGCGCCGCCGCGCGCGACCAGCAGGCCGCCGAGGCAGCCGCAGGCGCCGCGCGGTCCCGGGTCAACGACGCCGAGGAACGCCTCGCCGCCGCCCGCCAACTCGCCCAGGACGCCCAGGAGATGCGCGAGGAGGCCGCCCGCGTCTGCGCCCAGGGCATCGACGAGGCGTCCGACGCCGGCATCCAGAACAAGAAGTGGTGGGAGAAGCTCGTCGAGTGGCTCAGCGACGCCTGGGACGTCCTCGTCGAGATCTGCAAGGTGATCGTCGCGGTCCTGGGCATCGTGGTGTTGATCATCGGCGGCCCGCTCGCCTGGGTGGTGCTGGCGGCGGCCGTGGTCGTGTTGGCCGACACACTGATCAAGTTCGTTCAGGGCCGGGCGAGTCTGCTCGATGTCGCGTTCGCGGCACTCGACTGCATCCCGGGGATGCGCGGGCTGACCACCCTCGGCGGACTGGCGCGCGGACTGCGCGGCGGGCTCAACGCGGCGCGCACCGGGCTGCGCGGCATCTCCGGCGGCCTGCGCGGCATCGGCACCAGCCTCTCGCGCGGCGCGGCCAACCTCCGTGGCAACGCGGTGGAGTTGCTCAACCGGTTCACCTGCGGCGACCCGGTGGACGTGGTCAGCGGCGACGTGGTGATGCTGATCAGGGACGTCGAGCTGCCGGGCACGCTGCCGCTGGAGGTGGAGCGTTCCCATGTCTCCTCCTACCGCTGCGGGCGCTGGTTCGGGCCGTCCTGGTCCTCGACGTTCGACCAGCGTCTTGAGGTCGAGGCGGACGGGGTGCGGTACGCGGCGCCCGACGGGGTGGTGTTGGGCTATCCGGTGCCCGAGCCGGGCGTGCCCACGCTGCCGAAGGAGGGCCCGCGTTGGCCGTTGACCTGGGACGGGACGCCCGACGGCGAGATGGTGATCGACGTTCCCGAGGAGCTGCGGTCGCTGGTGTTCCGGCCGGGCGGGGGGCCGGCCTGGCAGGGGATGTTCGAGACGCTGATCCTGCCGATCGCCGAGGTGGTGGCGCGCGACGGGCAGCGGATCACGTTCGAGTACGGGCCCGAGGGCGCGCCCACCGGGGTGCGGCACAGCGGCGGCTACCACCTCGCCGTGGAGACGGAGGAGCACCGGATCACCGCGCTCCGCGCGCCCGCGACCGGCGAGACGCTGGCCCGCTACGGCTACGACCCGATGGGCCGGCTGGTCGAGGTGGTCAACTCCTCGGACCTGCCGCTGCGGATGAGCTACGACGGCGCCGGCCGCATCGCGAGCTGGGAGGACCGCAGCGGCAGCCACTACGCCTACACCTACGACGAGGAGGGGCGCTGCGAGCGGGCCGAGGGCTCGGACGGGTTCCTTTCGGCCACTCTCCGCCATGACCGCGAGGAGCGGGTGACCGTGGCGCTGGACTCGCTGGGCCACCCCACCGAGTACCGGTACAACGAGCGCGGCCAGGTGGTCGCCGTGACCGACCCGCTGGGCGGCACCACGCTCAGCGAGTGGGACCGCTACGACCGACTCCTCGCCCGCACCGACCCGTTGGGCCGCACCACCCGGTACGGCTACGACGACGAGGGCAACCTGACCTCGGTGGAGCGGCCCGACGGCAGCACGGTCACCGCCGAGTACGCGGGGCCGCGCCGGCCCACGGCGGTGACCAACCCGGACGGCACCCGGCACGAGCACAGCTATGACGCGCTGGGCCGGCTGACCGCCAGCACCAACCCGCTGGGCGCGACCGAGCGCTATGTCTGGGACGAGCGGGGCGGGTTGCGGGAGGTGGTGGACGCGGCCGGCGGCCGGCACCGGGTGCGGTGCGACGACACGGGGCAGCCGGTCGAGGTCACGGACCCGCTGGGCGGCACGATCCGCTACCGCTACGACCCGCTGGGCCGGCTGGTGGAGGTGGTCGATCCGGTCGGCGGGCGGACGGCGTTGAGCTGGACGCCGGAGCGCCGGCTCGCCTCCCGCACCCACCCCGGCGGCGAGACCGAGCGCTGGGAGTACGACCCGGACGGGAACCTACTGGCCCACACCGACGCGGCGGGCCGGGTCAGCCGGCACGAGGTCGGCTCGTTCGGCCGGGTCACGGCGCGGATCGACCCGGACGGCGGGCGGCGGGAGTTCGTCCACGACACCGAGCTGCGGGTCACCGAGATCATCGACCCGGCAGGGCTCGCCTGGAGCTACACCTATGACGCCGCCGGGAACCTGGTGCGCGAGACCGATGTCAACGGCCGCTCGGTGCGGTACGCGTGGGACGCCGCCGGGCAGTTGACGGAGCGGGTCAACGGCGCGGGCGAGGCGGTCGGCTACCGCCACGACCGGCTGGGCAACATGGTCGAACGGACCGGCCCCGGCGTCGCCGCCACCTTCGCCTACGACCCGATGGGCCGGATCGTGGCGGCGCGCAACGCCACCGCCGAGCTGGTGCTGACCCGCGACGCGCTGGGCCGGCTCGTCGAGGAGACCACCAACGGGCGGACACTGCGGCTCGGTTGGGACGCCGTCGGGCGCAGGACGCGGCGCGAGACGCCGTCCGGCGCGGTCAGCGTCTGGTCGCACGACGAGGCCGACCGGCCGACGGCGCTCAGCCTGGACGGGCACGACCTCGCGTTCCGGTACGACCCGGCGGCCCGGCCCACCGCGCTGTCCACCCCGGCCGGTCCGCTGCTGGAGCAGGCGTGGAGCGCGGACCATCTGCTGACCGAGCAGCGGTTCGCCGGCGGGCGCCGCGCCTGGGCGTACCGGGGCGACGGGGTGCCCACCGCGCTGAGCCAACCGGACGGCGAGGAACGGCACTTCGACCTCGACGGCAGTGGGCGGGTGCACGCCGTGCGGGACGCCGGGGGCGCCGCCCTGGAGTCCTACGCCTGGGACGCCTCGGGGAACGTCACCGACGCGGCCGCCGCCCCGCACGAGGTGCGCGGCACGCTGCTGCTGCGGCAGGGCGCGTTCGGCCATGTCCACGACGCCGAGGGCCGGGTGGTCGAACGGTTCCGGCACACCGCCGACGGCGCGGTCGAGGTCTGGCGGCACGCGTGGAACGCGGAGAACCAGCTCACCGAGCTGACCACCCCGGACGGCACGCGCTGGGTCTATGGCTACGACCCGTTCGGCCGGCGGATCAGCAAGCGGCGGCTGGCCGGGGACGGCAGCGAGGTGGAGCGCGTCGAGTACGTCTGGGACGACGCCGTGTTGGCCGAGCAGCGGATCGCCGTGCCCGGGCGGGCGGGTGGCGCGGGCCTGGCGAAGGGCGAGGGGCCGGGGTCGGGCGGGGAGCCCGCGCCGGGCGGGGAGCGGGTCACGACCTGGGAGTGGGGGCCCGACGGACAGCGGCCGGTCGCCCAACTGGACCGGATCGGGCGGCCGGCGGCCGGGACCGGCCGGGGCGGGATCGGCCAGCGGGAGATCGACGAGCGGTTTCACGCCATCGTCAGCGACCTGGTGGGCACCCCGACGGAGTTGCTGACCGAGGACGGCACGGTCGCCTGGCGCGCGCCCCGGGCCACCCTCTGGGGGCTCCCGGTGGCCGGACCGACCGGCGAACGGGCCGTGGACTGCCCGCTGCGCTTCCCCGGCCAACTGTTCGACGCCGAGAGCGGGTTGCACTACAACGTCCACCGCTACTACGACCCGGCCACGGCCCGCTATCTCACCCCTGACCCGCTGGGCCTGGTGCCGGGGCCGCACCACTTCGGCTATGTGCCCAACCCGCTGATCTGGCTGGACCCGCTGGGCCTGGCCGGCGGCATCGCCTATGTCCTCAAGGGCCGCGCCGGCATCCGCCGCGCCGAGGCCGACCTGCGGGCCAGCGGCTTCAGCGTGGTCGCCAAGGAGGTGCGCATCCAGGCCAACGGCGCGCCCGGCGTCAACGCCTTCGTCGACATCGTCGCCCGCAACCCCCAGGGCCAGCTCGTGCTGATCGAGGTGAAGAACGGCGCCCGCGCCCCGTTCACCCGCAACCAGCGCATCGTCTACCCGCGCCTGCCGCAGGCCGGCGGTACGGTGATGAGCGACCGGCTGGCCGCCGTCGGCGTGCCCAACGGCACGCCGATCCCCGTAGGCACCAGCGTGGGGGTCATCCGATATCCATAGCCACATCCAAGGGACCTGATGAGCCTCTCCGACGACTTCAACGCGCGGTTCGCCGAGGTCTTCGCGCCGCTGGGCTTCCGGAAGCGGGCCAGGGGCTACTTCTTCCGCAAGGTCAAGCCCGGGGTGCAGGCCGGGCTCTTCATGCCGCTGAGCCACGACGTCGAGACCGGGGAGAGCGGGGTGATCCCCAGCGTCGGGGTCCGCCACGACCCGGTGGAGCTGCTGCTGAAGAAGTACTTCCTCGACAGGCAGTTCGCCAAGTCCACCAACCTGACGCTGGCCGCCCCGCTCTACGCGCCCGAGCCGGGCGCCCAGACCGTCTGGTACATGGGGAACGCGGCGGATGTCGCGCGGACCGTGGACGAGTTCGTCTCGCTCTACGAACAGCGCGGGGTGCCGTTCGTCGAACGGTACGCGGACCCGTTGGAGGTCTGCCGCACCCTCCGCGCCGACCTGGAGTGGGACGGCGGGCCACGTTCCGCCGCCGGGCTGGTGCTGGCCGCGCTCCACGAGCCGGCGGGCGGGGGCGCGGAGTTGGCGGCCGACGCCGTCAGGGCGCTGGGCGCCGGCGCGGTGCCCAGGGGCGACCGTCTGGCCGGCCTGCTGCTGGCGCTGAGCGAGGAGACCGAGCTGGAGCTGACGGCCGAGCAGGTGGAGTCGCTGCGCGCGCTGGCGGGTCGGCCTTGAGGGCGTGGCGCCGGCTGCTCCCCGGCGCGTCGGCGCTGGCACTCCTGTGTGCGCTGGCCGCGTGCTCGGGCGGCGCCGAGCCGGTCGCCGAGACGCGGCCGGAGGCCACCTCGTCGGCGACGGAGGAGCCGCCGGCCGAGGAGTCCGACGCGTCGGCGGAGGAGGAGTTCGGCGCGCTGGAGGGCGAGTTCGACGCCCTGCTGGGTGTTCACGCGGTGGACACCGGCACCGGGCGGGAGGTCGCCCACCGGGCGGACGAGCGGTTCGCCTACGCGTCCACCTTCAAGGCCCTGCTGGTCGGCGCGGTGCTGGACGAGCACGGGGCGAACGGTCTCGACGAGGTGATCACCTACACCGCCGACGACCTGCTCGACAACTCGCCGGTGACGGAGAACTTCGTCGGCTCGGGCATGAGCCTGCGCGAGCTGTGCGCGGCGACCCTCTGGTACAGCGACAACGCGGCGGCCAACCTGCTGCTCGACGTCGCGGGCGGGCCCGAAGCGCTGGAGGCGTGGCTGCGTCAACTCGGCGATGACACCACGCGGATGGACCGTTGGGAGCCCGACCTCAGCGAGGGCATCCCGGGCGACGACCGGGACACCAGCACCCCCCGCGCGCTCGCCGCCGACCTGCGCGCCCTGCTCCTGGGCGACGCGCTGGGGGACGCCGAACGGGCGCTGCTGCGGGCGTGGATGGAGACCAACACCACCGGCGAGACGCTGGTCAGGGCCGGCGTTCCGGCCGAGTGGACCGTGGCGGACAAGAGCGGGACGGCCGGCTACGGCGGCCGCAACAACATTGCCGTGGTCTGGCCCGACGACGGGGGCGAGCCGATCGTGCTGGCCGTGATGTCCCGCCGCGACCAGCCGGGCGCCGAGCGCGACGACGCGCTGATCGCCCGGGCCGCGACCGTGGCCGTCGAGGCCCTGGGCCGCTGACGCGGCCGGCGGGGGCTCAGCAGGTGGCGCCGCCGGCGGGTGCTCGGCGGGCGGGGGCTCAGCAGGTGGCGCGCCAGGCGTCCAGCTCCCAGTTCTTGGCGAGCGAGCTGAGCCCCAGCCGCGTCGTCTCGGGGCAGAACTCCTCGGGCGCCAGCTCGTACTCCACGTGGAAGACCGGCTTGTCGGCCTCGATGAACGGGCTGAGCAGCCCGCACTCGTCGTGGGCGGCGCACTCCTCGTTGACGGCGAAGTCGAACTCCTCGACCAGCTGCGGGATCTGGTCCAGGTCGTTCTTCAACCCGACGGCCAGGCCGCGCTCGTGGGCCAGCCCGGCGACCATCCGGTTGAACGCCAGTTGGTCGTCGGCGGTCAGGGGGAAGCCGGTGTCGTTCTGGTAGCCGTCGAGGAGGTCGGGCTCCACCGCGTCGAAGCCCTTGTCCGCGCAGAGGTCGAGGCGCTCAGCGAGCAGCGGGCGCAGGGTGTCCAACGCGCGGATGTCCAGCCAGCGTTCGCCGGGCCAGCCGTTTCCCTCGCCCAGCAGCTCCTCGGGGAAGGCGTCGGCGTCGGGGCGGAAGTCCTCCCAGGCGCCGACGTTGACATAGCAGATGACCCGCACGCCCCGGTCGTGGAGCGTGGCGACGTCCTCGGCCGTCGTTTCGAAGGCGTCGATGTCGTAGACGTCGACGGGGAGTTCGAGGTCGAGGTCGCCGGTGAGCTGCCACTGCCAGTCCAGCCCGGCGGTCGGCCGCCACCACCCCGCCGGCTCCTCGTTCGCCTCCCCCTCGGCCCCCGCCCGCCCGTCGCCGCCCGAGCCGTCGCCCGAGCCGTCGCCCTCCGAAGCGGCCTCGTCCGAGGACGAGCAGGCGGCGAGCAGCAGCAGGGCGGCGGCGAGGACCGCGAGCGGGGCGCGGCTCAGTCGAACCATCGGGCGGTCTCCAACTCGGCCGCCCGCTCCGGGGCCTCCAGCAGCGCCGCCAGCTCGAAGCGGCGCGGCCACTGCCCGGTGGCCCAGGCCAGCCCGGCGGCCAGCCCCTCGAAGGTCGCGGCGTGCAGCACCCCCTCCGGGGTGAGCCGCCAGTCCACCTCCCGGCCGTCGATCACCAGGCCGTCATCGTGCTCCCGGTACTCCGTCGGGGTCGCCTCGCCCAGCAACTCCCGTGCGCTCGCCGGGACCTCGCGCCGCTCCCCGTCCGAGGGCGGAACGGCCGGCAGCGCCGCGCTCAGCGGCCGCACGTCCAGCACGGCCGCCAGGTCGCCGGCCAGCTCCGGCGGCACCGGCAGCAGCGGCCGGCCGCCGGCCAGCGGCAGCAGGTCGGGGGCGTCGGCCACCAGCACCTCGCCCGCGTCCACCACCCGCACCTCCCCGTCCACCACGGCCCGCAGCGCGTCCGGCAGCGTGACCTCCTCCGGGTCCAGCTCGGCCAACAGCCCGTAGAGGCCGTGGAGTTGCCAGGCCGAGACGGTCAGCTCAGGGTCGGCCAGGCGGGCCAACAGCTCGGCCGCGCCGCCCGGTTCCGCGAGCAGCGCGGCGGCCGTCGTCCGCACGCCCAGCGCGCGCAACACCTCGTCGTCGGCCTGCGCGGTGTCCGCGTCCTCGTAGAGGCCGGCCAGCAGCGGATCGCCGCCCGCCGAGCGCAGCCCGGCCGGCCGGCGGCCGTCCAACACCGGCGCGCCGCGCAGCCACCAGGCCGTGTAGGAACGGGCGGACCGCGCCGTGCCGTCCGGCATCCGCACCCGGACCCGCCCCGTGAGCGCCTCCCGCAGCGGGGAGCGGCCCAACAGCTCCAGCACCAGCGGCCAGCGGTCGTCGTCCACCAGCTCCAGGTCCCGCACGGCCAGCACCTCGGCGGCGACCGGCGGCAGCGGAGCGTCCGGCAGCGCGTCCAGCACGTCCTCGCACCAGACGTCGACCGAGTCCAGCAGGCCGATGTCGTCCGGCTCGGCATAGGGCCCGTCGCGCGGCTCCAACTCGTCCGGGTCCAGCACCACATCGGCCGCCCTGACCAGCACGAAGTCCGCCTGCACGCCGACGGCGGTCAACACCCGTTCGCCCCACTGCTCGGCCAGGTCGGCGTCGCAGGCGGCCAACTCGTCGGGCCTGATGACCTGTTGGAAGAGGCTGCCCGGATAGACCAGCTCGCCGGCCGGGGTCAGCTCGCCCGTCTCGTCGGGCAGCGCCAGCGCCGCCAGCCACGGCTCGTCGCCGGGGCCGAGGTCCGCCTCGCGGACCAACGCCAGGACCGTGGCGGCCAGTTCGGCGGCCGGCAGCGCGTCCTCGTCCCACACCTCCAGGTCGGCCGAGGCCGCCACCGCGTGCCGCACCTGCGGCGTGTCCAGCACCGCGCGGGGCGTGGCGGGGGCCGCGCCCAGCTTCTCCAGCAGCGGGTGGGCGGCCTCCGGGTGCGCCACCCTGAGGCCCAGCCGCCCCAACTCGGCCGGCTCGGTGCCGACGGTGGGCAGCAGCACCCGCATCGGGCCGATCGTGGTGCGGCCGTCGGCCAGCGGCACCGGCAGGCCGGTCAACAGGTCCGGGTCGACGCCGGCCAGCGAGTCGTAGAGCCGCCACCACCAGCCGGGCGGGCGCTCCACGCCGGCCAGCCGCTCGATGATCTCGCCCAGCGAGACCCGCTCGACCTCCAACACCCGCAGTTCGGCGCGGCGTTCCAGGCCGGCGGGGAGCAGCCCGGGGAACAGCTCGGAGAGCACCGCGACCGTCTCGGCGCCGGCCCGTTCCACCAGCTCGGCCTCGGTGGGGCGCAGCGCCACCGGCGGCTCGTGCTCCGCCGGCTCCTCGCCCGCCGCCGGCTCCAGGGGCTCCGGCGGGGCGGCGCCGGCCGCCGCGCTCGGCAGGAACGCCGTGCCGGGCAGCAGCTCCAGCACCAACTCCCGCAGCCTGCCGTCCAGTTCGCCACGGCCCAGCGGCCCCGGCACCAGCGCGAGGATCTCGGGCGTGACCGGCCGCCAGTCCGCCAGCAGCGCGGCATACGCCTCGGCGGCGCGCCGCAGCAGGAAGTCCGTCAGCGGCCCGGGCGCCACATGGCGGCGGGTCGGCTCCAGTGGGAAGCTGCCGATCAGCAGCGCCGGCAGGCCCAACGTGTCGTCGGTCGGGGTGGGGGCGTGCAGCACCGGCGCGCTGACCGGCGGCGCGGGCGCCCCCTCGGCGTCCACCGGAACGGCCCAGCTCAGCGACCAGTTGCGGCGCTCGCGTTCCTCCAGGGGACGGTCGGCCAGCAGCGCCTCGTCCGCCTCGCCCGCGAGGGAGGAGACCCGCCAGCGGGTGGACCGCACCGCGCTGCCGGCCGGTCCCGGCTCCTCGGTGATCTGTGTGTAGGGGCCGAACTGCCGCCGGGCCAGCGCCCGTTGCCCCCCTGGGGTGTCGAGGACCACCTCGCTCAGCCCGGGCAGCGCCAGCAACAGCGTGTCGTCCACGGCGGCCAGCAGCCGGTCGGCGAGGTCCTCGGCGGCCGCGTCGCGCAGCGGCAGGGTGATCACCGTGTCATAGCCGTCGGGAACGTCGGCCCCGGCGTGCGGCAGCGGCAGCCGGAGCAGCGGAACGGCGTGCCGCTCGCCCGCCCTGCGCTCCAACTCGGCGAGCAGCTCCGGGCGTTCCTCCCCGGCGGCGCGGGCCAGCTCGGTCGCCTCGGCGAGCGACCAGCGCACGCCGCCGCCGGCGCCGGCGATCTCCGGGCGGTCGCTGACGGCGAGAACGGCGGCGAAGCCGACGCCGAACCGGCCGACGCCCGCGCCGCCGCGCTTGGCCGAGGCGCGGAGCGTGGCGAGCGACTCGACGCCGGCGGCGTCCAGCGGGGCGCCGGTGTTGGCGGCCGTGAGCACCCCGTCGCGCAGGGTCAGCCGCAACCGGCCCGGCCGGCCGGCGCGTTGGGCGGCGTCGGCCGCGTTCTGCGCCAACTCGACGACCAGCCGGTCCCGGTACCCGCCGCGCGCGAGGTCCTCCTCGGCGTTGGCGTCCTCCCGGAACCTGGCCGGCGAGTCCCGCCAGGCGCGCAGGACACGGTGCCGCAGCCGCTCGGTCGCGAACGGGTCGGGCAGGCCGGAGTACGGGTCAACCGCGTGGTCGGTGGTCACGCCACCGACACTATCGCCGTCCACTGACGATGACGCCCCGGACCGCGTCTCCTCCGGCCCGGCGAACGGCCGCTGGACGGCCCGGCGAACGGCAGGGGGAGGCCCGGCGAACGGCAGGGCGAACGGCCCGGCGCCGGGCGGTCGGCGGACTGTCGGTGGCGGGTGTTACGTTCGGGGTCCTGTGACCGAGATATCCACTCTGTTCCTGCTGGCCTGCGCGGTGTTCGTCGGGTCGGCCCTCCAGAGCGGCATCGGGCTGGGCCTGGGGCTGCTGGGCGCGCCGGCGCTGGCCCTGCTCGAACCGTCGCTGCTGCCCGGCGGGTTGCTGATCACCTCGATGGTGCTGCCGGTGCTCGGCGTGGTCAGCGAGTGGCGGCAGGTGGACTGGCGCGGGCTGGCGTGGGCGCTGCCGGCCCGGGTGCCGGGGGCGTTGCTCGGGGCGTGGCTGGTCGGGCGGCTGGCGCCGGGCGCGCTGGCCGGGGCGGTGGGCGCGATGGTGCTGCTGGCGGTGGCCGCCTCGCTGTGGCGCGCGCGGCTGGCCATCCGCCCCTGGTCGCTGGTGGGCGCGGGCGCGCTGTCGGGGGTCACGGGCACGGCGACGTCGATCGGCGGCCCGCCGATGGCGCTGCTCTACCAGTACGAGCCGCCGGCCAGGGTGCGGGCGACGCTGGCGGCGTTCTTCCTGCTGGGCGGGGCGATCTCGCTCGCCGCGCTGATCGCCGCCGGGGAGTTGGACGGGCGGCAGGTCGGGTACGGCCTGGCGGCCACGCCCCTGGTGGTGGCCGGCTTCCTGGCCGGCCGCGCCTCGCGGCAGCGGGTCGACGCGCGGGTGCTGCGCGCGGTGCTGCTGGCGGTGGTGGGCGCGGCGGGCGTCGGGCTGGTCGCCCGCGCGGTGCTCGCGTGAGGGACACGGCGGACCGGCACGACCAGGGCGGCGGTCACGGGGTGAACGGGCGGCGCCCGCCCACCCCATGACCGCCGCGGCCCCTTCGCCTACAGCGGGTCGGTCCCCAGGTCGTCGATCACCGGCGGCGGCGGGGCCTGGTGCTTCGGCGACTCGGCCGCCTCCGAGTGCGCGCCACAGCCGTAGGCGAGGGAGACCACCCGGCCGTCCGCCGGGGAGAACTCGTTGCCGCACACCCCGAACGCCTGCCGCAGGCTCCCCGCCAGCGGCACCAGGAAGCCACAGCTCACACACGCGGCCGGCGCCGCCTGCGCCATCGGGGTCTCCGCGCCGAACTGCTCGTCCCAGCGTTCGGCCGCCTCCCGCAGCCCCTGGAGGGACAGCACCCGGTTCCGGCCGAGGAAGAGGTCGCTGGCGACGTCCCGCACCGTGCCGCGCTCCGGCCGTTCCGCCTCCTCGGCGAGCGGCGAGTTGGGCGGCGGCGCGTCCTCGGCGAGGAAGCCCGGCTCCAAGCGCGGGTCGTCCTCCTCCGCCGGCAGCAGGTCGCCGGGGCCCAGGTCGCCGGGGCGGAGCCGTTCGCTCCACGGCACCCAGTCCGGGGCGAGCAGCGCCTCGGGCCCCGGGGTGAGGGCCACCTCGTCGACCGTCACATAGCGGGCGCGCGAGGCGCGGGCCACGGTGACGCCCCAGCGCCAGCCGGAGTAGCCGGGCACCTCGCTGGCGAAGAAGTGCGTCACCAGCCGCTCGCCCTCGGCCACCATCCCCAGGTGCTCGCCCAGCCGGTGCGGGTGCGCCGCCTGTGCCGCCGCCTCGCGGGCCAGCTCCACCGCCTCGGCGCACAGCCGGTCGGGCGTCCGGCTTCGCATCCCAGCACTCACAGGCAACTCTCCTACCGCGTTGTTCGGGCGGGCACCTCGCGGCGAACGGAGCGGACGGAGCGGACACCGGGACCGCTGCGACGTCGCGCACTCACTTCAGGCCAGGCGCACCGCCGGCCACGCTATCGCACGGGGTGGGCGCGGTGCGCACGGGTTCTTCCGGGGCCGGGCCGGCACGGAGGGGGCCGCGCGGCGACCGGGGCTGGTCCGGCTCGGGGAAAGCCCGTAAAGCCCGGACGGATCAAAGGAGTCAGGGGCCTTCGGGGCCGTACGCTAACGGTTGTGGCTGCTGGCGGTCGGTTGGACACGGGAACCGAGCACCGCGCCGGGGTGATCGTGCGCACCGGCCGGGCGCTGGGGCGCGCGCTCCTGGCCGTGCCACGCGCCGTGACGCGCCGGGTGCGGCGCGCGACGCACGCGCACGGCGCGGGCGAGTCCGGGATGGCGAAGCTGATCGAGCTGCACGCCGTGCACTCGGCCGGCGACATGCTGATCACCTTCGCGCTCGCCTCCACCATCTTCTTCTCCGTGCCGACCGACGAGGCGCGCGGCCGGGTGGCGCTCTATCTGGCCGTCACCATGGCCCCGTTCATCCTGCTGGCGCCGGTGATCGGGCCGCTGCTCGACCGGCTGCCGCACGGGCGGCGCGCGGCGATGGCCGGCGCGCTGCTGGCGCGCGGGATGCTGGCGCTGGTGATCGCGAGCGCCGTGGTCACCGGCGGCCTTGAGCTGTATCCGGCGGCGCTCGGCGTGATGGTCTGTTCGAAGGCGTACAACATCGTGCGGGCCGCCGTGGTGCCCCGGCTGCTGCCGCCGCGCGTCTCGCTGGTGAAGGCCAACGCGCGGATCACGCTGACCGGGCTGATCTCGGCCGGCGCGATGGCGCCCGTCGGGCTGGCGCTCAACGCGATCGGCGAGCGGTGGCCGCTCTACGCCGCCTGCGCCATCACGGTCACCGGGGCGCTGATGTCGTTCCGGCTGCCGGGCCGGGTCGACCTCGCCAAGGGCGAGCGGACCGCGCACCTGGCCGAGCTGGCCGACATGCGCTCGGGGCGGGGCGGCAACGACGGGCAGCGGGCCGGGTTCCTGCCGAGGGTCGGCGACTCCCCCGTGATCAAGGCGCTGCTGGCCAACTCCTCGCTGCGCGCGCTCTCCGGCTTCCTCCTCTTCTTCATGGCGTTCCTGCTGCGCGGCGAGCCGCTGCCCGGCCTGGGCGCCGCGCTCTCCCTGGGCCTGGTGGGCGTCGCCGCCGGGGTGGGCAACGGCATGGGCAACCTGCTGGGCAACTGGCTGCGGGAACGTTCCCCCGAGCTGATCCTGCTGGCGGTGCTGACGGTGGCCGTTGGCACCACGGTCGCCGCGACGGTCAGCTATCTCGCGGTGACGGTGATCGCGGTGTGCGCGGCGGCCGGGATCTGTCAGGCGCTCGGCAAGCTGGCGCTGGACGCGTTGATCCAGCGGGACGTGCCGGAGGTGGTGCGGACCTCGGCGTTCGCCCGCTCGGAGACCACCCTCCAGATGTCCTGGGTGCTGGGCGGCGCGATCGGGATCTCGCTGCCGCTGATCGGGCCGCTGGGCATGGGTGTGGCGGCGACGCTGGTCCTGGTCGGCGCCGGGCTGAGCGTGCGGGGCCTGCTGGCGACGGCCCGACGCGGCTCGCCGCACCCGCGCGTCAGGTGACCGGTATCGGCCGGTAATCTGCGGTGCATGACCGCTACCGCCAGGAACCGGGGCCGCCGGGCCATTCGTACGACGCTCGCCATCGGCACCGTTTCGCTGGGCGTCCTCGTGCTGTCCGCGTGCGAGAAGCCGTCGCCCAACGCGCACTTCACACTGGAGAGCAGCAGCAAGACGCGGGAGACCGCCAGCGACTGCTACGGGCACGGCGAGGCGCTGGGCGCGGAGCGGGCGATGGAGTGCCTCTCCAGCGACGACAACCGCGCGACGTTCTCCAGCACGCCGGGCGACACCTTCCGGATCGGGGTCGACACCGAGATCGCCGAGGAGGGCTGGCTGCTGTTCGTCAACGACCAGCTCTACCGCGCGGAGCCGTTCACCGGCACCTACCGCAGCTTCCCCAGCGACCAGCTCTTCCAGATGGTGCAGCAGCAGGCGGAGCCCGGCTCGCCGCCGGTCGCCGAGGACCTGCGGCTGAGCGTGGCGCAGGTCCGCGAGGACTACGACATCGAGACGATCTGGGCTTCGCAGTCGGAGGAGGAGTTCCAGGAGAACCTCTTCGGCAGCGTCGAGGGTGTCTGGAACGCGACGCTCACCCCGGGCGACTGAGCGCGCGGGGCGCGTCAACCGATGAGCAGCGGACGCACGTTGGTGGTGACGGCCGTGCCCGCCGAGCGGGACGCGGTGACGCTGGCGACGGGCGCGCCGCCCGACCCGTTCACCCTGCCGGCCGGGCTGACGCTGCACCGGGGGCCGGCGTGGGACACGGTGGCCGTGGGCGTGGGCCCGGCCGCTGCCGCCGCCGGCACGGCGACGGTGCTGGCCGTGGCGCCCGGGCGGTACGACCTGGTGGTGGCGGCCGGCATCGCCGGCGGGTTCGCCCCTGTGGCCGCGGTGGGTGACGCGGTGGTCGGCTCGGCGCTGGTCGCCGCCGACCTGGGCGCCGAGGGGCCCGACGGCTTCATCGACCTGGCGGAGCTGGGCTTCGGCCAGGTCAGCCACCGGCCGCCGGCCGTGCTGGCCCAGGCGGTCGCCGACGCGACGGGCGCGGTGCTGGGGCCGGTGTTGACGGTGGCCACGGCGACGGGAACGGCCGAGCGGGCCGCCGCGCTGGCCGCCCGGCACCCGGGCGCCGCGGCGGAGGCGATGGAGGGGCACGGCGTGGCGACGGCCGCCGCCGCGCACCGGCTCGCGGTGCTGGAGGTCCGCACCGTGTCCAACCCCGTCGGGCCACGGGACCGCGCGGCCTGGCGCATCCCGGCCGCGCTGCGCGCGCTGACCGACGCGTTCGCCGCGCTGGGCCCGGCGGTCGAGACGTGGCGGAAGAAGCACCACGAGGAGGCTGACACCCCATGAGCACCACGGCTGGCACCCGGGAGAGCGCCCCGCCGCTCTCCCTGACCTACTCCCCCTGCCCCAACGACACCTTCGTCTTCCACGCCTGGACGCACGGGCTGCTGCCCGGCACGCCGCCGGTCACCGTGGACTACGCGGACATCGACATCACCAACGGCCGGGCGGAGCGCGGCGAGGGCGACCTGCTGAAGGTCTCCTACGCGGTGCTGCCCTGGGTGTTGGAGGAGTACGCGCTGCTGCCGTGCGGCGGGGCGCTGGGCCGGGGCTGCGGCCCGCTGGTGCTGACGGCCGCCGGCGGCGCGGCCTCGCCGGCCGAGCTGGCGGGCCGGACGGTCGCGGTGCCCAGCGAACGGTCGACGGCCTACCTGCTGTTCCGGCTCTGGGCCGGGGAGTTGGTGCCGGGCGGCGTCGGCGAGGTGCGGGTGCTGCCGTTCGCCGAGATCATGCCGGCGGTGCGGAACGGCCGGGTGGACGCCGGGCTGGTGATCCACGAGGCGCGCTTCACCTACCAGACGTACGGGCTGCGGCAGTTGGCCGACCTGGGCGAGTACTGGGAGTCCAGCACCGGGCACCCGATCCCGCTGGGCGCCATCGTCGCGCGGCGCTCGCTGGGCGAGGAGCGGCTGGCGGCCGTCACCGAGGCGATCCGCGCCTCGGTGCGGCACGCGTGGGCCGACCCGGCGGCCAGCCGCGAGCATGTGCTGGCGCACGCGCAGGAGATGGACCCGGCGGTGGCCGACGCCCATATCGGGCTCTATGTCAACGAGTTCACCGCCGACCTGGGCCCGGCCGGCTACGCCGCGATCGACGCCCTGCTGACCCGCGCCGCGACGGCCGGCCTGGTCCCGGCCACGGGCCGGCTGACGCCGGTGAGTTGACGGCCTGGGTGGTCGCCCGCCGGCCGGTTGATGGCGGGCGGCGCGGTGCTGGGGCTGGGGGCTGGGACCGGGCGTCGGGCCGGGGAGGACGACGCCCGGCCCGGGGCCTCAGACGTCCAGTTGGTCCGCGACCGCGCGCAGCATCCCCGCGATCTTGCGCCCGCTGGCGCGGTCGGGATACCGGCCGCGCTCCAGCTGTTGGGAGACGCCGTCGAGCAGCGTCGTCAGGTCCTGCACGATGGACGCCAACTCGTCCGGCTTGCGCCGCTGCGCGGCCGCCACCGAGGGCACCGGGTCCAACAGGACGACGGAGAGCGCCTGGTCGCCGCGCTGGCCGGCGACGACGCCGAACTCGACGCGCTGGCCCGGCTTGAGCACGTCCAGCCCGGCGGGCAACGCGGAGGAGTGCACAAAGACGTCGCCGCCGTCATCACGGGAAAGGAAGCCGAAGCCCTTCTCGCTGTTGAACCACTTGACCTTGCCGGTAGGCACGTGTCCTCGTCCTCGCACTCGTCCATAGCAGTGAGGCGGGCCACATCAGCCCGCCACGTCCCAGGCTAATCGCCCGTAGCCCGGTGACAAGATGCTCCCGGGCCGTTTCGGAGGATCACTGCCCCCACCGCGTCGCAAATATGCTCGCACCTGCGATCCTGTGGGGGTGAGTAACGAACAAGCAGGGGATGGCCTGGTCCGGGTCGGCGGCGTGATCTTCGCCGTTGGCGCGGTGGCCACCCTGGTCACCGTGATTCCGTTGCTGGTCGGCGCCGAGCCGCTGCCGACCGCCGCCTATCTGGTCTCGATGTTGATGGGCGTCGGCTTCTTCGTCGCCGGCTGCGGGCTGGCGCGCTCCGTGGCCGCGCAGCGGCGCGAGGACCGCGCGGCGCAGCGCGCGGTGCGGTAGAGGGGCGGTGTGGTAGAGGGGCGCGCTCCGCTCAGGCGCCGGAGGCGCCCGGCGCGCGGTGGGCGGCCAACCAGTCGGGGAACGCGGTGAGATCGGTCAGCACCACGTCGGCCCCCGCCTCCCGCAGCTCCTCGGCCGGGCAGGGCCCGGTGGCCACCGCGACCGAGACGGCCCCTGCGGCGCGCGCCCCGCGCACATCCCCGATGTGGTCGCCGACATACACGCCGGCGGCGTGCTCCCGCAGCGCCTCCGCCTTGCCCTCCGCCCACAGCGAGCCGACCAACAGGTCCGTCTTGAGGCCCAGATGATCAAGGTGCAGTTGGGCGTTGGGACCGTACTTGGCCGTTACCACCATGCTCCGGCCGCCGAGCCTGCGCACGGCCTCGATCGCGTCGGCCGCGCCCGGCAGCGCCGGCGTGGGCTCGACGGCCAGCTCGACATACAGCTCGCGGTAGCGGTCGGCCATCGCCGGGACCAGCTCCGCCGGGAACCAGTTCGCCAACTCCTCCGCCATCGGCGGCCCGAGGCGGCTCACCGCGAGGTCGGCGTCGATGAAGACGCCGGTCTCCTCCGCGAGGGCCAGATAGGTCCGCCGGATGCCAGGTCGGGAGTCGATCAGGGTCATGTCGAGATCGAATCCGACCGTGAACCCGGGTGCGGGTTCGAGGTCGGCGGAACGCGGCGACGTGGAAAGTGACATGCCGCTATTGTGCCCCTGGCAGTTGCCTATACTTAGGCTCGCCTAACCTAACCGCGCAGGGAATCCATGCCAACCATCGCCGACCGCCCGCCCGTTGTGGAGCGTCGCGCCACCACCTCGCGACGGCTCGCCTGGCTGGCCGCCGGGGTGGCCGTCGTCGCCGTCGCGATGCTGCTCAGCGTCGCCCTCGGCAGCCGCTCCATCGGCGTCGAACAGCTGCTGCGCGCCCTGACCACCTCCCCCGACGCGCTGAGCGGCGAGGACGCCAGCGCCGCCAAGGTGGTGCGCGAGCTGCGGGTGCCGCGCACCCTGATCGCGCTCATGGTGGGCGCCGCCCTCGGCATGGCCGGGGCGGTGATGCAGGGCCTGACCCGTAACCCGATCGCCGAGCCCGGCATCCTCGGCGTCAGCCAGGGCGCGGCCGTCGGCGTGGTGCTGGCGATCACCTTCGCCGGCGCGAACTCCCTCGACGACTACGTCTGGTTCGCGTTCGCCGGCGCGGCGCTGGCCGCCGTGCTCGTCTACGCGGTCGCCAACCAGGGCCGGGGCGGCGCGACGCCGGTGCGGCTGGCGCTGGCCGGGGCGGCGATCAACGCGCTGCTGGCCTCGGTGATCGCCGGCGTCCTCACCACCCATGGCGCGACGCTGGACGAGTACCGGTTCTGGCAGGTCGGCTCGTTGACCGGCAGGGACGCCGACATCGCCGAGCGGATATGGCCGTTCCTGCTGGCCGGCGTGGTCCTGGTGGCCGCCGCCGCGCGCGGCCTGGACGCGCTGGCGCTCGGCGACGACGTGGCCCGTGGCCTGGGCCAGAACGTGGCGGCCGTCCGGATCACCGGCGGGCTCGGCGCGGCCGTGCTCACCGGCGCCGGGGTCGCGGCCGCCGGGCCGATCGCCTTCGTGGGCCTGGCCGTTCCGCACATCGGGCGGGCGCTGGTGGGCGGCGGGCACCGCTGGCTGCTGCCGATGGCGGCGCTGCTGGGCGCGGCGGTGCTGCTGGTCTCGGACGTGGTCGGCCGGCTGGTCTTCCCGCCGTCCGAGGTGCCGGCCGGGGTGACCACGGCGCTGGTCGGCGTTCCGTTCCTGGTCTATCTGGTGCGCCGCTCGGGGGTGCGCGGATGACCACGACGCTCGCCAGGCCGCCGCGCACGGCCAGGACCAGCGCCGCGCGCCCCACCGGCTACCGCGCGGTGCGCCTCGGCGGCGCCTCGGTGCTGGTCCACGGCCGCACGCTGCTGGTCGTCGCCGTGCTGCTGCTGGCGCTGGCCGCCGGCTGTGTGGCCAACCTCTCGCTCGGCGAGTCCAGCGTCCCGCCGCTGGAGGCGGTCCGCTCGGTGCTGGGTCTGACCGACGAACACGACTTCGTGATCGGGGTGTTGCGGCTCCCCCGGCTGACCGTGGCGCTGCTGGTGGGCGCCGCGCTCGCGGTGGCCGGCGGGCTGATCCAGACCGTCGCCCGCAACCCGCTGGCCAGCCCCGACATCATCGGCGTCAGCCAGGGCGCGGCGGCGGTCGCGGTGATCGCCATGACCTACGGCCTGGCGTCCACCGCCGTGCTGCCGTACTGGGCGATCGCCGGCGGGCTCGGCGCCGCCGTGCTGGTCTATCTCTTCGCCTGGCGCGGCGGGCTGCACGCCGGCCGGTTCGTGCTGGTCGGCATCGGCTTCGCCGTCGCGCTGCGCTCCGTCACCCAACTCTTCCTGACCAAGGGCGACCACACCGTGGCGCAGCAGGCCACGGTGTGGATGACCGGCTCGTTCAACGGCCGGGGCTACGCCGAGGCCGAGCCGCTGGCCTGGGCGCTGCTCGCGGTGGTGCCGGCGGTGTGCTGGGCGGCGCGGGCGCAGCGCACCGTGACCCTGGACGACGACACCGCGATCGCGCTGGGCGTCCGGCTCAACGTGACCCGCGTCGGACTGGCCGGCGTCGGCGTGCTGTTGGCGGCGCTCGCCACCGGCACGGCGGGCCCGGTGGACTTCGTCGCGCTGCTCTCCCCGCAGATCGCGCGCCGGCTGACCGGCACCGCGCAGATACCCCTGCTGACCACGGCGCTGGTGGGCGCGCTGCTGACCGTGCTGGCCGACCTGCTGGCCCGGACGCTGTTCTCGCCGACGGAGCTGCCCGCCGGCGTTGTCACGGCGGCGATCGGCGCGCCCTATCTGCTGTGGCTGATCCTCAAGAACCGCACCGGAGGCCGGGCATGAGCATCCTCTCCAAGCCGGGGAACGAGCCGGGAGGCGAACAGGGCAACGGGCCGGAGAGGTTCTCCGGCGACGGGCCGCCGGCGGGCCGGCTGGCGGCGCGGGGGCTGACCCTCGGCTACGACGCCGACCGGCCGGTCGTCGACGCGCTGGACCTCGATATCCCCGACGGCGAGGTCACCGTGATCGTCGGGCCCAACGCCTGCGGGAAGTCGACCACGTTGCGCGCGCTGGGCCGGCTGCTGAAGCCGCGCGCCGGGACGGTGCTGCTGGACGGCGCCGAGCTGCACACGTTGCCCACCCGGCGGATAGCCCAGTCGCTCGGCCTGCTGCCGCAGACCCCGGTCGCGCCCGAGGCGATCACCGTCGCCGACCTGGTCTCCCGGGGCCGGCAGCCGCACCAGCGCTGGTGGCAGCAGTGGTCCCCGGCCGACGAGGCCGCCGTGGCCGAGGCGATGGAACGCACCGACGTCAGCGGGCTGGCCGACCGGCCGGTGGACGCCCTCTCCGGCGGGCAGCGGCAGCGGGTCTGGATCGCGATGGCCCTCGCCCAGCAGACCGACCTGCTGCTGCTCGACGAGCCCACCACCTATCTGGACATCGCCCACCAGGTCGAAGTGCTCAACCTGGTCCGCCAGTTGGCCACCCCCACGGACGAGACGCCGGCCCGCACCGTGGTCACCGTGCTGCACGACCTCAACCAGGCCGCCCGCTACGCCGACCACCTGGTGGCCATGAAGGACGGCCGGATCGCCGCCCAGGGCCACCCCGACGAGATCGTCACGGCCGAGCTGGTGGGGGAGGTCTTCGGCCTGGCGGCCGTCGTGATCCCCGACCCGGTCACCGGCTCCCCGCTGGTCGTGCCCGAGGCCCCCACGCCCCTGCCGGGGGAGGCCCGTTGACCCCAGCGCGCCGCCGCGTCCCCCGTTACCGTTCCCGTTCCCGCTTCGCCAGAAAGGCCCCGCCCGCCATGAACCGTCGCATCACCGCCTCCGCCCTGGCGCTCGCCTGCGCCGTCGCCCTCGCCGCCTGCGGCGACGACGCGGACTCGGAGGGCTCCTCCGGTTCGTCCGGCTCCGACGGCTCGGGCGGCACCCGGACCGTGGAGACCGCGATGGGCCCGGTCGAGGTGCCGGAGAACCCGCAGCGCGTGGTGGTGCTGGACACCGCCGAGCTGGACACCGCGATCACCCTGGGCATCGTCCCGGTCGGCGCCGTCCAGGCCGACGCCACCCAGGAGTTCCTCGACTACCTGCCGCAGGACCAGCTCGCCGACATCGAGAACGTGGGCAACATCGCGGCGCCCAACCTGGAGGCCATCAACGAGCTGGACCCGGACCTGATCATCGGCAGCAAGGTGCGCGACGAGCAGCGCTACGACGAGCTGTCGGCGATCGCGCCGACGGTCTTCTCGGAGACGGTGGGCGCGCCCTGGAAGGAGAACTTCCTGATGCACGCCGAGGCGCTGGGCAGGTCGGAGGAGGCGGAGCAGGTCGTCGCCGCCTACGAGGAGCATGTCGCCGAGGTCACCGAGGCCATCGGCGGGCCCGAGGCGGCGGCCGAGATCGAGGTCAGCATGTTGCGCTTCATCGACGGCGGCAACACCCGCCTCTACGGGCGGGAGAACTACATCGGCGGCATCCTGGAGGACGTGGGCCTGGGCCGGCCGGCGATCGTGGACGACGCGACCGACGGCTTCGCCGTGGAGATCAGCCCCGAGCAGGTGGACCAGGCCGACGCCGACGTCATCTACTACTCCTCCTACGGCGACCCGGACGCCTCGGGCGAGGAGGCGGCGGTCGGCGGCCCGCTGTGGGAGGACCTGACCGCCGTCCAGGAGAACCGCGCGTTCCCGGTCAACGACCAGCTGTGGTTCCTGGGCATCGGCTACACGGCGGCCGAGCAGATCCTCGACGAGATCGCGGAGACCCTCGCCGGCTGAACGCCGGGCCGGTGGAACGCGCGCCAGCGGCCCGGCCGTTGGGCCGGGCCGTGGCGCGCGACCGCCGCCCCTCGCGCCGGGGCCCCTCGCGCCGGGGCTGGCGGAGAGGGCGTCCGGTTCAGGCCAGGCGGGCCAGCAGGTCGGCGAAGAGCGCCGGGCGGCTGAAGTAGCCGACGTGCGAGGCCGCGAGGGTGTGGACCTCGAACGGGTTGGCCGGGGTCAGCTCGTCCGCGCGGCGGATCATGACGTCCTGCACGGCCGGCGTGATGGCCCGGTCCTCGGCGAGCCGCACAAAGGTGTGGGGAACGCGGCCCCATCCCTCCGCCGTGACGACGGCCCCGGCCTCCAGGACGCCGTGGTTCTCGTCGGGGTCCAGCGCGTCGAGCAGCATCCGGAACTGGTGGTCGCTGCCGTCGGCCATGATCGCGGCCTTCAGCCGCGCGAACAGCTCCGGATCGCCGTGCGCCGCACGCCAGTTGAGCCGGGCCACGCCCGGCTCTGCCACGCCGGGCACGGCGATCCGGGCCGCGGCGGCGTCCAGCAGGTTGTCGTCCTCGACGCCCCAGGGCTCGGTGAGCATGGCGGGGTCGCTGAGGCAGAGCGCGGAGAGGTAGACCACGCGGCCGACCAGCTCGGGGTGGGCGTCGGCGACGGCGCTGATCGTCAGGCCGCCCAGGCTGTTGCCGACCAGCACGAGCGGGCCGGCCGGCGCGAGCCGGCGCAGGATCGCGGCGACGTGCCGCACGTTGTCCGCGAGCGTGACCCCGCGCAGCGGGGACGGCGCCGCCGCCAGCGCCGCCGGGTCCTGCGGCTGCCGGTAGTAGGCGGCGGGCACGTCGGCGAGGTCGCCGTGCCCTGGCAGGTCGACGGCGTACGAACGGTGGCCGCGCAGGGCCAGCTCGTTGCGCAGCGGGGTCCAGGTCCTGGCGGTGCCGGAGCCGCCGTGCACCAGGACAAAAGTGGACTGAGAACGCATAACGGAAAAACCTCGTCATCCTGAGGTGGGACATGGGGACGCGTACGACCCCGACGCCGGCACCAGGCCGACGTCGCAGGTCAGCGCCCCGACCGCAGTCGGACGCTCGACCAGGCATGAATGACGAGGGACATACCCACAGGCTAACCGACCCCGCCGGAAACCCGCGACGCCGGGGCCCGAAACCCAACGGCCGCCCGGCGCGGCCCCGTTCAGCCCTCCTTGACGGGGCGGCGGGCGCGGACAAGCAGATCGATTCGTTCCGCGACTCGGGAGAGGTCCTCGTGTTCCCAGGCGCGGACGACGCGCCATCCTCGTTCGAGAAGGAGCCGGCTGGTTTCGGCGTCTCTGGCCCGGTTGCCTTCGATCTTCTCCCGCCAGAACTCCGCACGCTTGGTCGCTGGTCTGTGGTGCTCAGGGCAGCCATGCCAGAAGCAACCATCGACGAACACGGCGACCCGGGCCTTCGGAAAGACCACATCGGCGGTTCTCCGAAGATCAGGTAGCGGGCGGATCGACACCCGGTAGCGCAGCCCCCTCTGGTGGAGCAGCGAGCGAAGCAGAAGCTCCGGCTTCGTGTCGCGTCCTCTGTTCGCCCTCATCACCGCGCGCGACTCCGGAGACGACGCTCCTGAGTCCGAAGGCAACGTCTCGCTGGCGGCGAGCCCCGCAGCGTGAGCCAGCGCCCAGGCCGCTCTGAGATTCGCGGCGCGCGTTCCCTCATCGACCTCGCCCACGTGGCGCTCACGCGTGCGACCGTCCTGCGACCAGCGCAGGTACGCGTGGACACGACGTCGCTTTCCATAGAGGCGGAGTGCGATCGATCCGCGAGCGAAGCGTCCTTCGCCCGTCCGCACAGCACGATTCCGTGACCCGCCGGCCGCCCGGTCCTGTTCCGCTGAACGCGCGCGCACACTCATTCCGGCCCTCGGCTTCCAGGCCCTCTCCTCCGGTACCCGCTCCTTCCAGGAACGGTTCCCTCCGCGCCCCGCGTTGGCGGTCACCGCCGGCGCTCGGCTTCCGTCAAGGCGGCGGCCACCGCCCTCGCGAACGTCGCGCCGAGTTTGACCGGAACCGCGTTGCCGAGTTGCCGCATCTGCTCGCCGCGTGGCCCCTTGAGCTCCCAGTGGTCAGGGAAAGTCATCACGCGGGCGGTCTCGCGCACGGTCATATAGCGGTAGCCCGTGCCGTCGTACCCAGGGTCGTCCACACGCATCACTGACTCGCCTCCGGGAACACCGTGCACCCCCGCCTTCACGGTTTTCGCTGGTCGATCGAGGAGGTTGGGCGTGTGCCCTGGATACGTCCGCGCCCCTGGCCAGCCGACGTGCCCCGTGACGTCCCCCACCTGACGCTTCGGCCTGAGGTCCCCGACCTCGACGGGCGGCAACGGACTTCCCTCGTTCTCATCCACACCGACGATCGCATCGCGAAGGGTGCGCCACGGCCTCAGAGCGAGCCGACGGCGAACGCCCTCGTCAGCGAGGTCGAGCTTCGGAAGCTCGGAGATGACCCGATCACGCACCTCGTCGGTCACATCGTGCCGATCCCAGTACGGCCCGTCGGCGCGCATGGAGTGGATCAGCGACTCGTAGGAATACTCCTGTCGAGGGTGGAACGCCTCCCAGTCCACACCGAGATCCGCGCGGAAGGCGACGATGATCACTCGTCGCCTGATCTGCGGAACTCCGTAGTCAGCGGCGTTGACGGGCATATGAGTCACGACGTAGCGCTCGGTGGGGTCGGCGTCATCGTTCGCGATGGCCTTCTCCAGTTCGTTGTCGTGCTCCTCCCACGTCTTGCCAGCCGACCGTGTCAGGAACGGCAGAGTCAGTCCCCGCTTGATGTAGTCAAAGTAGGGCGCGAACGACGGGCGAAGCAGCCCTCGCACGTTCTCGCAGATGACCGCCTTCGGCCTGAGCTCTCGGATAGCCCGGAACATCTGTGGAAACATGTCGCGCTCGTCCTCGTCACCCCTGTGCGAGCCACCGAGACTGAACGGCTGGCAGGGCGGCCCGCCCGCGACGAGGTCCACCCTCTCCCTCACCTCCTTGGCGAAGTCGATGTCCCGAACGTCCCCCTCGATCAGAGGCCACGGCATGGGCAACTCATCGTCCCGGGCGGGCTGGAGAGGGTTGGCGCGGATGGTCTCGCAGGCGCGTCGCGCGATCTCGTTGAGCAGGAGAGGGCGAAAACCGGCCGCGTGCACGGCCATGGCGAGCCCTCCGCCACCGGCGAACAGCTCGACACACGTCCGCACGTCGTGACGTCCTTCTCGCAGCTCAAACACCCAAGAAGTGTACCGCGGAGATCGCACTCGGCAAGGCTATCGACGTCGCGGTTCTCAACTCTCCCATTCGCACTCGTCGTACGGCGGAGCTAGTGTCACGTTCACGCGCTCGCCCAGGAGGTCGCCCCACGTATGGCCAGCCAGTTCAGCAGTCAGTTCCGCCTGAGCATCACCAGGGCGCTCGGGCACCAACTGGCGGAAGCGTTCGACGAACTCGCGCCCGCGCCGCTCACCCCAGAGAACCTCGACCGCCTCGACGAACAGGCGGAGGCCGAGCGACTCAGCAGCCGGTCAGGGGTCTACCAGCTCTACCGACGGGGCGAGTTCGTCTACGTGGGCAAGGCCGACAAGCGGCTTTCCGGAAGGCTGAGTCAACACCTGCGGAAGATCTCTGGCCGAAGCAACATCAGTCCCTCGGAGATCTCGTTCAAATGCCTCTACGTCGCAGAGGACTTCTCAGCGGTCGCGCCCGAGAAGCTGCTGATCAAGAAGTACAAGGCGGATGGACACATCCCCTGGAACACCAACGGCTTCGGCAACAAGGACCCGGGGCAGAGGCGCGACCGCACCGCGCTCAGCGCCGATCACTTCGACGCGCTGTTCCCCATCGACCTCGATCGTCAGGTCGATGGACTGGGGACAGGAGAACACCAACTCGCGGACCTTCTCGCGAAGATCAAGAGCGGACTGCCCTACAACTTCCGTTTCCAGAAGGACTCGCGCTTCGACGCGGTCTCCGTCACCGTCCCCTCAGCAGCGCTGACCGCCGACGCGGTCTTCCGACTGGTAGCGCCCGCGCTGCCCGAGGACTGGCAGATCAGCGCCCTGATGGGATACGTGATCATGTATCCGGACAAGGGAGCCGACTACCCCAGCGGCTTTCGCTACTACCGCGGCGTAACCGTGACCGAGGAGCAACCGAAGAGGGTGCCCGCCGGCGAGGCTGGCACTCTCTTCGAGGACGAGGACGAGGACGAGGACGAGGAAGACCCGCAGTAGCTCGGCCGCGACCTCGGTGACGGGCCCCGTTCAGCCCTCCTTGACGGGGCGGCGGGCGCGGAAGAGGAGGAAGGCGGCGGAGGCGAAGGCGGCCAGGCGGAGGAGGAGGGGCCAGTCGTTGGCGAGAAGCTTCTCGACCTCGCCGTCGGCGAGCGGCTCGCCCCAGTTCCCGCCGAGGCGGCCCATCAGCCAGACGCCGTAGACCGTCGCGACCAGCGCCGGCATCCCGAACGTGGCCCACTGGCGCTCGCGTTGACCGAGCCGGGGCGACCAGTACGCCAGCACCCAGCCCAGCGCCAGCGCGGGCAGCGAGCCGGCGACCGCGCCGCCGACCAGCGCCACCACGCCGGCCAGCTCGACGATCCCGCCC
Source organism: Streptomyces triticirhizae (assembly GCF_003696235.1). Classification (GTDB taxonomy): domain Bacteria; phylum Actinomycetota; class Actinomycetes; order Streptomycetales; family Streptomycetaceae; genus Streptomyces; species Streptomyces triticirhizae. The sequence continues at coordinate 39,452 of NZ_RFFJ01000020.1, forward strand.
CTGCGGCGCCCGCCGAGGACGGCCCTGGCCAGCCGGGCCCGCCGGCGTGGCGGGTCGGCGTCCTCGACCACCGGCTGGGTGAGCGAGGCGTCGGCCGTCTCGCGCTCCGCCTCGGCCGCCGTCAGCTCGGCCTCCGTGGCGGGCCCGGGCTCGGCGTCGGCCAGGCCGCTGGGGTGCATCAGCTCGGGGATGTCGATCCCGCCGCTGAAGCCGGCGATCTGCCCCTCGGGCCCCCGCTGCCAACCGCCGCCGCGCGGCAGCTCCTCCCTCGGCCAGCGCAGCGGCACCTCGGGCCCGTCAGCGCCCGGCGACCCCGGCCGCTCGCGCCGCGCCGGCCGCTCGCGCCGCGCGGGCAGCGGCGCCGGCGGCGAAGAGGCATACGGAAAGGAGGACGGAGCGGAGGACGGAGCGGGGGGCGAAGGTGAAGGGGACGGCGAAGGTGAAGAACGTGGCCGGGCCGGCCCGTTGGTGGTGGCCGGCGGGGCGTCGCCGGCCGCGCGGGCCACCACGTCCTCGGGGCTGCCGAGCTTCCCCAGGATGCGGCGCACGGAGGCGGCGGACCGCGTCTCGGAGCCCGCGTCGGCCCGCGCGCGGCCGATCTCGTCCCGCAGTCGGTTGACCAGCCGGGCCCGTTCGGCGGACGACATGGCGGTGCCATGGGCCAGGTCGCCGACCCGGCTCAGATAGTCGAACACCAGCTGTTCGTCCTCGATCCCCACGCCACTGCCCCTGCGCTCGCCCGGCCCGGACCCGATGCGGTCCCCGACACTCCCCGCGTTACCCACCGATGCTACTGACGCACACCGACAGCGGGGCCCGCCGCGCGGAAACGATCCCGCCGTCGCTGGCCGACGCGCGGCGACGATCCCGCGCGGGAGCGCGGCGGAACCTGGGGGAACACCGTTGTTCATCGCGGGTTCACCGAACGCCGTGCAACCCGCTACCCACAGCTCGTTACATGGTGAACGTCGCTCGTGGACACCGGTTTCACGCCTCCCGGGAGCCCGGCGCACGGCCGTCGGCCCGCCCGCCGGCCCCGCTCGTCTCCCGTGGCGCGACGCGGCCTGACGCCCTGGCCGTTCGTTCACCGCCGAGACCACTGCCGAGTCGACTGCCGTAACGACCACCGAGACCACCGCCGAGACCGACAGCGAGGGAGAGCCCGTGGGCGCCTGGTTGAGTTCGACTCGGGCAACCTCCGTGCCTGGCACGGAGGTTGACGGTGCGGAGGACGAAGGCCCTGCCGCCGGCGTGGGGCCGGAGCGGGCCGTGGGCCCGGCGCCCATCCCGCTGGGCACGCACCCCGTGGTGCTGCTGGCCGACGCCGACGAGCGCATCCGGCAGGGGCTGACGACACAGCTGGCCAAGTACCAGGTGTCGGTGGTGCACTGCGCCGACGGCGCCGCCGCGCTGCTGGAGGCCGGGCTACGCAAGCCCGACGTGCTGCTGGTCTCGGCCGACCTGCCGCTGATCGACGGGGCGACCGTGCTGCGGCTGGTCCGGCGGCGGCTGTCGATCCCGGTGGTGCTGGGCGTGGGCCCGGAGGACACCGCGCAGGTGGCGCCGGCGCTGGCCGCCGGCGCGAGCGCATGTGTCGCGCGCCCCTATCGGCCGCGCGAGGTGGCCCAGCTGCTCAGCCTGGCCGACCGGGGCCACCGGGGCTGGGACCAGCCGCTGGTCTGCGGCCCGTTGACGCTCGACCCGAGCACCTACGAGGTGCGGATGCACGGCGTCTCCACGGCCCGGCTGCCGCTGAGGGAGTTTCAGCTGCTACATCTGTTGATGCTGCACGCCGAAAAAGTGATCACACGTGACCAGATCAGAACGGAGTTGTGGGGCGAGGGGGCGCGGCGCTCCAACACCATCACCGTTCACATTCGGCGGCTTCGGGAGCGGCTCGGCGACGACCCGCACCACCCGGAGATCATCCAGACCGTGCGCGGCGTCGGCTACCGCCTGGTGCCCCCGGCCGGCTGACACACGGCCCGATCCCGGTGTGCCCCGGCCCGCTCCAGGGCCGGGACACGCCCTTGATCACAGCCATGATCACCAGGCTTCTTCCTTAACGATTCCAACTCTCTTTGTGAAACTACCGGTTCCGCCGAACCTATCTTTTTGTTCACCTTCTGGCCCTCACTGCTTCGCTGGCCGCTCCTACGTTCTCGGTGAAACACGTCATCGACGTTATCTCCACATCCCGGCCACGGGGCCGGTCAGGAACAAGGAGCAGGTCATGCGCAAGACGCGCGCTCGCATCGCCGCGATAGCCGTGGTGTCCGCCCTGGCGCTGGTCACGGCGTGCAGCAGCGACAACGAGAGCAACGACAACGGCGACGGGGGCACTTCGGGGGGCAACGGCGAGGGCGGCTCCGAACTGTCCGGCACCATATCGGGGGCCGGCGCCAGCTCCCAGGCCGCCGCCCAGCAGGCCTGGCAGGCCGGCTTCCTGGCCGCCAACCCGGATGTCACCGTCAACTACGACCCGGTCGGCTCCGGCGGTGGCCGTGAGCAGTTCATCGCCGGCGGCATCGCCTTCGGCGGCACCGACGCCGCGCTCGCCGACGAGGAGCTGACCGCCGCCACCGAGCGCTGCGGCGAGGTCATCGAGGTTCCGGTCTATGTCTCGCCCGTCGCGCTGATCTTCAACGTCGAGGGCGTGGACGAGCTGAACCTCCAGCCCGCCACCATCGCCGGCATCTTCAACCAGGAGATCACCACCTGGAACGACGAGGCCATCGCCGCCGACAACCCCGACGCCGAGCTGCCCGACACCCCGATCACCCCGGTCAACCGCTCCGACCCGTCGGGCACCACCGAGAACTTCGTCGAGTACCTGAGCATCGTCGCCCCCGACGCCTGGCCGCACGAGGTCAGCGACGAGTGGCCGGTCTCCGGCGGCGAGGCCGCCCAGGGCACCTCCGGCGTGGTGCAGGCCGTCTCCGGCGGCAACGGCACCATCGGCTACGCCGACGCCAGCCAGGCCGGTGACCTGCCGAGCGTCAACGTGGGCGTCGGCGAGGACTTCGTCGCCTACTCCCCTGAGGCCGCCGCCAACGTGCTGGAGGTCTCCGAGCGGGTCGAGGGCCGGGGTCAGTACGACTTCGCCTACGAGCTGGCCCGCGACACCACCGAGGCCGGCACCTACCCGATCGTGCTCGTCTCCTACGCGATGGCCTGCGCCACCTACGAGAGCGAGGCCGAGGCCGAGCTGGTGAAGGCCTACCTCTCCTACGTGATCAGCGAGGAGGGCCAGCAGGCCGCCGCCGAGGCGGCCGGCTCGGCGCCGATCTCCGACGCGCTGCGCCAGGAGATCCAGCCCGCCATCGACGCCATCGCGGCCGGCTGACGATCCGAACGCCCGGCGCGGGTGGCCTCCCCCCGGCGGGGAGGCCACCCGCGCACGGGCCGTCGCCCCTCCCGGGGCGGCGGCCCCGCCCGTTCGGAGAACCAGCCTCGACGAAGGGAGCGAAGAGTGTCATCGAGCACCGAGCTGACCCACCCCGACAACCAGCCCCAACCGCCGCCCGAAGCACCGCTGTTCGAGAAACCGGTGAGTCGCTTCGGGGACCGGGTGTTCTCCTCGTCGGCCATGGGCGCCGGCGTGCTGATCCTGGTCATCCTGGCCGGGGTCGCGGCGTTCCTGCTGGTCGAGGCGTGGCCGGCGCTGTGGGCCGATCCCGACGAGGTGCCCGGCGGGGACGGCATCGTCCTCTACGTCTGGCCGCTGCTCTTCGGCACCCTGCTGGCCGCGCTCTTCGCGCTGCTGCTGGCCGCGCCGCTCGCGGTGGCCATCGCGCTGTTCATCACGCACTACGCGCCGCGCCGACTGGCGACGGCGCTCGGCTATGTGATCGACCTGTTGGCGGCCGTGCCCAGCATCATCTTCGGCCTGTGGGGCCTGTCGGAGCTGGCGCCGCTGACGGTGGAGCCGACCCGCTGGCTTGAGGAGAACCTCGGGTTCATCCCGCTCTTCGAGGGCCCGGCCTCGGCGACCGGCCGCACCATGCTGGTGGCCTCGATCGTGCTGGCGGTGATGATCCTTCCGATCACCACGGCCGTGATCAGGGAGGCGTTCCTCCAGACGCCCCGGCTCCACGAGGAGGCGTCGCTGGCGCTGGGCGCGACCCGCTGGGAGATGATCCGACAGGCCGTGCTGCCGTTCGGCCGCTCCAGCATCATCGGCGGCGCGATGCTGGGTCTTGGCCGCGCGCTGGGCGAGACGATGGCCGTGGCGATCGTGCTCTCCCCGTCCGGCGGCGTCACGTTCAACCTGATCAACAACGGCAACCCGTCCACCATCGCGGCCAACATCGCGCTGGACTTCCCCGAGTCCTCGGGCCTGGACATCAACGTGCTGATCGCCTCGGGCCTGGTCCTCTTCGCCGTCACCCTGCTGGTCAACATGACGGCCCGCGCGGTGATCAACCGCCGCCGTGACTTCTCGGGAGCCAACTGATGAGCACATCACCGACCTCCCTCACCAAGGCGCCCGAGCCCGAGGAGCCGCCCGTGGTGCTGGAGCGCCCCGCGCTCACCCACGGCTCGCTGCCCCGCCGCGCCGCGCCGCTGGCGCTGCTGGCCTGGGCCGCGTTGGGCCTGGCGCTGCACCTGCTGCTCGACGTCAACCCGGTGGTCGCCGGGCTGGTGACCGCCGTCGGCTACACGCTGCTGGTCTGCGGCTGGTCGCGGGCGGTCGAGGGCGCGCGCAAGGCGCAGGACCGGCTGGTCACGGCGGTCGTCACCTCGGCGTTCCTGGTGGCGCTGCTGCCGCTGGTCTCCGTGCTGGGCGCGGTGCTGGCGCGGGGACTTGAGCGCTTCGACGCCGACTTCTTCAACAACTCGATGCGCGGCGTGGTCGGCGAGGGCGGCGGCGCGCACCACGCGCTGATGGGCACGCTGATCGTCACGGGCCTGGCCACCCTGATCTCGGTGCCGATCGGGCTGCTCACCGCGATCTACCTGGTCGAGTACGGGCGCGGCGCGCTGGCCCGCTACATCACGTTCTTCGTGGACGTCATGACCGGCATCCCCTCGATCGTGGCCGGCCTGTTCGCCTACGCCCTCTTCGAGCTGTTCTTCGGCGCCGGGGTGCGGATGGGCATCATGGGCTCGGTCGCGCTGAGCGTGCTGATGATCCCGGTGGTGGTGCGTTCCACCGAGGAGATGCTGAAGCTGGTGCCCAACGAGCTGCGCGAGGCGTCGATGGCGCTGGCCGTGCCGAAGTGGCGCACCGTCGTCAAGGTCGTGCTGCCGACCGCGCTGGCCGGCATCGCGACCGGCGTCACCCTGGCCATCGCCCGGGTGATCGGCGAGACCGCCCCGCTGCTGGTCACGGTCGGCATCACCGCGAGCGACAACTTCAACCCGTTCGACGACCGGATGGCGACGCTCTCGGTCTTCTCCTTCAACCAGTACGCGACGCCGGGCATCCCGCCGCAACCGTTCCTGGACCGGGCGTGGGCGGCGGCGCTCACGCTGATCCTCATCGTGATGGCGCTCAACCTCGTGGCGCGCCTGATCTCCCGCCTGTTCGCCCCGAAGACCCGCGCCTGACGGCCGCAGGGACCGGGTTCACACCGTCCACACCGGACACGCAGAGGAAGCGAAGCACCGTGGCCAAGCGCATCGAGGTCAAGGATCTCGACATCTACTACGACAAGTTCCTGGCCGTGCAGGGCGTCTCGATGACGATAGAGCCGCGCTCGGTCACCGCCCTGATCGGGCCCTCGGGGTGTGGCAAGTCCACGTTCCTGCGCACCCTGAACCGGATGCACGAACTGGTGCCCAAGGCGCGCGCCGTCGGCAAGGTGCTGATGGACGGGCACGACCTGTACGGCCCGCAGGTGGACCCGGTCGCGGTGCGCCGGCACATCGGGATGGTCTTCCAGCGGCCCAACCCGTTCCCCACGATGTCCATCTACGACAACGTGGTGGCCGGGGTGCGGCTCAACAACAAGCGGATGAAGCGGTCCGAGATGGACGCGCTGGTGGAACGCTCGCTGCGGTCGGCGAACCTCTGGGAGGAGGTCAAGGACCGGCTGAAGCGGCCCGGTTCGGGCCTCTCGGGCGGGCAGCAGCAGCGGCTGTGCATCGCGCGGGCGATCGCCGTGCAGCCGGACGTGCTACTGATGGACGAGCCCTGCTCGGCGCTCGACCCGATCTCCACCCAGGCGATCGAGGACCTGATGCTGGAGCTGAAGCAGCAGTACACGATCGTGATCGTGACCCACAACATGCAGCAGGCGGCGCGGGTCAGCGATGTGACGGGCTTCTTCAACCTGCGGTCCATCGGCGAGCCGGGCGGGCTGGTGGAGATGGACGAGACGACGAAGATCTTCTCCTCCCCCAGCAACAAGGCGACCGAGGACTACGTCTCCGGCCGCTTCGGCTGACACCGCACCTCCCCGGCTCCGCCGAAAAAGGGCGGGTGGGTGGGAAAAGGGACGCCCGCCACGGGCGCCCCGCACCCGCCCAACCCGCCGTCCCACCGAACCACGCCTCGTTCCCCGAACGCACAGCGCTAGAGCGTGCGCGCGATGTGGTGGATCAGCTGCCGGGACTCCTCCGGGTCCAGCGAACGCGAGGTCGCGCGGCCGAAGAAGATCCGGTAGTGCGCCAGCTCGTCGTCCGCGCCCAACAGCCCGCCCCCGGTGGGGCCGTCGACGAGCACCGTGTCCAACTGGGGCACCACGCCGTGGACATAGAGCATCGGCTGGGTGACCTCGTAGAAGTCCTCGTTGGTGAACGGGATGACCCGCACCGTCACCTGCGGCATGTCCGCCGCCTCCATCAGCGTCTCCAGCTGGCGCCTGGCGACCTTCCGCCCGCCGAACCGCATGTGCAGCGCCGCCTCGTGGAGGAACGCGGAGAACGGGGGCGGGTTCTCCCGTTCCAGAACCGCCTTGCGGCGCATCCGGTGCGCCACCCGCACGTCGATCTCCTCCTCGGTGGGCTCGGGCAGCCCGCCCCGGAACAGCGCCCGCGCGTACTCCTCCGTCTGCAACAGGCCCGGCACCGTCACGGTCTGGAGGGTGCGCAGCGCGGTGGCATGGTGCTCCAGCTCGGCGACCGCCAGGTACTGGGAGGCAAGGGTGCCACGATATTCGTCCCACCAGAACTGGCCACGGTGCTCCCTGGCGATCGCGCAGAGCGCCTCAAGCAGCGCCTCGTCAGCGCATCCGTAGAAGTCGGCGAGCTTCCGGATGCGCTCCTCGCTGACGCCGATGCGGCCGGACTCTATGTGGCTGATCTTCCCCTGGTCGGTGCCCAGCATGGCCGCCGTCTCGCGCGCGGTACGCCCCGCCGCCACCCTCAACTTGCGCAGTTCGGCGCCGAGTCGGGCCTGTCGGGCGGTCGGGTTCTCCCTCGGCGGCATCGTCGATCAGGTCCTTCCGTTGACTGGTTTCCGAGTCTGCCGCGCCCCGACCTCGACAGTCCACTCGCCTGACACACCCCCAATGGCACGGTTGCCCCGGAGCAAACGGACGACAAAAACGGTTCAGCCGACGCGCTCCACCGCGCCAGGCCATGTCACCCGGGGCCGACTGCCGCTACGGTTGGCAGGATGACCAGCGGTTCCATCGACAGCCCTCGCACCCTCGCGGACGAACTGCGCTCCCGTTCCGACGCGGAGCTGTCCGAGCTGCTGCGCGCCCGCCCCGACCTGCTCTCCCCGCTGCCCGGCGACCTCTCCCAGCTGGCCACGCGGGCCGGCGCGCGCACCTCCGTGATGCGCGCCCTGGAGCATCTGGACACCTTCACCCTCCAGACGGCGGAAGCGTTGGCCATCGCCGAGCGCCCCTGTTCGCAACACGCGCTGACCGCCCTGCTGCCCGGCGGCGAGGAACGGCTCCCCGAGGCGCTCGCCACGCTGCGCTCCCGGGCGCTGCTGTGGGGGCGCGCGGACGCGCTCCGACTGGTGCGCGTCGCCCAGGAGTTGCTCGCGCCCAGCGCCGGCCGGCCCAGCGCCACCGGCCTCGGCCCGACGCTGGCCGAGGCGGCCGCCGGGATGGCGCCCAGCCGCACCCAGGCGCTGCTCACCGCGTGCGGGCTGCCGCCCACCCACGACCCGGTGAGCGCGGTCGCCGCGCTCGGCGCGCTCTTCCGCGACCCGGAGCGGCTGGCCGCGCTGCTCGCCGATGCGCCTGAGGCCGCCAGGTCCGCGCTGGACCGGCTGACCTGGGGCCCGCCCTACGGCACGCTCGGCAGCGGCGCGGAGGCCGCGCGCTCCGGCGCCCCGCTGCGCTGGCTGCTGGACCGGGGCCTGCTGATGCCCACCCAGCCGGGCACCGTGGTGCTGCCCAGGGAGGTCGCGCTGACCCTGCGCGGCGGCCGGGCCCACCGCGAGCCGCGCCCGCAGCCGCCGCCGGTGGTCGCCGTCGCCGAGCACGCGGCCGAGCTGGTCGACGCCACGGCGGCCGGCGCGGCGCAGCGCGCCGTTGACACCGTCGAGGAGCTGCTGGCCTCCTGGGAGCACGAGGGCCCGCCCGTGCTGCGCTCCGGCGGGCTGGGCGTGCGGGAGCTGAAACGGGTCGCTGTGACCCTGGACGTGCCCGAGCCCGAGGCCGTGTTCTGGCTGGAACTGGCCTACGCCGCCGGCCTGTTGGCCTCCGACGACGAGGCCGACGAACGGTACGCGCCCACCCCCGCCTACGACGACTGGCTGGCCGCGCCCACCGGCGAACGCTGGCTGCGGCTGGCCACCGCCTGGCTGGCCGGAACCCGGGTGCCGTCCCTGGTCGGCACCCGCGACGGCAAGGGCCGGCTGCTGGCGGCGCTCGGCGGCGGCCTGGACCGGGGCCCGGCCGCCGCGCTGCGCCACCGGGCGCTGGGGCTGCTG
>NZ_RFFJ01000200.1 GCF_003696235.1 Streptomyces triticirhizae
CTGCTCGCCGCCCGCGCCCGTCGCGGCCAGCGCGCCGCCGTTGGCGCCGCCCTGCGGGCCGAGCCCGCCGTTGGCGCCGCCGGTGTCGTCGCCGCCGGAGGCACCCCCGTCGCCGTCCGGCAGCCGCGCGTCGTCGCTGAGCGCCAACACCACGGAGACCGGGTCGAGTTCCTCGCCGGCCTCGTAGAACCCGCCGAACGCCTGGGCGCCGTCGGCGGTCAGGGTCGCCGGCACGCCCTCAAGGGCGAGCACGTCGTCCTCGGGGTTCAACGCGTCGGCGGGGACGTCGAGTTCGGCGACGGTGATGTCGTCGTACTCGGCGACGTCGCCGGTCTCCCGGTCCTTGGAGGAGACGTCGGCCACCAGCGCGGCCTCGGTGCCGTCGATCTCCACGCTCAGCTCGCTGAACCGCAGGTCGAGCGCGCCCTCGTGGCCGGTGAAGCGGACGCCGCCGGCGAAGTCGCTGACCAGCGTGCCGGCCTCGGTGTCGAGCGCGCCGGTGGCGTCGGGGAAGCGGTAGCCGCCGGTCACCTCGGTGGCGCCGTCGGAGAGTTCGACCTCGCCGTTGGCGATGGGCCCGGTGACGTACTGGCGGAAGGACTCCTTGACGCCCCAGTCGAGCCGCCCGTCGACCACCTCGCCGGCCACGGCGTCACCGGGGTCGCCGGGGTCACCGGAGCCGGGGTCCGTTCCGGGGTCACCGGAGCCGGGGTCGGTGCCCGGGTCGGTTCCGGGGTCGGTGCCGCCGCTCCCGGGGGTGACCGTGAGGGTGGCCGGGTCCAGTTCGGTGCCCTCGGAGTACATCGGGGTGCCGTTGTACTCGAACGCGGTGGCGCCGTCGGCCGTCAGCGTGGCCGGGATGTCGGCGAAGACCAGCGCGCCGCCCTCGCCCTGGCCGGGGGCGACGCCGGTGAGGTCGAGGGCCGCGAACTCGACGTCGTCGGTCGTCTCGCCGGCGATGGTGACGTCGGCGAGGATGTGGCCCTGCGTGCCCTCGGTGACGACCTTCAGGTCGGCCAGCTTGAGGTCCAACTCGCCGTGGTGGCCGGTGAAGTGGACGCTGCCGTCGAAGGCCGAGTCCACGCCGTGGGTGGCCAGGTCGTAGGCGCCGCTGCCGCCGGTGAAGCGGTAGCCGTTCTCGGTGGCCTCGGCGCCGTCGGCGACCTCGGCCGAGCCGCCGGCGATCGGGCCGGTGATGTAGCGGCGGAAGGACTCCTTGACGCCCCAGTCGAGCTGGCCGTCGACCAGCTCGATGACCTGGGCCGGCGCGGCGTCGTCGGCCGTGGCCGGGCCGGCGAACGCGGTGACGCTCAGCACCGTGGCGCAGGCGACGGTCAGCAGCGAGGCGCCGGCGCGCGCCGCGCGGGCGGGGCGGGTTCTGGTGGTCGTGCTCATGGGCGGGGTGTCTCCTCGTCGTGGCGGGAAGTCGCCGGTTCCTCGGCGGAGTTGGCCGGGGGGTCGGCGGGGTCGGCTGTGGGGGCGGCGCCGCGGTTGCGGCGCCTGAAGAGGTACGCGGCGGCGGCGAGCACCAGCAGGGCGCCCGCGCCGGTCGCGATGAGCGTGGGGGTGTTGTCGCCGCCGCCGTCGGCCTCGCCGGCCTGGGGTTCGGCGGTCGGCTCGGGGTCGGCCGCCGGCTCGGCCGGGGCGGTCGGCTCGGCGCCGAGGTCGGGCAGCGGCGGCAGTTCGGCGTCCTCGGTGACGGCGAGGGCCAGGGTCAACGGGTCCATCGCTGTGCCCTCGGAGTAGAGCCCGGCGAAGGCCGCCGCGCCCTCCTCGGTCAGCTCGGCGGGGACCTCGGAGAGCAGCACCAGGCCGTCCTCGGGGACGAGTTCCTCGGCGAGGAAGGTGACCAGCGGCTGGTCTCTGGCGGCCTCCTCGCCCTCCCGCGTGACGTCGGCGGCGAGGGTGCCGGTGCCGTCGGCGACGGTGACGCGGACCGCGCCGAGGGTGAGGTCCAGGTCGTTGCCGGTGAACCGGACGGCGCCTCCGAACTCGGCCTCGGCCGTGCCGGCTTCGGGGTCGACGGTGCCCTCGGCGAGCGGGAAACGGAAGAGCGCTCCGCCGTCCTGCGCGCCGTCGCTCAGCTCCCAGGAGCCCTCGGCGATGGGCCCGGTGACGTACTCGCGGAAGGTGCGGCGCACGCCCCAGTCCACGGCGGCGTCGACGAGTTCGGTCTCACCGGTGCCGGAGTCCTCCTCCGTTTCCTCGGGGGCCGGCTCCTCCTCGGCCTCCTCCCCTGGCTCGGCCTCGGGCTCGGCTTCGGCCGGGTCCTGGCTGTCGGCGGTGAAGGAGAGCGGGTCGAGCGGGTCTCCGGCCTGGTAATAGCCGGCGAACGCGGTCGCGCCCTGCTCGGTGAGGGTGGTGGGGGCGCCGGTGACGGCGATCTGGGTGCCGCCGGTCAGGTCGATCCCGGTCAGGTCCACCGAGGCCAGCGGCACCTGACTGCTCTCGGTGACGCGGCCCGTGCCGCGTTCCTTGGAGCGCATGTCCGCGTGGAGGGTGCCCGTCCGGCCCGATATCGACAGTGACGGGTTGCTGATGGTGAGGTCGAGTTCATAGCTGCCGTCGTCCTTCTGGTGGCCCACGAAGTGGACGCCGCCCTGGTAACTCGCGTTGAGCGCCCCGGTGTCGGGGTCGTAGCCGCCGCTGGCGGAGTGGAAGCGGAACTGGTTCTCGCCCACGGTGGCCGCGCCGCCGGACAGGCTCCAGCTGCCGTTGGCGATGGGCCCGGTGACATAGGTCTGGAAGGACGCCTTGATGCCCCAGTCCAACCGGCCGCCGGCGACGGGCCGTTCGGCGGCGGAGCGGCTCTCCGGATGCCGTGCGGGGTGCCGTTCGCTCCCGGAGGCGTGCGCCGTGCCGGCGGCCAGCGGCGCGCACAGGACGACCAGGGCCAGCGCCACCGCCAGGGCCAGCACGGCGGCGAGGGACGTCGGCGCGGCGCCGGTCCGGCGTCGGGACAGCGCCGGGGACGGCGCTGGGCACAGCACTCTGGGCAGCATCGAAGGTCCTCCCACGGCACCCGGGTTCGGTAAGCCAGGTTAGGCTAACCTAAGCTAGCCCGGGCCCGGGGGGTACCCCTCGCCGCCCACCCGGGAGTTCGATCGGGTAACTCCCCTGAGAGCACACCAGAAAGGTGGAAGCGCGGTGGCCTCTCGCTCCGGACGACCGCTCGCCAGGCTGACCGCCGCCCTGGCCCTCCCGCTGGCCCTCGCCCTGCTGGTGACGGGCTGCGGCGACTCCTCGGGCGGGGGCGCGGACGACGGCACCGCGCCGGCCGCCGCCGAACCCGCCGACCGGGTCGAGCCGTTGGAGGGGCCGGCGCCCGAGCCGACCCTGCCGACGACCGTCACCTCGGCCGACGGCGAGGAGGTGACGGTGACCTCGGCGGAGAAGGTGGTGCCCCTCTCCGGTTCGCTCTCCGAGCTGGTCTTCAGCCTGGGCCTGGGCGACCGGGTGGTGGCCAGGGACGTCTCGGCCACGTTCGAACAGGCCGCCGACCTGCCGGTGGTGACCAGGGGCCACGACGTCTCGGCCGAGGGGGTGCTCTCGATGCGGCCCGACCTGGTACTGGCGGAGACCACCACCGGACCCGACGAGGCCATCGACCAGATCCGGGCGGCCGGGGTGCCCCTGGTGGTCCTGGACCCCGCGCTCGAACTCGATGACATCGAACGGCGGATCGCCGCCGTCGCCGAGACGCTGGGCGTGCCGGAGGCCGGGCAGGCGCTCACGGCGCGCACCACCGAGCGACTCGACGCGGTGCGCGCCGAGCTGCCGACGGACGGGGACCGACCCCGGGTGGCGTTCCTCTATCTGCGGGGCAGCGCCTCGGTCTATCTGCTGGGCGGCGCCGAGTCTGGCGCGGTCTCCCTGATCGAGGCGGCGGGCGGCGTCGACGCGGGCTCGGAGTCCGGGCTGGACGGCGACTTCACGCCGATCACCAGCGAGGCGCTGGCCGCCGCCGCGCCGGACGTGATCCTGGTCATGACCAAGGGACTGGAGTCGGTGGGCGGCGTCGACGGGCTCGTCGAGATCCCCGGCATCGCCCAGACGCCGGCCGGGATGAACCGCCGGGTGGCCAGCGTCGACGACGGCGTGCTGCTCAACTACGGGCCGCGCACCGACCAGGTGTTGGCCTCGTTGGCCGAGCAGATCCACACCGAGGAGCCGGCCGCGTGACCGCGCCCACCACGGCGGGGCGGGGCGCGGAGCCGCAGGGGCCTGACGCGGCGTGGGAGTCCCCGGACCCCGCGTCGGACGCCCGCCCGTCGGAGCCGGCACCGGCGTCGGCGGAGGAGGAACGCGGCCCGCGCGGGCCGGGCCTGGGGCGGATCGCGCTGCTGACGCTGGGACTCGTGGCGGCGCTGGTGCTGGTGGCGCTGGTCTCGGTCGCCACCGGCGCCTACGACATTCCGCTGGGCGATGTGATCAACTCCGTGCTGCACCGGGCGGGTCTGGGCGGCGAACCGCTGGACCGGGTCGGGGAGAGCGTGCTGTGGGACGCCCGGCTGCCGCGCGTGGTGTTGGCGGTGCTGGTGGGCGCGGCGCTGGGCTGCGCCGGGGCGTTGATGCAGGGCGTGTTCGGCAATCCGCTGGCCGAGCCCGGGGTGATCGGGATCTCCTCGGGCGCTGCGGTGGGCGCGGTCGCGGCGATCGCGTTCGGGCTGGACTTCCTGGGCAACTGGACGGTCACCGTCTTTGCGTTCGTGGCCGGCCTGGCCACGGTGTTGTTGGTCTATGTCCTTTCCCGATCGGACGGCCGCACGGAAGTGGTCACGTTGATCCTGACCGGGATCGCGGTGAACGCCTTCGCCGGCGCCCTGATCGGGCTGTGCGTCTTCTTCGCCGACAACGCGCAGATCACCGGGATCACCTTCTGGCAGCTGGGTTCGCTCTCCCAGGCCACCTGGCCCAAGGTGCTGGCCGTGCTGCCCTGCGCGCTGGCCGGGCTGCTGATCGCGCCCTGGTACGCGCGCCGGCTCGACCTGCTGGCGCTGGGCGAACGCCCCGCCCGGCACCTGGGCGTTGACGTGGAACGGCTGCGGGTGGTGCTGATCCTGGTGACCGCGCTGCTGACCGCCTCGGCGGTGGCGATGGCCGGAATCATCACCTTCGTGGGGCTGTTGGTGCCGCATCTGCTGCGGATGGCGGCGGGGCCGGGGCACCGGTTCCTGTTGCCGGGCAGCGCGCTGGGCGGCGCGCTGGTGCTGGTTTCGGCCGATCTGGTGGCGCGGACGGCGGCGCAGCCGGCGGAGCTGCCGCTGGGGGTGCTGACCGCGCTGATCGGGAGCCCGTTCTTCTTCTGGCTGCTGCGCAGGACCCGTCGGCGGCAGGGAGGTTGGGCGTGATCAGGTTCCAGGGGCTTCGGGCCAGGACGGTGGAGCCGCCGCCCCCGCCCGCGCCGGGCGCGGTGCTGGCCGAGGCGGCGGGGCTCGCGGTGCGGCTCGGCGGGCGGCGGGTGCTGGACGGGGTGGACCTCGCGGTGCGCGCCGGCGAGGTGTTGACGCTGGTGGGGCCCAACGGGGCCGGGAAGTCGACCCTGTTGGCGGCGCTGGCCGCCGACCTGGCGTCGGCCGAGGGCGGGCTGCTGGTGGACGGGCGCCCGGCGGCCGACTGGGGCGCACGCGAACTGGCGGTGCGCCGGGCGGTGTTGCCGCAGTCCTCGACGCTGTCGTTTCCGTTCACGGTGACCGAGGTGGTGCGGATGGGGCGGGCGCCGTGGGCGGGCACGGCGGCCGAGGACGAGGACGAGGCGGCGGTCGCCGAGGCGATGGCGGCGACGGACGTGGTGGCCTTCGCCGACCGGCCGTTCAGCGCGCTCTCCGGCGGGGAGCGGGCCCGGGTGGCCCTGGCCCGGGTGTTGGCCCAGCGCACCGGGCTGCTGCTGCTCGACGAGCCGACCGCCGCGCTGGACCTGCGCCACCAGGAGCAGGTGATGCGGATCTGCCGGGAGCGGGCTGAGGCGGGGCGGGGCGTGGTGGTGGTCCTGCACGACCTGGGGCTCGCCGCCGCCTGGGCCGACCGGGCCGCGGTGCTGCACCGGGGGCGGGTGGCGGCGCTGGGGGCGCCCGAAGAGGTGTTCACCGAGGGGCTGTTGAGCGAGGTCTACGGTCATCCGGTGCGGGTGCTGCTCGACCCGGACACCGAGGCGCCGCTGATCGTGCCCGAGCGCCCGGCGCGCGAGGCGGCCTCGGGCGCCGGCGCCTGAGACCCGGCCGAGCGCGCCGTGGGTGAACGGGGCGCCGGCACGTGAAGGGCGCGCCGGTGGGTGAACGGCGCGCGAGGCGCGCGTGCGGCGGCGGAAAGTTGTCGCGAACGGCGGGCAAACGGTCGTCTGATGCCCTAGCCTTTTCAGCGGCAAGGGCGCGCACTCACGGGGAGATGAGGACGCGCCTTCCGCTTGTGGCGGTCCGTTGTTGGTTGCTGTTGTGAGTCGTTCGCCGTTGTTAGCCACCGTTGGGGCGTCGCGCGGGGTGGCGCGCCGCCGGCCGTCCCGTTCGTCTCCGTTCACTTCACTTCGCTTCGTTCGCTGGTTCGGTCGTTTCAGGTCCGTCGTTTCAGGTCCGTCGTGTCGGTTCGCTCGGCGTCACTCGCGTTCACCACTCGGGGGGGGATATGCGCCATCCAGACGTCTCACGCTCCGGAAGTGTCCGAAGACCGCAGGTCACCGGCCGGTGGCCGGCCGGGCGGCCGGATGAGGCACGGTGGTACGCGCCGGCGGCCGTCGCCGCCGACGCCGCCGGCGTGCTGGCCCCGGTGCTGCTCGTCTATCACCTGACCGACCAGCCCCGGCCGTTGGCCGCGGCGGCGGTGGCCACCGCCGGGTGGCTGGCGTTACGGGCCGCGCACGGCCGCTATCGGCCCGGGCGGCTGGGCGAGAGCCGGGGGCTGCTGGCCTCAGCGCACGACTGGCTGCTGTTGCTGGGCCTGTTGGCCGGGCTGCGGGCCGTCCTCGGGGAGGGCTCCGAGGTGTCGGCCGCCGCCCTCGCGCTGCTCCCGGCGCCGCTGGTGACCGGTTTGACCGCCGCCGCGCTGCACCGGCACCTCACCCAGCGGCGCCACCGCGCCGAGGCGGTGCGCCGGGTGCTGGTGGTGGGCGAGCCCGACGCCGTGGACGCGGTCACCGCGCGGCTGGCGGCCGGCACCGACCACGCCTATGTCACCGTCGGCGCCGTGCTGTTGGGCCCCGGCGAACTCACCAGCGGCGTCCCGCCGTTGTCCCGGCTGCCGGTCGAGCCGCCGGCCCACTGCCCTGAGGTGCCCGACCTGATCCCGGCCGGCACCGACGGCTCGGGGGTGCTCGCCGCCGCCCGCCGGCAGAGCGCCGACCTGGTGCTCCTGGTGCCGGGGACCAGGCTGGGCGGCGACCGGCTGCGGCGGCTGTGCTGGTCGGTGCAGGACGCGGGGCTCGCGCTCTGCGTGACCTCGGGGCTGACCGAGGTGGCCAGGCACCGCGTCACGGTGGCCAGCGCCGCCGGCCTCAACCTCCTCCATGTCGCCCCGCCGCCCCGCCGGGGCGCTCCGTTGCTGTGGAAGGCGGCCACCGACCGGATCGTCGCGGCGCTGGCCCTGGTGGTGCTCGCCCCGCTGTTCGCCGCGCTGGCGCTGGCCGTGCGGCTGGACTCCCCGGGCCCGGTGCTCTACCGACAGACCCGCATCGGGCACCGGGGAACGCCGTTCACCCTGTGGAAGTTCCGCACCATGGTGCCCGACGCCGACCGCCACCGGCCGGCCCTGGAGGCGGTCAACGAGCACTGCGCCACGCCGCTGTTCAAGATCCGCCGGGACCCGAGGATCACCCGGGTCGGCCGGCTGCTGCGCCGCACCTCGCTCGACGAACTCCCCCAGCTGGTCAACGTGGTGCGCGGCGAGATGGCCCTGGTGGGGCCCCGCCCGCCGCTGCCGGACGAGGTGGCCCGCTATGGCACGGTCGAGCTGCGCCGGCTGAGCGTGCGCCCTGGGCTGACCGGGCCCTGGCAGGTGAGCGGCCGGTCCGAGCTGTCCTGGGACGAGGGCCTGGCGCTCGACCTCGCCTACGCCGACAACTGGACGCTCACCGGCGACCTGGACGTGCTCGCCAGGACCGTGCGCGCGGTGGTCAGCGGCCGGGGCGCCTGGTGACGGCCGGCCGATGACGAAACGTTCACCCCTGGGGCGTGCGCTCGCGCCCCGGGGACGCGCACCGCGAGGCTCCTCAGCCCGAGAGCTGGGCGCGCCACCAGGCGTGGGTGTCGGCCAGCCCCTCGGGCAGCGGTATCGAGGGCGCGAAGCCCAGCGCGCGCAGCCGGGATATGTCCAGCAGCTTGCGCGGGGTGCCGTCCGGCCGGCCGGTGTCCCAGGCGATCCGCCCCTCGTACCCGACGACCGAGGCGATCCGGTCGGCCAGCTCGGCGATCGACAGGTCCTCGCCGCAGCCCACGTTCAGCGCCAACTCGCCGTCGTAGGACTCCAACAGCAGCCGACAGGCCCGCGCCAGGTCCGCGCTGTGCAGGAACTCGCGGCGCGGCCGGCCGCTGCCCCACAGCGTCACCTCGGCGCGGCCCTCCCGGCGCGCCTCGTCGAACCGGCGGATCAGCGCGGGCAGCACATGGGCGGTCTCCGGGTCGAAGTTGTCCCTCGGGCCGTAGAGGTTGGTCGGCATGGCCGCGATGTACGAGCGGCCGAACTGCCGCCGGTAGGACCGGACCTGGGATATCCCGGCGATCTTGGCCAGGGCGTAGGGCTCGTTGGTGGGCTCCAACGGGCCGGTCAGCAGCGCCTCCTCCGGGATCGGCTGCGGCGCCTCGCGCGGGTAGATGCAGGAGGAGCCGAGGAAGAGCAGCCGGTCCACGTCGGCGGCGTGCGCACCGGCGATCACGCTCAGCTGGATGCGGAGGTTGTCCTCAAGGAAGGGCACGGGCTGGCCGGCGTTGGCCATGATCCCGCCGACCCGGGCGGCGGCCAACACCACGGCGTCCGGGCGCACCTGGCGCAGGAAGGCCCCGGTGGCCTCCGCGTCCCGCAGGTCCAGCCGCTCCCTGGGGCGGGTGATCACCTCGTGGCCCGCCCCGGCCAGCTCCGCCGCGATGGCGGAGCCGGCGAGCCCTCGGTGCCCGGCCACGAAGATCCGCGCGTTCGGCGGCAACAGCGTCGTCATGGAACCGGATTGTGCCAGGCGCCACTGACAGCCGCCGAGGGAGCACGGTACGTGAACGGCCCACCGGCCATTCGGCATCACAAGGGAGAAGTTCGATGGGCAAGACCGCGCTGATCAGCGGAATCACCGGGCAGGACGGCTCGTACCTGGCCGAGCTGCTGCTGGCCAAGGGGTACACCGTGCACGGGTTGTTGCGCCGTTCCTCCTCGTTCAACACCGAGCGGATCGACCACATCTACCAGGGCCCGCAACATCCCGAGCGCACCCTGGTGTTGCACCACGCGGACCTCAGCGACGGCGTCGCGCTGGTCAACCTGCTGCGCGAGACGGAGCCCGACGAGGTCTACAACCTGGGCGCCCAGTCGCATGTGCGGGTCTCCTTCGACACCCCGCTCTACACCGCCGACACCACCGGCCTCGGCACCCTCAGGCTGCTGGAGGCGATCCGGGCCAGCGGCGTGGACACCCGGATCTACCAGGCGTCCTCCTCGGAGATGTTCGGCTCCACGCCGCCGCCGCAGAACGAGGACACGCCGTTCCATCCGCGCAGCCCCTACGGCTGCGCCAAGGTCTACGGCTACTGGTCGACCGTCAACTACCGCGAGGCGTACGGGATGTTCGCGGTCAACGGCATCCTCTTCAACCACGAGTCGCCGCGCCGGGGCGAGACCTTCGTCACCCGCAAGATCACCCGCGCCGTGGCCCGGATCGGCGCCGGCCTCCAGGACCGGCTCTACCTGGGGAACCTGGACGCGGTCCGGGACTGGGGCTACGCGCCGGAGTACGTCGAGGCGATGTGGCTGATGCTCCAGCGCGACGAGCCCGACGACTACGTGGTGGCGACGGGCGTTCCGGCGACCGTCCGCGACTTCCTCCAGGCCGCGTTCGCCGCCGGCGGGCTGGAGTGGGAGCGGTATGTCCGCTTCGACCCCAAGTATGAGCGGCCCAGCGAGGTGGACGCGCTGGTCGGCGACCCGGCGAAGGCCGAGCGGCTGCTGGGCTGGCGGCCGCGCACGCACTGGCGGGAGCTGGCCGAGCTGATGGTGGCGGCCGACCGCGAGGCGCTGGACGCCGAGTTGAGCGGCGCCACCGTGCGCATCGACAGATGAGGCGCCGACGCATGGCCAACGGCGCCGACGGCGCCAACGGCCTTGACGGGCTCAACGGCCGCGACGCGCCCGGAGGTTGCGGCGGGAGCCGATCCGGTGGGGCGCGCGTCCGATGGGTGGGCGGGAGTTGTGCGCCGGTTTCACCACCGTGCGCCGACAACGTGCGCCCCTTTTCGGCGGTCCAGCCCCACGGTGCGTCAGCTGTGGGGATGCCGGGTGTCAGTGCCGTGAAGGAGTATGGGGGCCATCGGATGGACAGGGCTGTGGGCACGGCCGTCGAAGGGGAGGGACCATGAGGCTCAGGGGAGTGTGGACGCGGCTGACGAGTCGTTCGCGGCCCTCGCGCCTGGCGTGGTTCGCGCGCACGACGCGCGGCGCGCGGGGCAGGGGCGGCGCGGCGCGGCACGCCAGGCGGCG
>NZ_RFFJ01000201.1 GCF_003696235.1 Streptomyces triticirhizae
CACGCCCCGCCGCCGCGCCGGGCGCGCGGGCGGTCAGCCCTGCCAGCTGTGCGGGGCGCGGTAGGCGCTGGCCCGCTCCAGGCGGCGCCAGCCGGCGGTCGACTGGCTCGGCCTGCCGGCCTCGGCCGGGGTCTCGCGCTGGGCGGCCCTGGCCAGCAGCAGCGCGGTGACGGCGGCCAGTTCCTCGTCGCTGGCCGCGCCCTTCTCCACCCGCACCAGGCGCGGGTCGCTCGTCTCAGAGGTCATCGGTGGCTTCCTCACTCGGCACGTGGAACGGCCGGATCACTGGGGCGGGTTGCCGTGCTTGCGGGCGGGCAGGTCGGCGTGCTTGCTGCGCAGCATCTCCAGCGCGTGGATCAGCACGGTGCGGGTCTCGGCCGGGTCGATCACGTCGTCCACCAGGCCGCGCTCGGCAGCGTAGTAGGGATGCATCAACTCCGCCTTGTATTCCTTGACCATCCGGTCGCGCATCGCCTCCGGGTCCTCGGCGGCGGCGATCTGTCGGCGGAAGATGACGTTGGCCGCGCCCTCGGCGCCCATCACGGCGATCTCGTTGCTCGGCCAGGCCAGGGTCAGGTCGGCGCCGATGGACTGGGAGTCCATCACGATGTACGCCCCGCCGTAGGCCTTCCGCAGCACCAGCGAGATGCGCGGCACCGTCGCGTTGCAGTACGCGTACAGCAGCTTGGCGCCGTGCCGGATGATCCCGCCGTGCTCCTGGTCCACGCCGGGCAGGAAGCCGGGGACGTCGAGCAGGGTGACGATCGGGATGTTGAAGGCGTCACACATCTGAACGAAGCGGGCCGCCTTCTCCGAGGCGTGGATGTCCAACACCCCGGCCAGCGACTGGGGTTGGTTGGCGACGATGCCCACCACCTGGCCGTCGAGGCGGGCCAGCGCGCAGATGACGTTGGTGGCCCAGCGCTCGTGGACCTCCAGGAACTCGCCGTCGTCGACCAGCTCCTCGATCACCGCCCGCATGTCGTAGGGGCGGTTGCCGTCCAGCGGCACCAGGTCGACCAGGGAGTCGCAACGGCGGTCGGCCGGGTCCTTGGTGGGGGCGGACGGCGGGTTCTCGCGGTTGTTCGCGGGGAGCAGCGAGAGGAGGAAACGGACCTCCTCCAGGCAGGTCTCCTCGTCGTCGTAGGCGAAGTGCGCCACGCCGGAGGTGCCGGCGTGCACGTCGGCGCCGCCCAGGCCGTTCTGGGTGACCTCCTCGCCGGTGACCGCCTGCACCACGTCGGGCCCGGTGATGAACATCTGGGCGGTCTCCCGCACCATGAAGACGAAGTCGGTGAGCGCCGGCGAGTAGGCGGCGCCGCCGGCGCACGGGCCGAGCATCACGCTGATCTGCGGGATGACGCCGGAGGCGCGGGTGTTGCGCTGGAAGATGCCGCCGTAGCCGGCGAGGGCCGAGACGCCCTCCTGGATGCGGGCGCCGGCGCCGTCGTTGAGCGAGACCAGGGGGGCGCCGGCGGCCAGCGCCATGTCCATCAGCTTGTGGATCTTGGCGGCGTGTGCCTCGCCGAGGGCGCCGCCGAAGATGCGGAAGTCGTGGGCGTAGACGAAGACCGTGCGGCCGTGGACCGTGCCCCAGCCGGTGACCACGCCGTCGGTGTAGGGGCGCTTGGCCTCCAGGCCGAAGCCGGTGGCCCGGTGGCGGCGGAGCTGGCCCACCTCGTGGAAGGAGTCCTCGTCCAGCAGCAGACCGATGCGCTCGCGGGCGGTGAGCTTGCCCTTGGCGTGCTGCGCCTCGGTCGCCTTCTCGGACGGGCCGCGCAGCGCCTCGGCGCGGATCGCCAGCAGCTCGGCCACCCGGCCCCGGGTGTCGGTGGCGGCTGGCGCCTCGGGGGCTGCGGTATCGGCGTGATCGGTCATGTATAGACCCTACGAAACTCCGCTCCTGAGGGCTCTCGTTGGGTCCACACAGTCTCCTCCCTGAATTCATGGCCGCGCCACACAGAACCGGAAGGTCACCACGCGCGAGGTGCCCGGAGTGGACAGAGGCCACCCGAGGCGCGTTAGAGGAACCCCACAGGGGCTCCGCCCCGCCGCCCCCGAGACGCCTGGCTCAGCCCGCGGGGCGCAGCCCGGCGCGCAGCAGCCCGTAGGTGTAGGCGTCGTCCAGGGCCTGCCAGGAGGCGGCGATCACGTTGTCCGCGACCCCTACCGTAGACCACTCGGCCTGCCCGTCGCCGCTGGTGATCAGGACCCGGGTGGTGGACTGGGTGCCCGACCTGCCCTCCAGGATGCGGACCTTGTAGTCGATCAGCTGGATGCGGGCGAGCTGCGGGAAGGTGCGTTCGAGTGCCGTGCGCAGCGCCTGGTCCAGGGCGTGGACGGGGCCGTTGCCCTCGCCGGTGGCCAGCACCCGCTCGCCCTTGACCCACAGCCGGACGGTGGCCTCGTTGACCATCCCGCCGTCGGTCCTGTGGTCGGTGATGGTGCGCCAGGACTCCAGCTCGAAGAAGCGGTCGCGGCGGCCGGCGGCCTCGTCGCGCAGCAGCAGCTCGAACGAGGCGTCGGCGGCCTCGTAGGTGAAGCCGTTGCGCTCCTGTTCCTTGATCCGGGCGACCACCCGGCCGACCAGCTCGCGGTCGCCCGCCAGGTCGAAGCCCAGCTCGCGGCCCTTGAGTTCGACGGAGGCGCGGCCGGCCATGTCGGAGACCAGCATCCGCATGGAGTTGCCGACCAGTTCGGGGTCGATGTGCTGGTAGAGGTCGGGGTCGACCTTGATGGCGGAGGCGTGCAGGCCGCCCTTGTGGGCGAACGCGGAGACGCCGACGTAGGGCTGGTGGGTGGCCGGCGGCAGGTTGACGACCTCGGCGATGGCGTGCGAGATCCGGGTCATCTCGGTGAGGGCGTCGGGGGGCAGCACCCGCCGGTCGTACTTCAGCTCCAGGGCGGCGACGACGGGGAAGAGGTTGGCGTTGCCGACCCGTTCGCCGTAGCCGTTGGCGGTGCCCTGGACGTGGGTGGCGCCGGCGTCCACGGCGGCCAGGGTGTTGGCGACGGCGCAGCCGCTGTCGTCCTGGGCGTGGATGCCGAGCCGCGCGCCGGTGGCCTCGCGCACGGCGCGCACGGTGTCGGACACGCGCGCCGGCAGGGAGCCGCCGTTGGTGTCGCAGAGGACCACGACGTCGGCTCCGGCGTCGCGGGCGGCGCGGACGACGGCCAGGGCGTAGTCGGGGTTGTCGGCGTAGCCGTCGAAGAAGTGCTCGCAGTCGACGAAGACCCGGCGGCCCCGCGCGCGCAGGTGGCGGACGGTGTCGGCCACCATGGCGAGGTTCTCGTCCAGGGTGGTGCGCAGCGCCAGTTCGACGTGGCGGTCGTGGGACTTGGCGACCAGCGTCACCACCGGCGCGCCCGAGTCCAGCAGCGCCGCGACCTGCGGGTCGTCGGCGACGTCGACGCCGGCCCTGCGGGTCGAGCCGAAGGCGACCAGCTGGGCGTGGCGGAACTCGACCTCGCGGGCGGCGCGTTGGAAGAACTCGGTGTCCCTGGGGTTGGCGCCCGGCCAGCCGCCCTCGATGAAGCCGACGCCGAAGTCGTCGAGGTGGCGGGCGATGGTCAGCTTGTCGGCGACGGTGAGGTGGATGCCCTCACGCTGCGCGCCGTCACGCAGCGTGGTGTCAAACACGTGGAAGTCGTCGTTCGGTGGCTGGGGCGAGGTGGCATCCGTCGTCATGGCCTTGAGGCTCCTGTGGTCCGCGCGTTCCGCGCTTCTGTGTGTGTTCGTGGGGCGGCGTGGTCGCCCTCGCCCGGCGCTCCCGCTCCGGCGTGGTGGGCCGGAAAACGAAAAGACCCCTCGCGGGTGCGAGAGGTCTGCGCGCGGGTCTGGGACCGAGTGGTCCGCTGCCGCGTGTCCTGTGCGGTGTTCAGCGGTCACTGCCGACCGGCGCGCTGGTCACCAATAATGATGGCGAACGAGAGCACGCCGGCAGTCTGCCACGGGTGGCCAGGGCCGCCCAACCCGTCTCACCATCCGGACCCACGCCTGGTGGGCGCGGGTCCGGGGGCGGAACGTTCCCCGGTCAGCGAACGGCCAGCGGACGGTCAGCGGACGGGGTGCATCCAGCCGTAGGGGTCGGGGCGTTGACCGGTCTGGATGCCGAGCAGTTCGGCGCGCAGGCGCTGGGTGATCGGCCCGGGCTGGCCGTCGCCGACGGTCCAGTCGCCGTCGTTGGAGCGGACGGAGCCGACGGGGGTGATCACGGCGGCGGTGCCGCACGCGAAGACCTCGCTGATGGTGCCGTCGGCGTTGCCCTGCCGCCAGTCCTCCGTGGAGATCTTGACCTCGCCGGTCGAGTGCCCCAGGTCGCTGGCGATCCGCAGCAGTGAGTCGCGGGTGATGCCGGGCAGCAGGGCGCCGGTGAGCTGGGGGGTGACGATCTCGGCGTCCTCGCCGGTGCCCCGGACGAAGTAGAGGTTCATGCCGCCCATCTCCTCGACCCAGCGGTGCTCCACCGCGTCCAGCCAGACGACCTGGTCGCAGCCCTGGCGGACGGCCTCGGCCTGGGCGACGAAGGCGGCGGCGTAGTTGCCGCCGGTCTTGGCGTCGCCGGTGCCGCCGGGGGCGGCGCGGACGTACTCCTTGGAGAGCCAGACGGAGACGGGCTTGATGCCGCGCGGGAAGTAGGCGCCGGACGGGGAGGCGATCACCATGAAGAGGTACTCGTTGGCCGGGTGGTTGATGCCCAGGCCGACCTCGGTGGCGAACATGAACGGCCGCAGGTAGAGCGACTGTTCGCCGCTCGGCGGGACCCATGCCTCGTCCTGCCTGACCAGGACGTCGATGGCCTCGACGAAGGTCTCGATCGGCAGCTCCGGCATCGCGAGCCGGCGGGCGGAGCGCTGGAAGCGTTCGCCGTTGGCCTCGGGGCGGAAGACCGCGACCGAGCCGTCGGCCTGCCGGTAGGCCTTGAGTCCCTCGAAGATCTCCTGCGAGTAGTGCAGGACCTTTGTCGCGGGGTCGAGGGAGAGGGGCCCGTAGGGCTGGAGTCGGGCGTCGTGCCAGCCCTGGTCCTCGGTCCACCGGATGGTGACCATGTGGTCGGTGAAGTACTGGCCGAAGCCGGGGTTGGCCAGCACCGCCTCGCGGTCCGCGTCGGAGACCGGGTGGTCGGATGGGGTGATGTCGAAGGGGAGGGGAGACGTCGTCATGGTGAGCGCGTTCCTTCACTGGGTGTCGAGGCGGACCGCGAACCGGCTCCGTTAGTAGGAAGTCCGAGCATCGGGACACACAAGGGTGACACATCCGTAGGGAACGGGCACCGTCGGGGCGCGACGGCGCTCGGCCCGTTGGCCGGACGCGGTCCTGGGATGCGGATACCCACGGCACCCAGCGGCGGCTCGCCACCGGCCGCCGGGCACCGAGCCCGGCGGCCCAGGGGCCTTGCCGAGCGGGCTAGTTGGCTACTCGTGCCGCCAGCGCGTCACCGATGGCCTCGGTGGTGCGCGGGGCGGCGGCGTCGCGCTCGGCGAGGTCGGCCGTGACGGCGTCCTCGATCCGGGCGGCCTCGGCCTGGTAGCCGAGGTGACGCAGGAGCAGGGCGACCGACAGCACGGTCGCGGTGGGGTCGGCCTTGCCGGTGCCGGCGATGTCCGGGGCCGAGCCGTGGACCGGCTCGAACATGGAGGGGAAGGCGCCCGTCGGGTTGATGTTCCCTGAGGCGGCGAGGCCGATGCCGCCGGTGATGGCGGCGGCCAGGTCGGTGAGGATGTCACCGAAGAGGTTGTCCGTGACGATCACGTCGAACCGCTGGGGCTGGGTCACGAAGAAGATCGTGGCCGCGTCCACGTGCAGGTAGTCGACGGTGATGTCGGGGTACTCCCGGGCGACCCGGTCCACCGTGTTCTTCCACAGGTGGCCGGCGTGGACCAGGACGTTGTTCTTGTGGACCAGGGTGAGCTTCTTCGCCGGGCGGGCGGCGGCGCGCTCGAAGGCGTCCCGCACCACGCGCTCGACGCCGAAGGCGGTGTTGAGGCTGACCTCGGTGGCCACCTCGGCCGGGGTGCCGGTCCGCATCGAGCCGCCGTTGCCCACGTAGGGACCCTCGGTGCCCTCGCGGACGACGACGAAGTCGATGTCGGGGCGGCCGGCGAGCGGCGTCGGGGTGTTGGGGAAGAGGCGGCTGGGGCGGAGGTTGACGTAGTGGTCGAACGCGAAGCGCAGCTTCAGCAGCAGCCCGCGCTCCAGCACGCCGGAGGGAACGGTCGGGTCCCCGATGGCGCCGAGCAGGATCGCGTCGTGCGCCTTGAGTCGCTCCAACTCCTCGTCGGGGAGCGTCTCCCCGGTCCGGTGCCAGCGGCTCGCCCCCAGGTCGTAGGTGGCGGTCTCCAGCTTCACCTCGGACGGCAGCACGGCGGTGAGGACCTTCAGCCCCTCCGCGACCACCTCTGGGCCGATGCCGTCACCGGGGATCACCGCGAGATTGATACCGCTAGCCATGCCGGGAACCCTATGCCCGTCCCACTCTTCGAGGGAAATCCGTCCACGATGCGGACGTTGGGCGTTCGGTGGGGCTGCCGGGACCTCAGGACTCGACGGGGCCGCCGTTGTCCCGACGGTCGAGGGCGGACTGGAGGGCGGTCGCGGCGTGCCGGCGGGCGGCGATCCTGGCCGCCCTGGCCTCGGCCCTGGCCTGGCTGAGCGCGCTGGGGCGGGCGTCCGCCGGGCGCTCACCGGGGAGTTGGGCGACGGCGGTGACGGCGGGGGCAGCGGTGACTGCGGTGGCGTCCATGGCGGTCAGCTCCAGGGTGCGTGACTGGGGGGACAGCGGAGCCGGGGCGACGGCGACCCGGTGTGAGAGAACGCTGGGGCGCACTGTGGGATATCAACAAAGTTCGCCGAGCCCACAGCGGAACCTCACCCAAAATAGCCCGCCCGAGCCATGCTGTCTGCCCAAATGCTTGACCGTCCTACTATCTGAGACGCGGACGGCCCCCCACCGTTGCCACCGGGGCCCGTGGGGCCGATGGTTCCGGTGGGTCCTGTGGTGCGTGGTGGGGGGCCGAGCCGGCCGCCAGGGTGGAGGGGTCACCCCATGTGCGGATACCGGTAGTCGGTGGGCGGCACCTGGGTCTCCTTGATCACGCGCGGGGAGACCCAGCGCAGCAGGTTGAACTTGGAGCCGGCCTTGTCGTTGGTGCCGGAGGCACGGGCGCCGCCGAAGGGCTGCTGGCCGACGACGGAGCCGGTCGGCTTGTCGTTGAGGTAGAAGTTGCCGGCGGCGAAGCGCAGCCGCTCGCTGGCCTCGGCCGCCGCCGCCCGGTCCCGGGCGAGAAACGCGCCGGTCAGCGCGTAGTCGGCGACCGACTCCATCTGGTCGAGCATGGTGTCGAAGTCGTCGTCCTCATAGACGTGAACGGCGATGATCGGTCCGAAGTACTCGGTGGTGAACACCTCGTTGGTCGGGTCCGAACAGGTCAGCACCGTCGGCCGGACGAAGTACCCCACGCTGTCGTCGTAGCCGCCGCCAGCGACGATCTCGCAGGTCGGGTCGGCCTTGGCCCGTTCGATGGCGTCCCTGCTCTTGGCGAAGGCGCGCTCGTCGATCACGGCCGCCATGAAGTTCCCCAGGTCGGTGGGGTCGCCCATGGTCAACCCCTCGGTCTCGGCGGCCAGTTGCTCGCGCAGCCCGGCCTCCCAGAGCGAGCGGGGGACATAGGCGCGGGAGGCGGCCGAGCACTTCTGGCCCTGGTACTCGAAGGCGCCGCGCACGATGGCCGTGCGCACCACGGCCGGGTCGGCGCTGGGGTGGGCGACGATGAAGTCCTTGCCGCCGGTCTCCCCCACCACGCGCGGGTAGTTGCGGTAGCGGTCGAGGTTCTCGCCGACGCCGCGCCACAGCGTGCGGAAGGTGGTGGTGGAGCCGGTGAAGTGGATGCCGGCCAGGTCGCGGTGCGGGAGGGCGACCTCCGAGACGGCGCGGCCGTCGCCGGTGACCAGGTTGATGACGCCGGCCGGCAGCCCCGCCTCCTCCAGCAGCCGCATCAGCAGGACGGCCGCGTGGGTCTGGGTGGGCGAGGGCTTCCAGACCACGACGTTGCCCATCAGTGCCGGCGCGGTCGGCAGGTTGCCGGCGATGGCGGTGAAGTTGAACGGGGTGACCGCGTAGACGAAGCCCTCCAGCGGCCGGTAGTCCATCCGGTTCCAGACGCCCTTGGGCTGGACCGGCGGCTGCTCGGCGAGGATCTCCCGCGCGAAGTGGACGTTGAACCGCCAGAAGTCGATCAGCTCGCAGGGCGCGTCGATCTCCGCCTGCTGGATGGTCTTGGACTGGCCGAGCATGGTCGAGGCAGCGATGGTGGCCCGCCAGGGGCCGGAGAGCAGCTCGGCCGCGCGCAGGAAGACGGCGGCCCGGTCGTCGAAGGAGAGCGCGCGCCACGCAGGGGCGGCGGCGAGCGCCGCGTCGATGGCGTCCCTGGCGTCCTGCTCGGTGGCGTTGCCGTAGGTGCCGAGCCGGGCGGCGTGGCGGTGCGGCTGGACCACGTCGAAGCGTTTCCCGCCGCCCATCCGCTGTCGGCCGCCGATGGTCATGGGCAGGTCGATCGGGTTCTCGCTCAGCTCCTTCAACGCGCGCTCCAGGCGGGCGCGTTCGGGCGAGCCGGGGGCGTAGCCGAGCACCGGCTCGTTGGCCGGCGTGGGGACCTGGGTCACAGCGTCCATGGCCGTTCTCCTTCGGTGTTCGGTGTTCCGGTGTTCGGTGTTCGTGGCGGTTCCGGTCCGGTCCGGTTCCGGTCCGGTTCCCGGGCGCGGTCAGCCTCGGGTGGCCAGGGAGCGGGCGAAGAAGGCGAGGTTGGCCGGCCGCTCGGCGAGCCGGCGCATGAAGTAGCCGTACCAGTCGGTGCCGTAGGGGACATAGACGCGGACCCGGTGGCCCTGGGCGGCGAGCCGGCGCTGTTCGGCGTCGCGGATGCCGAAGAGCATCTGGAACTCGTAGCCGTCGAACGCCCGCCCGGCCCGCTTGGCCAGCTCCTCGGCGACGGCGACCAGCCGGGGGTCGTGGGTGGCGACCATGGGGTAGCCGGCGCCGGCCATCAACGTCCGCAGGCAGCGGACATACGCGAGGTCCACCTCGGGCCTTCGCTGGAAGGCGACCTCGGGCGGCTCCCGGTAGGCGCCCTTGACCAGCCGGACCCGGGCCCCGGCGGCGGCGAGCGCGCGGGCGTCGTCCTCGCTGCGGAACAGGTAGGACTGGAGGACGGCGCCGGTCTCCGGGTGCCGGGCGCGCAGCTCGCGGTGGATGGCCAGGGTGGAGTCCACGGTGCGGTGGTCCTCCATGTCCAACGTGACGGCGGTGCCGGCGTCGCTGGCGGCGGCGACCACCCGGGCCACGTTGCGGTGGGCGATGTCGTGCCCGTCGGGAAGCGCCTGGCCGAAGGCGGAGAGCTTGACGGACAGCTCGGCCCGTTCGGCGAGGCCGGCGGCGGCCAGCTCGTCGACGAGGGCCAGATAGCCGTCGCGGTTGCGGCTGGCCCGGGCCGGGTCGGTGACGGACTCGCCGAGCCGGTCCAGGGTGACGGTCAGGCCCCGGGCCAGCAGGACGGTGGTGGCGTCGAGGGCGTCGGACAGCTCCTCGCCCGCGATGAAACGGTCCACGACGGGGCGGGTCAGCGGGGCGGACGACACCAGCCGCCGCACGCGTTCGCTGCCGGCGGCGGCGAGCAGTACGGGTCCCAGCACGAGCACCTCCCGGGGTTGGCCGAACGGGTTCGGCGAAGCGGTACCAGCCGGTCGGGACCACGGTAGGACCGCGCCTGCCCGGCGCCTATCGACAGCTGTCGAGCGCCGGGCCGGCGGAGTTCAGACATCTGTATGGGGGTCGGGGGCCGCTTCCTTAGGCGCTGCCGGGCCACTCAACGAGAATGGTGGCGAGAGAACCGCGCCGGCGCGAGACGGGAGGTGACGAACGGGGGATGCGCTCCGCCCATCGGGAACTCCAGGAACTGATCGACGAGGTCTGCGCGCTGCTCGACGCCCCGGCCACGCTGGAGGGCCGGGACTTCCGACTGATCGCCTTCGGGGCCCACGACAGCGAGGACGAGGGGGTGCTGGACCCGGTCCGCACCCGTTCCATCCTGCGGCGCGGCTCGACGGCGGCGGTCCGCGCGTGGTTCGAGGGCTTCGGCATCACCACGGCGCGCGCGCCGGTGCGAATCCCGCCGGAGCCTGCCGCCGGCGTGCGCACCGGGCGGCTCTGCCTGCCCGTGCGCCACGGCGGGGTGGTGCACGGCTACATCTGGCTGTTGGACGACGGGGCGCTGGCGCTCGACGACCCACGGCTGGCCGAGGCGATGGTCGTCGCCCGCCGCGCGGGGGCGCTGCTGGCCGAGGAGGCGCGGGTCGGCGCCCGGCTCGGGGAGCTGCTGCGCGCCCTCCTCGCCGGGCACGGCGAGGAGGGCGCGGCGGCCGGCGCCGAACTCGCCGAGGAGTTGGGGCCCGTGGCCGAGGGGCCGTTGGCGCTGCTGGCGATCGCCCCGTGGGAGGCGGCGCACGAGCTGCCGGCGAGCCCGCCGGGCGCGCTGGCGCTGACCGCGCTGCCGGGGCAACGGGGCGGCGCCGCCTGGGCGTTGGCGGCGCTGGT
>NZ_RFFJ01000202.1 GCF_003696235.1 Streptomyces triticirhizae
CAGGCCACCGCCCGGCCGCCGGCCGCAGGCCACCCCCGCCGCGCCGCCGCGGCGGCGCCGGCGTCCCCGAACCGAGCCGGAGGCTACTTCGCGTTGGCGTAGCACTCCACCGTCGCCGTCGTGAACGGGAACAGCACCGGGGTGTCGCCGAAGGCCAGGCGGGCCGCCTCGCGGGAGGCGGTCGCCACCGCCGTGGTGACCGCCTCCGCCTCGTTCTCCGGGCAGTGCACCACCACCTCGTCGTGCTGGAAGAAGACCAACTCGGCCGCCATCCCCCGCAGTTCCGCGCGGAGCGCGGCCAGCATCAGCAGCGCCCACTCGGACGCCGAGCCCTGCACCACGAAGTTCCGCGTGAAGCGGCCCCTGGCCCGGGCCGTCGCGCCGACGCCCGGCGTGTCCTCGTCGGCCGCCGGGCTGGTGCGGCCCAGCCAGGTGCGGACCGCCTCCCCGCGCTCGCCGGCCAGCGCCGCCTCGTCGACGTGCGCCACCGCCGCCGGGAACCGCCGCCGCAGGTCGGCGAGATGGCGCAGACCGTCGCCCGAGGTCTGCCCGTAGATCGCGCCCAGCAGGGCCAGCTTCGCCGCCGACCGGTCCCACCCCACGCCCTGCCCCGCCGCGAGCCGGGTGTACAGGTCGTCGGCGCTGGACGCGACGGCCATCAGCCCCCGGTCGCGGGAGATCGCCGCCAGCACCCGGGGCTCCAACTGGTCGGCGTCGGCCACCACAAGACGCCACCCGGGGTCGGCCACCACCGCCCGGCGCACCACCTTCGGGATCTGGAGCGCGCCGCCGCCGTGCGTCGTCCAGCGGCCCGACATCGTGCCGCCGACCACGTACTCGGTGCGGAACCTGCCGTCCCGCACCCAGGTGCGCAGCCAGGACCAGCCGTGCGCCGTCCAGATCCGGTAGAGCCGCTTGTACTCCAACAGCGGCGCCACCGCCGGGTGGTCGACGCCGCGCAGCTCCCAGGCCCGGGTGCTGCCGATCCGCACGCCGGCGCGCGCGAACGCCCGGATCACGTCGGCCGGCAGGTCGGGCCGCACCCGGACGTCCCCGCCGAACGCCCGGGAGACCTCCTCGGCCAACTCGGCCAGCCGCCGGGGCTCGGCCCCGCCCGGATAGCGCTCGCCGAGCAGTTCGTCCAGCAGCCGCCGGTGCACGTCAGCCCGCCACGGCAGCCCGGCCGCCCGCATCTCGACGGCGACCAGCGTGCCCGCCGACTCGGCGGCCAGCAACAGCCGCATCCGCTCCGGGTGTTGGGCCAGCCCGGTGCGTTCGAGCTGCGCCGCGTACACCGCCAGCAGCGCGCTCATCGGGTCCTCGCCGCCCGGCAGCGGAACGGGCGCCGCCTCGAAGAGCGAGGGCTGCTCGTCGGGCGCCCCCGGCGGCGGGTCCGCCGGCTCGGGCAGCCGCCGCAGCCTGGCCAGCGCCGCCGCCAGCGAACGCGGCCTGCCCCAGGCGCCCTCGTGCCCCAACAGCAGCGCCTCGGCGGCCTCCACGTCGTAACACCGCTCCACGCGCAGCCCGGCCGCCAGCACCTCCGGATAGACCGAGGCCGTGGAACGCCACACCCAGCGCGTCACCCACGGCCGCGCCGCGACCGCCGTCGCCGCGTCCGGCTCGGCCCGCGCCGCCCCGGCCGGGCGGCCCGAGGCGTCCAACGGGCAGACCCGCACCGAGCCGTCCGGGTACTCCGCCAACGCGCAGCGCACCACCCGGGCCCCGCTCACCCGGTCGTCGTTCAGCCGGTCGCTCGGCCGGTCGTCGTTCACGCGGCCGATTGTGGCAGCGAGCACTGACAACGGCCGGTGACCCGCCCGCGGGCCCGCCCGTCAGGCCGGGCGCTGGTCCGGCGTCTCGCCGCCCGCGATCACCAGCTCCGCCAGGTGCTCGGCGATCTCCTCCCGGTCCGAGTCCGGCAGCCCGGAGTCCGTGACCCAGGTGTCGACCTCGTCCAGGGAGGCGAACGAACTCAGCCCCGTCGTCCCCCACTTGGTGTGGTCGGCGACCACCACCACCCGCCGCGCGGAGCGGATGAAGTGCCGGTTGGTCTCGGCCTCCGCCAGGTTGGGCGTGGAGAGCCCGGCCTCCACGGAGATCCCGTGCACGCCCAGGAAGAGCACGTCGAAGTGGAGCGAGGCGATCGCCGCGTCCGCCACCGGCCCGACCAGGGAGTCCGACGGGGTGCGCACGCCGCCGGTCAGCACCACGCGCGCGGGGTCGGCGCCGTCGTGGCTGTTGCCCGACTCGCCCGCCTGCCGGGCGTGGTGGAACACGTCGGCCACCCGCACCGAGTTGGTGACCACCGTCAACTCCGGGACCTCCAGCAGCTCGTGCGCCACCGCGAAGGTCGTCGTGCCGCCGGAGAGCGCCACCGCGCTGCCCGGGCTGGCCAGGCTCGCCGCCGCCCGCGCGATCGCGCTCTTGGCCGACAGCTCCAGCGCGGACTTCGCCTCGAATCCCGGCTCGTGTGTGCGGCGTTCCGGAACGGGAACCGCTCCTCCGTGCACCTTCTCCAACGCGCCCTGCCGGGCCAGCACATCAAGGTCACGGCGCACCGTCATGTCCGAGACCTGAAGCATTCGCGTCAGCTCGCTCACCCGGATGCCGCCCCTGCGCCGCACCTCGTCCAGGATGAGCGCCCGCCGCTGGCCAGCCAGCAGGTTCTGGTTGTCGCTCACAGGACCTCCCACGTCCTCGGTGCGCCTCATCCTGCCATGGTGACATCAACCCTCCGGAGGCGGTTCACCACGCCCGAGCGGGAGAGAGTTCCTGACAGGCAGGCGCGCACGGAGCGTGCCGGACAGGGGACCCGATGACGCGGAACGAGACGCCGGGGGCGACGACGGGCGAGAACGCGGCCGGACCGCCGGGGCGCGCGACGGCCCCGGGCCCGGGGCACGGACAGCGCGCGCCCGCCATGGAGTTACTGGTGCACGGCGTCGGCGGCGCGACGCCCCAGGAGATGCTGGAGGACGCCCGCACCACCCGCATCACCGGCGACGCCACCGCCAGCGTGCACCGCAGGACCGACGACCTGGCGGACCGGCCCTGGGACGACGCCCGGCCGGTGCGCGAGGCGTACTCCTGGTCCAACCTCACCTCGGGGAACGGCGCCCGCGCGCTGTGGCTGCTCCTGCTCCCGTTCATGATCGTCAACGTCGCGCACTGGATGCGCCCTTCGGGCCGCACCGGAGCCCGCGCCAACCGCCGCTACGACCTCCTGGTGCGGCTGACCGCGCTCTCCCTCACGGTGCTGCTGACCGCCGGCGCCTGCGCCGTCTCCCTCGACCTCGTCGCCTGGCAGTGCGGCGGCGTGGAGTCCTGCGCGCGCGGCGCCTCGTGGATCGAGCCGTGGGCGACCCACCCCTGGTGGGGCCAGCCGGGCCGGCGGCTGCTGCTGGGCAGCCTGCTGCCCGTCGCGCTGCTGTGCCTGCTGTGGTGGCTCTCGCACCGCACCTGGAGCGCCTACGAGTCGGCCTCCCCGCCGGTGCGGCCCCGCACCGACGGCGAGGACGCCGCGCTGAGCCTGCCCGGCTTCTGGTACGGCCGGGTGCTCGTCGCCCGGCTCCGCGCCGGGCACACCGCCGCCGGTCTCCTCACGGTCGCCAGCGCGCTGCTCTTCGCCACCGGCGCCCACGACCGGGGCCCGGACGGCGACCCGACGGTGGCGTCCACCGGGCTGCTGCTGACCGCGTTCACCCTCGCCGGCTGGCTGGTGCTGCTCGTCGGGCAGATCCGCCACGGCCGCAGCGAGGACGAGCCGGACGAGCGGGCCGAGCCGCCGGCCACCCGCGCCCTGCCGTGGGGCGCGATGGCGCTGCTGGTGCTGGTGCTCGCGCACACCGCGTGGCACCGTCCCGGCTGGACCAGCGCCGGCCGACTCCCCGCCGGCAGCGAGGTGTTCCCGGCGCTGGTCGTCGCCCAGGGCGTGCTGGTGGTCGCGCTGGCCTGGGCCGCGTTCCGGCTGCACCGCCAGGCGCGGGACGGGGAACGGGGCGCGCTCGCCGGGCTCGGCGGGGCCGCCGTGGCGCTGCTGGCCTGCGCGCTGGGCGGGGTGTTCACCGGGGGAGTGACCCAGCGGATAGCGGACTGGCTCGACCCCTCGACGGTGCCGGGCGACCCGGACGCGCGGATCGCGGGCCCGCCGGTGATGCTCAGCTGGGAGGCGGCGGCCATCCCGCCGCTGCTGCTGGTGCTGCTCGTGCTGGCGCTGGTCGGCGTGGGCCGGGTGCTGCGCCGGCGCCGGGAGCTGGCGCCGACCGTCAGGGCGCGGTACCCGGAGGAGTCCTGCGCGCCGGACGCCGACCGCAGCCGCCGGATCGCCTCGGCCGTCGCGCGCGCCGAACTCACCGAGTCCGCCCCCTCGTTGGTCGGCTGGATCGCCGGCGTCAGCCTGCTGCTGGGGCTGGGAACGGTCGCCGGCACGCTCACCCGCGAGACGCCCTCGCAGGCGGCCGACGGCGGGCCGGTACCGCTCCAGGTCGTCGCGGACGCCTGCCAGGCGTTGGGCTCCTGGCTGATGGGGCTCG
Organism: Streptomyces triticirhizae; assembly: GCF_003696235.1. Taxonomy (GTDB): domain Bacteria; phylum Actinomycetota; class Actinomycetes; order Streptomycetales; family Streptomycetaceae; genus Streptomyces; species Streptomyces triticirhizae. The sequence continues at coordinate 4,533 of NZ_RFFJ01000202.1, forward strand.
GCGTGATACTGCTGCTGGCGCTCGGCCGCCGCGCCTACCGGGACGCCGGCGCCCGCCGCACCATCGGCATCCTGTGGGACGTCGGCACGTTCTGGCCCAGGGCGGCGCACCCGTTCGCCCCGCCCTGCTACGCGGAGCGCGCGGTGCCCGACCTGTCCTGGCGGATGGGCACCTGGATCGACGCCACCGGCGGGCGGCTGGTGATCTCGGGCCACTCCCAGGGCAGCGTGCTGGCGGCGGCGGCCGTCTGGCAGTTGGACACGGCGACCCGCAGCCGGATCGCGCTGCTGACCCACGGCTCGCCACTGGAGCGACTCTACGGGCGGTGGTTCCCCGCGTACTTCGGCCCGGGCGCGCTGCGCGCGCTCCACCGCGACCTGCCGTGCTGGCGGAACCTGTGGCGCCGCACCGACCCCATCGGCGGCCCGGTGCGGGTCGCGGAAGGCGACCAACCGCCGGTGGACCGGCCGGCGTTGGCCGACCCGCTGCACTACGGCCGCAACCTGCGCTCACCGCTGCCCGAGCCGATCCTCGGCCACGGCGACTACGCGGCCGACCCGGCCTTCACGGAGGAACGGGCGGCCCTGATGCGCCGCCTGGCGCCGGAGCCGGGCAAGCGGCTGCCGCCGCAGGGCGCGCACGCGCTGCCCGCGCGGGCGGTGGAGTCGACGCCGGGGACGGAGGCCGGCGGCTGATCACCACGAGGCGAGGTCGGCCTGGTTCCGGCGGGCGGTGAGGGTGTCGGGGTGGTCGGGCCGGCCGCCGTCGGGCCGCCACGGTGCCCGGTCGGGAACGGGGTTCAGGGCAGCGGCGGCAGGTCCTGGGGGTGGAGGAGCGTCAGCTCCTCCGTGCTGGGGTCGGGGAGCCGCGCGACGCGGCCCGCGTGGCGTTCGACCATGGACTCGAACGTCTGCCGCGCGGTGCGGCCGTTGCCGAAGTTCGCGCCCCGGTCCATCGCCGTGAAGTGCTTCAGCAGCGCGTCCTCGGTGCCCTCGGCGAGGTCGTACTCGTGCTCGCCCGCCTGCTGGCGGACGATGTCGAGGAGTTCCTCGGGAGCGTAGTCGCCGAAGGCGATCGTGCGGGAGAAACGGGAGGCGACGCCCGGGTTGGTGGCCAGGAAGCGGGCCATCTCCTCGGTGTAGCCGGCGACGATCACCACCACCGACTCGCGGTGGTCCTCCATCAGCTTCACCAGCGTGTCGATGGCCTCCCGGCCGAAGTCCCGGCCGCCGTCCTCGGGGGAGAGCGCGTACGCCTCGTCGATGAACAGCACGCCGCCCCTGGCCCGTTCGAAGACCTCCTGGGTGCGGATCGCGGTGGAGCCGATGTGTTCGCCGACCAGGTCGACGCGGGAGACCTCCACCAGGTGGCCGCGCTCCAGCACGCCCAGCGAGGCGAGGATCTCCCCGTAGAGGCGGGCCACCGTCGTCTTGCCGGTGCCGGGGGAGCCGGTGAAGACCAGGTGGCGGCGGACCGAGGCGGCCTTGAGGCCGGCGGCCCGCCGGCGGCGGCCCACCTCGATCATGTCGATCAGCGCCCGCACCTCCCGCTTGACGGACTCCAGGCCGACCAGGGCGTCCAGCTCCGCCAACACCGCCTCGGACGGCCGGTGTTGGGCCGGCTCATCCGCCACCGGCGGCGCGGGCGGCTCCGGCGCGGCCGGGGGCGGCTCCGAGAGAACGGGCGCCGCCGTCGTCGTCTCGGTGGCGCGGGCCGGCGGCGGCTGGGCGCCGGGCGCCACGGCCTCGTCGCTGTGGCAGTCGACCACCTCGGGACCCTCCTCGGTGAAGACGAAGCCGCCGCGCGCGCAGCGCTCCGTGCGGCAGCGGACCAACTCGCTGCGGCAGCCGTCGATCACGTGGAAGCCGTAGCCGCCGGAGTCGCTGACCCGGCAGCGGCTGAACCGGCCCCGGCCGCCGGCCGACACATAGACCCCGGCCTCGGACGGGGAGAGCACGTCGGTCTCGGAGACCGTCGGGTCGGCGCCCTTGGTGACGATCAGCCCGGTCCTGCCGCCTTCGATGACGCAGCCGGTGACCGAGCCGCCGCTGCCCGCGTCCCTGAACCAGGCGCCGGTGCCGGCGTCGGAGATCCGGCAGGTGTCCAGCCGCGCCGTGGCGCCGTCGCTCACCGAGACCGCCGAGCCGCGCACCTCGGTGAGGGTGCTGTCCACCACGTCGGCGCGCGAGCCGGCGTCGAGCACGAACAGCGCGTCGGGCACCTCGCGCACCACGCAGGACTCCAGCACCACGGTGGCCGCGTCGCTCACCCACACCGCCGGGTAGTCGCCGGTGGACTCGGCTATCTCGCAGTCGTGCACGTCCGCGTGGGTGCCCGGGTCCCACGCCGAGACGCCGTTGCGCCCGAACCGGGTGACCCTGGTGCGCATCAGCGTCAGCACCGAACGGGAGCGCAGGTCGAGGGCGTTCTCCGGGATGTCCGTCAACCGGCTGTCGGCCAGGGTGAGTACGGCGTCGGTCTCCAGGGTCACCCCGTCGCCCGTGGTGCCCGTGACCTGGCACTCCGTCAGATGGGCCGTGGCCCGCTCGGCCAGCCGCACCCCGACGCCCCTGATCTGGTCGAAGACGCAGCCGAGCGCGTCCACGGCGCTGCCGTCGCCGGTGACCGTGAGGCCGGCGCCCGAGGCGCGTTCCACCCGGCAGCGCTCAAGGCGCGGGTGGGCGGGGCCGGTCACCGCGATCCCGGCGCGGCCCGCCTCGGTGATCCGGCAGTCCTCGAAGAGCCCGCCGCCCTGGTCGCTGACGTTGATCCCGACGCCGGTCGCGTTGGCGATCGCGCAGTCCCGCACGGTCGGCCGGGCGCCGGACCGCACCTCGACGCCGGCGGCCGACGCGGTCCGCACCCGCAGCCCCGTCAGCTCCGGGGTGCCGCTCTCCAACAGCACGGCGGGCGCGGTGGTGTCCTGGCCCTCGATCAGCAACTCCCGCACCGTGGCGGAGCCCCGCACCGTCAGCGGAACGCCCTCGACGGGGGCGATCCGCGCCGGGCCGTCCCGCTCGTCGTGCGGGCCGCGTATCGTCACGGCCTGCTCGACCACCAGATTCTCCCGGTAGGTGCCGGGCCCCAGCAGCAGCACGTCTCCGTCGGCGGCGGCCGCCAGGGCCTCGGCCACCGTGCCGTAGACGGCCGTCCGCCGCCGCCAGCGTGCAGTTCCGGTGTGCGTCACCTGGACCGAGCCTCTAGCCATGGACTGATGTGCCCCAACCTCGTGCCAAACCTGCGCCAACCTGTGTCGAACCCGCGCCGACCTGTGCGAAGTGCCACCCCGGTGCGAGGTCGAACCACACCTCACCACGCGCCTCCGGCCGCTCCACCGTAGCGCGCCGCGCACCGGCCGGACGCGGGCCGCGTTCCACCGCGCGCGCTCACGGCAGGGGTTCGGAACGAACGCGGGCCGCGCGCGTGGGCGCGCGTGCCCCGGCGCGTGATCACCGCGCCCGGGCGCCCCCACCCTAGTGCCTGGTAGGCGGCCCGCCCGCCACCGGTCCCGCCGTCGGTCACCGCCGCCAGCCGAGGCCCGGCTGATCCCGGTGGGCTACCCAGTAATTCCCCTTGGAAATCCGGGAGTTGGCGCCACTTTTGAGTGATTGCGGAGGCTCGGGAAAAGCCCTTAGTTTCTTGGCCGGCCCTGATCCCAGGGCCTTATCCCAGGGTCTCTTGACTGGCCGCCGGACATCCGCAGATGGGGCACTTTCCGTATGACCACTTCCGTTGAGGGTTCGCTCGAACCGACGCCCGAGAATTCGGCCGAAGCCGGCGGCGCCGCGACGCCCCGGCTCAGCCTGGACACGGCGGCGGCCCGCCAGTTGGCGACCACCACCAAGACGCCACCGCAGATGCAGGCGATCAGCTCGCGCTGGCTGCTGAAGGTGCTGCCCTGGGTGCAGGTCTCCGGCGGCACCTTCCGGGTCAACCGCCGGCTGAGCCACACCGTGGGCAACGGGCGCGTCGAGTTCTACTCCACCGGCGCGGAGATCTCCGTCATCCCCGCCGAGCTGACGGAACTCCCGGGGCTGGCCGGCTTCGACGACCAGCCGACGCTCCAGGCGCTCGCCGAGGCGTGCGCGCAGCGGGACTTCGTGCCCGGCGAGGTGCTGGTGCGCGCCGGCGATCCCGCCGACCGCGTGGTGCTGATCGCGCACGGCAAGCTCAGCCGGCGCGGGCGCGGCGCCTACGACAACGAGACCGAGTTCGACGTGCTGGCTGACGGCGACTTCTTCGCCGCCGAGGCCCTCACCGAGGCCGAGCCCGGCACGTTCGAGCACGGCCTCACCGCGCTGACCAGCGGCACCGTGCTGACCCTCGCGCGGGCCGACGTGGAGCGGATCGCCGCGGGCTCCGAGGCGCTCGCCGCCCATCTGGCCGCCGCCCGCACCCGCATCCCCGGGCAGCGCAACGCCAACGGCGAGTCCGAGATCGCGCTGGCCTCGGGCCACGTCGGCGAGCCGGCGCTGCCCGGCACCTTCGTGGACTACGAACTGACGCCGCGCGAGTACGAGTTGAGCGTCGCCCAGACCGTGCTGCGGGTCCACTCCCGGGTGGCCGACCTCTACAACGAGCCGATGAACCAGGTCGAGGAGCAACTCCGCCTGACCATCGAGGCGTTGCGCGAGCGGCAGGAGCACGAGCTGGTCAACAACCGGGAGTTCGGCCTCCTCCACAACGCCGACCCACGGCAGCGGCTGCACACCCGCACCGGGCCGCCCACCCCCGACGACCTCGACGACCTGCTGGCCACCGTCTGGAAGGAGCCCAGCGTCCTGCTGGCCCACCCGCGCGCCATCGCCGCGTTCGGCCGGGAGTGCAACGCCAGGGGCGTCTACCCGACGCCGGCCGAGTTCGCCGGCCACTCGGTGCCGGCCTGGCGCGGGGTGCCGCTGCTGCCCTGCGACAAGATCCCGATCAGCCCGACCGGCACCAGCTCGGTGCTGGCGCTGCGCACCGGCGCCGAACGCCAGGGCGTGGTGGGGCTGCACCGCACCGGAATTCCCGACGAGTACCAGCCCAGCCTCTCCGTTCGATTCATGGGCATCAGCGAACAGGCGATCATTTCCTATCTGGTGAGCGCCTACTACTCCGTGGCCGTGCTCGTGCCCGACGCGCTGGGCGTTCTCCAGGACGTCGAGATCGGCCATTGAGTCCCGCGCGGGGAACGGGAACCCCCGTGCGAGGAACGGGAGTTCGCATTCCGGGGGCGGTGAGGGAAAAACGTTTCCCGCGCCCGGGTTCCCGCCCCCGTTCCCGCGCCCCCGTTCCCGTTCCGGGGCCCCGTTCCCCGGCCAGACCGCCGCCGCCGCGCCCCCCCCCCCGCGCCGCCGCGGGGCCCCCCCCCAAGGGCCCCCCCGCGGACGCCCCCACCTCCGATGTCGTGGCCCCCGAAGCCGCCGCCCGCACCGCGCTCGGCACCGAGGCCGCCGCCCGGCTCGCCAGCACCCTCAAGACCCCGCCGCAGAGCCAGGGCACCACGCCCCGCTGGCTGCTGCGCGCCCTGCCGTGGGCCGAGGTCCCCGGCGGCACCTTCCGCGTCAACCGCCGGCTGACCCACACCCTCGGCGACGGCCGCGTCGAGTTCCACGCCACCGGCCCCGACCTCCGCGTCATCCCCGCCGAGCTGCGCGAACTCCCGCCGCTGGCCGGCCTGGACGACGCGCCGACGCTCGAAGCCCTGGCCGACCTCTGCCGGCCGCGCGAACACCGCGCGGGCGAGACCCTCGCCGAGGCGGGCGCACCCGTCACCGAGGTGCTGCTGATCGCCCACGGCAAGGTCCGCCGCTCGGTGCCCGGCGCCTACGACGGCCCGGTCGAGCTGGCCACCCTCGCCGGGGGCGCGTTCGCCGGCGCCCAGGCGCTCGTCGGCGACCCCGGCCGTTGGCCGCACACCCTGCGCGCCGCGACGCGCACCACCGTGCTGGCGCTGCCGCTCGCCGCCGTCGCCGAACTGGCCGAGCGCACCCCGGCGCTC
>NZ_RFFJ01000203.1 GCF_003696235.1 Streptomyces triticirhizae
CGCGGGGGCCTGCCGTACGCGCCGGCCGGCCGGGCCGTCACGGGGCTCCGGCCGGCCGGGCGGTCACTCGGCGATGGCGGTGCGGTCCGTCCAGTGGAACACGGCGAGCTTCTCGCCGTTGACGGTGGTGAAGTCGCCCTCGTGCCTGAAGTGTTCATAACCGGAGCCGAAGCGGTGCTTGATCTTCTCCGTGAGCGAGGTTGTGAACTGGACGCGCGCGTCGTCGGGAAAGGATGACGGGCCCCCCTCCAGGAAGACCTTGAACTGCCACATCGTGAGCACCTCCGAACGGTTGGGTCGAACTTCGGGATGACAGGCGGGGGCGGCGGTCAGCCGGCCGGCAGCAGCCGGGAGTTGATGGCCTCCAACACGGCGCCGACCCGCGCGTTGAGGTAGAAGTGGCCGCCCGGGAAGACCCTCAGGTCGAACGGGCCGCTGGTGTGGTCGGCCCAGGCGCGGGCCTCCTCGACCGTGGTGCGCGGGTCGTCGTCGCCGACCAGCGCGACGATGGGGCAGGCGACGGCCGGGCCGGAGCGCGGGCCGTAGGTCTCCACCGCGTGGTAGTCGGCGCGCAGCGCGGGCAGGATCATCTCCCGAAGCTCGTCGTCGTCCAGCAACGCGGCCTCCGTGCCGCCCAGTTCGCGCAGCTCGGCCATGATGCCCGCGTCGTCGCGCAGCCGCACGTTCTCCTCCCGCACCCGGGACGGCGCCCGGCGGCCGGAGAGGAACAGCAGCCGGGGGGCGAGGCCGGCGCGGGTCAGGGACACGGCCGCCTCGAACGCCACCATCGAGCCCATGCTGTGCCCGAAGAACGCCAGCGGCCCCGCCTCAGCCCACGGCCTGAGCGCGGCCACCGCGCCACGCGCCAACTCCTCGACGCTGCGCAGCGGCCGTTCCGCCCGGCGGTCCTGCCGACCCGGATACTGCACCGCGAGCACCTCGACGTCCGGCGCCAGCGCGGCCGAGACGCCGTGGAAGTAGCTGGCGGAACCGCCGGCGTGCGGAAAGCACACGAGCCGGACCGCCGGACGCGCCGACGGATGGTAACGCCGCACCCAGTCGCTGTCCGTCGTGCTCGCCGTCCTGAGATCGCTCATGGGGGGACGCCTGTGCCCTTCCGTTCGGCGCGTCGCTGGCTTTCCGAATCTTCCAGCGACCACCCGGAGGGACAACCCCTAACTGACCCGGAAACGAGGGGAACAACCCCTAATCGACCCGGAAAAGCGACCGCACATGGCGACGGTCGATGCATACCCGTAGGGATAGTGGATTCCTAGGGGGGAGGCGTCGCTCTCTTTTTGTGGTGACGGCCCTACAGGTTTCCTAGGGGTTGTCGTTCCGGGTAAGCGCGAAGGAGTCTCGAAGAACGCATTACCAGGCAGGGAGAAGTGGATGGTCATGACTCGGGCCGCGGTTCTTCGCGACACGGCGGGGGATTTTCGGATCGAAGAAGTAACCGTTGCCGACGAACTGCGCGCCGACGAGGTGCGGGTGCGGATCGTCGCGAGCGGCGTCTGCCACACCGATCTCCTCGTGCGCGACCAGGTGTTGCCACCCCCGCTGCCGGCGATCCTGGGCCACGAGGGCAGCGGCGTCGTCGAGGCCACGGGCGCCGGCGTCGACGGCTGCGCCGTCGGCGACCGGGTGGTGCTGGCTCCGCTCAGCTGCGGCCGCTGCCGCAACTGCCGCTCGGCGCACCCCATGCACTGCCTCCACTGGGGCCCGCTGAACCTGCGCGGCCGCCGCACCGACGGAACCACCGCCTACCGCGACCGCGACGGCCGGGAACTCAACGGCCACTTCTTCGGCCAGTCCTCCTTCGCCGGGCACGTCGTCACCCCTCAGCGGTCCGTGATCAGGGTCAGGGACGACCTCGACCTGACGCTCGCCGGGCCGCTGGGCTGCGGACTCCAGGCCGGCGCCGGCGCCGTGTTCAACGTGCTCGCGCCCCAACCCGGCGCCTCCATCGCCGTGTTCGGCGCGGGCGCGGTCGGCCTCGCCGGCATCATGGCCGCCAGGATCGCGGGCTGCGACCCGATCTACGCCGTCGACCTGCACCCCGGCCGGCTCGAACTCGCCACCGAACTCGGCGCCACCCACGTGCTGGAGGCCGGCGACGTCGCCGGGGAACTCGTCCGCCGCACCGGCGGCGGAGTGGACTTCGCGCTGGACGCCGTCGGCCTGCCGGCCACCACACGCGGCGCCGTCGACGCGCTCGCCATGGGCGGGGTCGCGGCCATCGCCGGCTCGGCCGGCAGCGGCCAGGACGCGCCGCTCGGACTCACCCAGCTGATGGGCCGCACCGTGCACGGCGTCATCGAGGGCGACAGCGTGCCCGCGCTGCTCATACCACAGCTCATGGACCTGCACGCCGCCGGGCGATTTCCCTTCGAAAAACTCGTCAGAACCTACGCGTTCGACGACATCGCCGCCGCCGTCAAGGACTCAGAAAGCGGAGAGACGGTCAAGCCGATTCTCCTGCACTGAAACCGGGACCGCGCCGCGACAGGGCCCGGAAATTCCTCCACCCGACTCCCGCCCATTACTGAACTCCGCCCATTTCCCAACGGGGAGCGACGATGCGCGAAGCAGGTCACGCCACAGCCGACGGACACCGCACGGCCGACGTGCCCGAGGACGCCGTCGCGGTCATCGGCATCTCCTGCCGGCTGCCGCAGGCCGACGGCCCCGAGCAGCTCTGGCAACTCCTCAGCGACGGCCGGCACGCCGTCACCCGGGTGCCGGCCGACCGCTGGCGGGCCGAGGACCGGGCGGACCTCGAAGGACCCGACGGCGCCGCTGGACTCGAACACGGCGCGTTCCTCGACGATGTCGCCGGCTTCGACGCCGACTTCTTCGGCATCTCGCCCCGCGAGGCCGCTCTCATCGACCCCCAGCAGCGCCTCGTGCTGGAACTCGGCTGGCACGCGCTGGAGGACGCCCGACTCCGCCCCTCCACCCTGAGCGGCGTCGACGTCGGCGTCTTCATCGGCGTCAACGCCGACGACTACGCCAAGCTGCTCCACCGGGACGCCGCCCTCGACGCCGGCAGCCACCACGCGATGCCCGGCACCCAACGCGCCCTCGTCGCCAACCGGCTGTCCTACTTCCTCAAGCTGCGCGGCCCCAGCCTCACCCTGGACTCCGCCCAGTCCTCCTCGCTGGTCGCCGTCCACCTCGCCTGCGAGAGCCTGCGGCGCGGCGAGTCCGGCATCGCCCTCGCCGGCGGCGTCAACCTCCACCTGCTCGCCGAGTCCACCCTCCTCGCCGCCCGCTGGGGAGGACTCTCCCCCGACGGCCGCTGCCACACCTTCGACGCCCGCGCCAACGGCTACGTCCCCGGCGAGGGCGGCGCCGTCGTCGTCCTCAAGAACCTCCGGCAGGCCCTCGCCGACGGCGACCGCGTCCACTGCGTCATCCGAGGCAGCGCCACCAACAACGACGGCGGCGGACGCACCCTCACCACCCCCGACCCCCGCGCCCAGAGCGCCGTTCTGCGCGAGGCGTACCGGCGCGCGGGCGTGCCGCTCGACGCCGTGCAGTACGTCGAGCTGCACGGCACCGGCACCCGGGCCGGCGACCCCGTCGAGGCGGCCGCCCTCGGCGAGGTGCTCGGCGCCGCCCGCCCCGCCGGCGACGCGCTGCCCGTCGGCTCGGTGAAGACCAACATCGGCCACCTCAGCGCCGCCGCCGGCATCGCCGGCCTCGTCAAGACCGTCCTCAGCCTCAAGCACCGCCGGCTGCCCGCCAGCCTCAACTTCGAGACGCCCCACCCCGACATCCCCCTCGACCGGCTCAACCTCCGCGTGCAGCGCGGACTCACCGAGTGGCCCCACCCCGAGCGGAAGCTCGTCGCCGGGGTCAGCTCCTTCGGCATGGGAGGCACCAACGCCCACGTGGTGCTGGAGGAGGCCCCCCGCACCGCCGACAAGCCGACCAACGCGGACGCCGACCCCGCCCGCGACACCGACGACGCCCACCAGGCCGTCACCCACTGGCCGCTCTCCGCCGCCTCGGCGCCCGCCCTCAGCGCCCAGGCGCGTCGGCTCCTCGAACTCGCCGCCCGCGACGACGCCCCGCCCCCGGCCGACATCGCGCGTTCGCTGCTGGTCACCCGCGAGACGTTCCCCCACCGCGCGGTCGCCGTCGGCGCCGACCTGCCGGCGCTGACCCGCGCGCTGACCGCCCTCGCCGAGGGCTCCACCGCCCCCGGCGCGGTGCGCGGCGAGGCCACCGGCGGGGGGCTCGGCCTGCTCTTCACGGGACAGGGCGCGCAGCGCGTCGGCATGGGCGCCCAACTCAGCGCCACCGAACCGGAGTTCCGGCGCGCCCTGGACGAGGTCTGCGAGGCGTTCGACCCGTTCCTCGACGGCAGGCTGCGCGAGGTGATGTCGGATGGCCCGCGCGAGCTGCTCAACACCACCGCCTGGGCTCAGCCCGCACTCTTCGCGATCGAGACCGCCCTCCACCGGCTGGTCCACGCGCGCGGCGTCCGCCCCGACACCCTCGCCGGGCACTCCATCGGAGAACTCACGGCGGCCCACGTCGCCGGGCTGTGGTCGCTGGAGGACGCCGCCTGGATCGTCGCCGCGCGCGGCCGGCTGATGCAGGCGCTCCCGGCCGGCGGGGCGATGGTCGCCGTCCAGGCCACCGAGGACGAGATCGACGCGGCGCTCGCGGAGGCCGACCCCGAGCGGATCGCCGTCGCCGCGATCAACGGCCCCGACTCCGTGGTGATCTCCGGCGACGAGGAGCCCGTCACCGCCGTCGCCGAGAGCTTCGCCCGGCAGGGCCGCAAGACGAAGCGGCTGGCCGTCAGCCACGCCTTCCACTCGCCGCACATGCGGCAGCCCATGCTCGACGACTTCCACACCGTGCTGGAGGCCGTCACCTTCCGGGAGACCACGATCCCCGTCGTCTCCAACCTCACCGGCCGGGTCGCCACCCCCGAGGAACTGCGCGACCCCGCCTACTGGGTTCGGCACGTCCGGCAGCCGGTCCGGTTCTTCGACACCCTGCGCACCCTCGCCCGCCGGAACGTGACCACCCTGCTGGAACTCGGCCCGGACGCCGTCCTGTCGGCCCTGGCCCCCGGGGCCGTGCCCGTGCTGCGCCGCGACCGCGACGAGAACCTCACCCTCGGCACCGCCCTCGCCCACCTGCACACCAGGGGCGTGCCGGTCGACCTCGGCAGCCCGAGCGGACGGCTCGTGGACGTGCCCACCTACGCGTTCCAGCGGCAGCCGCACTGGCTGGACCTCGCGGAACCGACCGGCGACCGCCGCCCCGCGCGGCCGGCCGACGCGTCCACGCCCACCCCGGCCACGCCGCCCGCCGTCGCCGAGCATCCCCTCGCCCAACTGCCGCCCGACGAACGGGCCATGGCCGTCCGCGACCTCGTGCGCGACCGCGTCGCCGGCACCCTCGGCAGCGCGGAGGCCCTCGCGATCGACTTGACCCGCACCTTCAAGGAACTCGGCTTCGACTCGATGATGTCCGTCGAGCTGTCCGAGGCCCTGCACGGCGCCACCGGACTGCGCTTCTCCGGCGGCGTCGTCTTCGACCACCCGACCCCCGAGCGGCTCATCGCGCACATTCTCGACGAACTGGCGGGCGGTCCGGACGCGGCGGCCGGCACCGCCACCGCAGGGGTCGCCGTGGACGAGCCCATCGCGGTCGTCGGCATGGCCTGCCGCTACCCCGGCGGCGTCGACTCGCCGGAGGACCTGTGGCGGTTGGTGGCCGAGGGCACCGACGCCATCTCGGAGTTCCCCACGGACCGGGGCTGGGACCTGGACGGGCTCTATGACCCGGACCCGGACAGGCCGGGCAGGAGTTATGCCCGGGAGGGCGGGTTCCTGCATGACGCGGCCGAGTTCGACGCGGCGTTCTTCGGGATCTCCCCGCGCGAGGCGCTCGCGATGGACCCGCAGCAGCGGCTCCTCCTGGAGACCTCCTGGCAGGCCGTCGAACACGCCGGCATCGAAGCGGACTCCCTGCGCGGCACCCGCACCGGCGTCTACGTCGGCGCGACCACCCACGAGTACGGCCCACGCGCCCAGTCCGCCCCCGACGGCTTCGCCGGCTATCTCCTCACCGGAACCACGCCGAGCGTGATGTCGGGCCGGATCGCCTACACCTTCGGTCTTGAGGGTCCTGCGGTGACGGTGGACACGGCGTGTTCCTCGTCGTTGGTGGCGCTGCATCTGGCGGTGCAGGCGCTGCGCGCCGGCGAGTGCTCGCTGGCCCTGGCCGGCGGCGCCACCGTCATGGCGACGCCCGCCATGTTCCTGGAGTTCAGTCGGCAGCGTGGTCTCTCTCCCGACGGTCGGTGCCGGGCGTTCTCGGCGGACGCCGACGGGACGGGGTGGGCCGAGGGTGTGGGCGTGTTGGTGGTGGAACGGCTTTCGGATGCCCGGCGGTTGGGGCATCGGGTGTTGGCGGTGGTGCGGGGGAGCGCGGTCAATCAGGACGGTGCGAGCAACGGGTTGACGGCGCCGAACGGGCCCTCGCAGCAGCGGGTGATTCGGGCGGCGTTGGAGAGTGCGGGGTTGTCGGCCGCTGATGTGGACGCGGTGGAGGCGCATGGGACGGGGACCCGGTTGGGCGATCCGATCGAGGCCCAGGCGCTGTTGGCGACCTATGGGCAGGGGCGGGAGGCGGAGCGGCCTTTGTGGTTGGGGTCGTTGAAGTCCAACATCGGGCACACCCAGGCCGCCGCCGGCGTCGCCGGACTGATCAAGATGGTGATGGCGCTGCGGGAGGGGGTTCTTCCTCGAACGTTGCATGTGGATGAGCCGTCGCCGCAGGTGGACTGGGGTTCGGGTGCGGTGGAGCTGTTGCGGGAGTCGCGGGAGTGGGTGTCGCGGGAGGGGTGGGTTCGGCGGGCGGGTGTGTCGTCGTTCGGCATCAGTGGGACGAACGCGCATGTGATCGTCGAGGAGGCGCCGGCGGAGGAGGCGTTGCCCGAGCCGGGGTCGTTGCCGGTGGTGCCGTGGGTGGTCTCCGGGCGTTCGCCAGAGGCGTTGGACGGGCAGTTGGGGCGGTTGGAGGAGGCCGCCGCCGGGCTGGACCCGGTGGATGTGGGCTGGTCGTTGGCCGCCACCCGCTCGGCGTTTGAGCACCGGGCGGTGCTGGTGGACGGCCGTGAGGTGGCGCGGGGTGTGACCGCTTCGGGTGGTACCGGCTTTGTCTTCTCGGGTCAGGGTTCGCAACGGGTGGGGATGGGGCGGGAGTTGTATGCCGCGTACCCGGTCTTCGCCGCTGCCCTGGATGAGGTGTGTGTCGCCTTCGATGGTGCGTTGCGTGAGGTGATGTTCGAAGGCCCGGCGGAGGTTTTGGATGACACCGCCTGGGCGCAGCCGGCGATCTTCGCGTGTGAGGTGGCGCTGTTCCGGCTGTTGGAGTCCTGGGGCCTGACCCCGGACGCGCTGGTTGGTCACTCGATCGGTGAGTTGGCTGCGGCGTATGTGGCGGGGGTGTGGTCGCTGGAGGACGCCGCGAAGGTGGTGGCGGCACGCGGCCGGTTGATGGGACAGCTCCCTGCCGGCGGGGCGATGGTCGCGCTGGGCGTGTCGGAATCAGCCGTGTCCGAACTGCTCTCCGAGCGGGTCTCGCTCGCGGCGGTCAACGGCCCCGAGGCCGTGGTTGTTTCGGGTGAGGAGGCGGCGGTGTTGGAGGTCGCCGCCCGGTTCGAGGCCGAGGGGCGGAAGGTGAAGCGGCTGAAGGTCAGCCATGCCTTCCATTCCTCTCTCATGGACCCGATGCTGGACGACTTCCGCCAGGTCCTCACCCAGGTGAGTTTCAACGAGCCGGCGGTGTCGATGGTCTCGGATGTGACCAACCCCGAGTACTGGGTGCGGCATGTGCGCGAGGCGGTGCGTTTCCACGATGGCGTCCAGGCCGCCACCGAGCTGGGCGTTTCGCGTTTCGTCGAGGTTGGCCCCGACGCGGCCCTGTCCTCCCTGGTTCCGGGCTGCGTCCCGATGTTGCGCCGCAACCGCGAGGAGCCCGCGACGGCGGTGAAGGCACTGGCCACCCTGTGGACGACGGGCGCGGGCGTCAACTGGCCGGCGCTCTACGAGGGTTCCGGCGCCCGGACCGTGGACCTGCCCACCTACGCCTTCCAGCGTGACCGCTACTGGCTGGACCAGCCCAGTAACGCCGGCGATGTGCACCCCCTTCTCGGTGCGGTGGTGCATCTGGCCGAGGGCGACGGGTTGGTGTTGACCGGCAGGTTGTCGCGGCGTTCGCATCCGTGGCTGGTCGATCACACCGTTCTGGACTCGGTGTTGTTGCCGGGGACGGCGTTTCTGGAACTGGCCGTGTGGGCGGGGGACCAGGTCGGGGCCTCCACCGTCGAGGAGTTGACGCTTCAGGCGCCGTTGGTTCTTCCCGAGGAGGGTGCCGTTCAGCTTCAGGTCGTCGTGGGCGGGCTGGACGAGTTCGGGCGGCGGGAGATAGGCGTTCACTCGCGTGTCGCCGAGGAACCCTGGGTCCGACACGCCTCCGGCACGCTGGGGACGTCGGGCGCTGAGGTCGCCGAGAGCCTCGCGCAGTGGCCGCCGGCCGGGGCCGAGGCCGTGGAGTTGGATCGGGCGGACGCCTATGCGCGGCTCGCGGTCGACGGGTTCGACTACGGTCCGGCGTTCCGGGGCCTGCGGGCCGTGTGGCGGGCCGGCGACGAGGTGTTCGCCGAGGTCGAGCTTCCGGCCGAAGGGGCGGGTCAGGCGAGGGAGTTCGCCGTTCACCCGGCGCTGCTGGACGCCGCGCTGCACGCCGTCGGGATCACGGGGCTGTTGAGCGCGGACATGACGGGGCGGCTGCCGTTCTCCTGGAGCGACGTGCGGGTGCACGCCTGGGGTGCCGCCGCGCTGCGGGTCCGGCTCGTCCGTGTCGGTGCCGACGCCACGGCCCTCACGGTCTTCGACGCGGCGGGTCAGGCCGTCGCGAGCGTGCCCGCCCTGACCTGGCGCCAGGTCGAGGCCGATCAACTCGGCGCCGCCCGGCGGCGGTTCGAGGAGAGCCTGTACCGGGTGGAGTGGGTCGAGCACCCGTTGCCCGCTGTCGACGCGTCGTCCCCGGCGCGCCTCGGGCCGTGGCCGGCCGGCGGCGAAGGCGACCGGTACGAGAACCTCGACGCCCTCCGTCGGGCCGTCGACGCGGGCGAGGTCGCCGTTCCCGAGCTGGTGCTCGCCGACTTCGCCACCCCGGTGGACGGCGCCGCCGACCTGCCCGGTTCGGCGCATGTGCGGGCGGGGCAGGCGTTGGAACTCGCGCGGGAGTGGCTCGCGGACGAGCGGTTCGCCGCCGCGCGGCTGGTCTTCGTCACCCGCGGCGCGGTCGCCGCCGGCGCCGAGGCGGGCGACGACGCCGGGCTGGTCTCGGCCCCCGTCTGGGGCCTGCTGCGCACCGCGCAGACCGAGAACCCGGGCCGTTTCGGGCTCGTGGACACGGACGGCAGCCCGTCCGGTGACGCGGCGGTCCTCGCGGCGGTCGCGACCGGCGAACCTCAACTCGCTTTCAGGGAGGGCGCGGCGCGCGTCCCGAGGCTGGCCCGCGTTCTCGCCCCGGCTCCCGAAGCAGAGGCCGACACCGCCGAAGCGGGAGCCGAGACCGATGCCGTGCGCCGGTTCGACCCCTCCGGCACGGTCCTGCTCACCGGGGCCTTCGGGCGGATCGGCAGCCTGCTCGCCCGGCATCTCGTCACGCGCCACGGGGTGCGTTCCCTGCTGCTCACCAGCCGGCGCGGCGCCGCCGCCGAGGGCGCGGCCGAACTCGCCGACGAGCTGACCGCGTTGGGCGCCCAGGTGCGGATCGAGGCGTGCGACGTGGCGGACCGGGCGCAGGCAGCGGCGCTGCTCGCGGCCGTGCCGGAGGAACGGCCGCTCACCGCCGTCGTGCACACCGCCGGGCTCCTCGACGACGGTGTGCTGGGCGCCCTGACCCCGGAGCGGCTCGACCGCGTGCTGAGCCCCAAGCTGGACGCGGCCTGGCACCTGCACGAGCTGACGCGCGACCTCGACCTGTCGGCCTTCGTGCTGTTCTCCTCCATCTCCGGCCTAGTGGGCGCCGCCGGGCAGGGCAACTACGCGGCGGCCAACACCTTCCTCGACGCCCTCGCCGCCCGGCGTCGCGCCGAGGGCCTGCCGGCGCAGGCCCTGGCCTGGGGGCTGTGGGATCAGAGCGGGGGCATGGCGGAGCGCCTGGACAGCGCCGACCTCGCGCGCATGGCGCGGGCCGGCGTGGCCAGCCTCGCCGAGGACGAGGGCCTGGCGCTCTTCGACACCGCGCTGGCCCACGGCGACGCCCTGCTCGTGCCGCTGCGGCTCGACGCCGGGTCCGTGCGCGCGCACGCCGCCTCGGACGGCGTTCCGGCGCTGCTGCGCGGCCTGGTGCGCGCG
>NZ_RFFJ01000204.1 GCF_003696235.1 Streptomyces triticirhizae
CGCGACGGCGCCCGAGGTCGCGGCGGTGGCGGAGCGCGCGCTGGCGCGCTGGGAGGCGCGCGGGCCGCTGGTGCGGGCGGAGCACCGCGTGCGGCTGGCCGACCCGGCGCCGGTCTGGGCCGCGCTGCGCGCCGGCGAGCCGGCCGAACGGGCCCTCAACGACGCCGCGTTGGCCGAGACGTTCGCCGTGGCCGAGCTGTTGGCGACGCCGACCACGCCCGGGCCCCCGCATGGCCACGAGGGGCCGGGCGAGGCGATGTCCACCGCGTTGACCTGGGCTTTCAACCTGAGCGGGCATCCCGCCATCAGCCTGCCCGCCGGCCGCACCCGGCGCGGCGAGCCGGTGGGCCTCCAACTGGTGGCCCGCCACGGCCGGGAACGGTGGCTGCTGGCACTCGCCGCCTCGGCTCCGCCGGCGCGGCCGGGGCGCGCGGCCTGATCAGCGGCCCGCGATCGGCGGGCGGGTTGTCCAGCGTCAACAGGCCGAGCCCTCACGGCAGTTGCGGGTACTCGCCCTCGACGGCCGGGTCCAGGACGTTGTTGGAACGGGTGAAGGGCTCCGCCTCGCTGTCGGTCAGCGGGGTCCACTCGCCGTCCAGGCTGTCAAGGTCCAGGCGCGGAAGTACCGCCGCCAGTCGGACGCGACCGCCAGCGCCTCCACGATCATCAGACAGCCGCCGGAGTCGCCGAGCCGGTAGACGTCGCTGGCCTCGAAGAGCCAGAACCGGTCCGCGTCCTCCAGCACGATCGCGGTGTCGTCGAAGCCCTCGGCCAATTCGGCGGCGGTCGTCTGCGAACGGTACATGTGGCCGTTGCCGTCGGAGAAGAAGAGATGGCAGTCGGTCGCGTCGCAGATGGTCCAGAGGTCCAGCCAGCCGTCTCGCCCCTGTTCTCGGCGACGATCGGCGGCGCCTCCTCGAAGAAGAGGCGCGGCTCGGTCCAGGTCTCCGGGCGCCCCAACGGCCGGCGCCCGCACGGGAGTCGCGGCGCCGGGACCGGTGGGGGCGGTCCCGGCGCCGCCGTGGGGGGACGTGGTCTCGGGCCGAGCCGGTCTGCGCCGGCTCGGCGGCGGCGCGCGGGTCAGCAGGCGTAGTCGATCAGGTCGAAGGACTCGTAGTGGTCGGCGGTGTAGTAGTCCTCCTGGTACGAGTCGCCGGTCACGATCCGCCGGGCGCCCCGGTCGTCGCTGCCCGGCGTCTCCACGGTGTACTCGCGGTAGTAGCCGGTGGGTTGACTGGGCAGCAGGCCCTCGCGGTTGTAGAAGGTGCCGCCGTCCTGCGGGTAGGGGAACGGGCCACCCTGCGCGATCAGGTCGAGCGTGTCGTGCGCCTGGGACGGCAGGTCGTCGTAGCAGATGTCGCCGACGGCCCACGGCTGGAGGGCGGTCGCGACGGCGGTGGGGGTGGGGGCAGGGGTCGGGTGCGGTGCGGCGGACGCGGCGCCCTGGCCGCCGGCCAGGAGTGCCGCGAGGAGGACGCTCAGGGAGCCGGCACGGGCAGCCCTGGTCTTCCAGTGCGCGTGATTCATGCCCATGCCAATAGTGTGACGCGCGTAGCATGACGCGCGTCAACCTCATCTCGGCGATGTTTCCCAGGAGTTCACAGGACCGCGACGCCATGCCCATGTCGCGCCGGGCGGCTCCGGCGCACGCGCGGGCGTGCACGCCGGCGCGTTGAGAGGGGCGGCGGCCGTGGGTGCGGCGCGCCGCGAGGGAACGTCGGCGTTCCGGGGTCGAGCGGGCCACCGTCAGGAGGCCGGGGCACCGGTGGGGTTCTGGCGTTCGCGCAGGCGGCGCCAGCCGGCCTCGGTCGGGGAACCGTGCAGCCGCAGCCGGGCGACGCCGCCGTCGGGGAAGACGTCGAGCCTGGCGTGGGTGGCCGGCGGGGTGTCCTCGGGGAGGACGAAGCGGTGCACGGTGTCGGGCAGCAGCCGGGTGCGGGGCAGCGCCAGCCGCCACTCCCCCGGGCCGGCCACGGCGGCCTCGGCCGGCGCTCCGCCCACGAGGCCGCCGCCCACGAGGCCGCCACCACCACCGCCCCCGGTCCCGTTCTCCGCGTTCCACAGGGCGAGTTCGGCCCAGCCGGGCGCGTTGCCCCGGTAGCAGCCGGTGTCGATCTCGACGGCCCGCACCACGCCCTCGGCGGCCAGCCGGTAGCGCAGCCAGTCGTGGCCGGCGTCGCGGCGGCGGCGGGTCTCCCAGCCCTCGTCCATGGTGCGGGGGCGGCCGGGCAGGATGGTGTGGATCGGCGGCGAGTAGAAGCGGTCGGACGCGTCCTCGACCAGCCCGCCGTGGGCGAGCGCCACCAGGTCGAAGGTGCCGAGCGCGGCCAGCCAGTCGAGGTCGGCCAGCGGCTCGCCGTGGGCGCGCAGCCGCGCGATCCCGCCATCCGGATACTGGCTCAGCCGCAGGTGGGTGAAGCGGCCCAACGCGGCGCCGGGCAGCGGGAAGGCGTGCGCGGCATGGCCGCCGACCTCGGTGCGGGGCACCAGTTCGGTCCACGCGGTGGCCGGCGCGAAGAGGGTCTCGGGCCCCGGGGTGCCGGGGACGCGGGTGCCCTCGATCCGCACGGCGTGCGGGTGGTTGCCCCGGAAGTGGGCGGTGTCCACGACGAGGCCGTGCAGCAGCCCCGGCACGCCCAGGCGGATCAGCGCCCAGTCGTGCTCGTCGGCGGTCGGGTGCGGGTGGTCGGGGTGGACGCCCCGGCGGCGGCGGGTCTCCCAGCCGTCCATGACCTTGCCCCTGTGGCCGAACGCCGCCGGGTCGAAGCGGGCCGGGCCCGGGTTGAGCAGGTTCTCGCGCTCGGCGAAGAACTCGTCGCTGGCCGCCGTGACCGAGCCGCCCAGCCGCCGGTCGGCCAGGTCGGGCAGCCGGGTGAAGGGCAGGGCCGCCGGGTCGGGGGCGCGGTGGTCGGCGTAGGGGTCGCCCCCCGCGTAGGGGGCGGCCGGGCCGGTGAAGACGGTCGCGGCCGCAACGGCCGTCGCCCGGTCGGGAGTTGGGTGGGAGGTCACGGCGAACTCAGGTCCTTTCGATCAGGCGGCCGGTCGGTGGCCGCCCGGCGTCATCGGCGTTCCCTCCCACGACGGCGGCCCCCTCCGCCACGGTGTCCTCTCCCACGATGCGGGTGCCGCGCAGCCACGTCGCGCGCACCACGCCCCGCAGGGTGCGGCCGGCGTAGGCGGTCACCGGGTTGCGGTGGTGGAGTGCGGCCGGGTCGACGGTGAAGGTGGCCTCCGGGTCGAGGACGGCGAGGTCCGCGTCGCGGCCGGGGGCGATGGCGCCCTTGTGGTCGAGGCCGGCGAGCCGGGCGGGGGCGGTGGCCATCCAGCGGGCGACGTCGGCCAGGCCGTGGCCGCGTTCGGCGGCGGCCGTCCAGACGGCGGACAGGCCGAGCTGCAACGAGGCGATGCCGCCCCAGGCGTGGCCGAAGTCGGGCACCTTGAGGTCGGCCGTGCAGGGCGAGTGGTCGGAGACGACGCAGTCGAGGGTGCCGTCGGCGACGGCGGCCCACAGGGCGTCCCGGTTGGCGGCCTCCCTGATGGGCGGGCAGCACTTGAACTCGGTGGCGCCGTCCGGGACCTCCTCGGCGGTGAGGGTGAGGAAGTGCGGGCAGGTCTCGGCGGTGACGGCGACGCCGGAGGCCCTGGCCTCGGCGATCAGCGGCAGCGCGGAGGCGGCGGACAGGTGCAGGACGTGCACCCGGGCGCCGTGGCGGGCGGCCAGCTCCACCAGCCGTGCGATGGCGGCGTGTTCGGCGGCTGGCGGCCGGGAGGCCAGGAAGTCGGCGTAGCGGGGGCCGGTGGGCGCGGGCGCGGCGGAGAGCTGGGCGGGGTCCTCGGCGTGGACGATCAGCAGTCCGTCGAAGGCGGCGATCTCGGCCATGGCGCGGGCCAGTCGCTCGGGGTCGAGCGGCGGGAACTCGTCGACGCCGGAGGGCGAGAGGAAGCACTTGAAGCCGAAGACGCCCGCGTCGTGGAGGGGGCGCAGCCGGTCGAGGTTGTCGGGCACGGCGCCGCCCCAGAAGCCGACGTCGACGTGGACCCGGTCGCGCGCCGCCGCCCGTTTGGTGGCGAGCCGGTCGGGGCTGGTGGTGGGCGGCAGGCTGTTGAGCGGCATGTCCAGCAGGGTGGTGATGCCGCCGGCGGCGGCCGCCCTGGTGGCGGTGGGGAAGCCCTCCCAGTGGGCGCGGCCCGGGTCGTTGATGTGGACATGGGTGTCGACGAGTCCGGGCAGCAGGGCCGCCGTTCCGTGGTCCACGACGCAGGCGCCGGGCGGGGCGGGGGCGTCGCGCGGCAGCACGGCGGTGATCCGGCCGCCGGCGACGGCGACGGCGGCGGGGCGGACGCCGTCGGGGGTGACCACCCGGTCGGCGCGGAGCAGGAGTTCGGTGGCGGGCGCGTTCCCGGGCCGGGGCGCGGGGGCGGGCGTGGCGCCCTGCGGGGCAGGGGCATCGGTGCTGGTCAACCGGCCACCCTTCGGGGGTCGCTGACGGCGGAGCGGGTTCAACGTTTTGTTGAAGCCGGGCAGCTTCGATGGTCGGCCGCCGGGGCCGGTCCGTCAAGGGCCGGTAGGCTTCCCGTGACCACTACCCACCCCGTTCGTCCGCTGGAGGAAACGCGCCGTGTCGCCGTCCGACGTGCGTAGGTCCTCCGCCGGGGGCGGCGGGGTGCAGTCGCTGGAGCGGGCCTTCGCGCTGCTGGAGCTGATGGCCGACGCGGGCGGGGTGACCGGGCTGAGCGAGCTGGCGGCCCGCAGCGGGCTGCCGCTGCCGACCATCCACCGGCTGATGCGCACCCTGGTGGCCTGCGGCTATGTCCGTCAACAGGCCAACAGGCGCTATGCGTTGGGCCCCCGGCTGATCCGCCTGGGCGAGGCGGCGGCGCGCCCGCTGGCCACCTGGGCGCGCCCGTATCTGGCGCGGCTGGTGGCGGAGACCGGGGAGACGGCGAACATGGCGCTGCTCGACGGCGACGACGCGGTCTATGTGGCGCAGGTGCCGTCGCGGCACTCGATGCGGATGTTCACCGAGGTGGGCCGGCGGGTGCTGCCGCACTCCACGGGCGTGGGCAAGGCGCTGCTCTCCGGGCTGGCGGACGAGGAGGTGCGGGCGCTGCTGCGGCGGACGGGGATGCCGGCGGCGACCGAGCGCACCATCACCACGCCGGACGCGTTCCTGCGGGCGCTGGACGAGGTGCGGGAGCGCGGGTACGCGGTGGACGACAACGAGCAGGAGATAGGCGTCCGTTGCATCGCGGTCGCGCTGCCGGAGGCGCCGACGGCCGCCGCGATATCGGTCTCGGGGCCGGCGGGGCGGCTGACGGACGAGGCGGTGGAGAAGCTGGCGCCGCTGCTGAGGGAGGTCGCGGCCGAGCTGGGCGCCGCGCTGGCCACGGCGCCCGAGGGCGAGGAGTAGCAGGCCCCCGCCGAAGCGGCCGGGGCCCTTCCGGCGCCGGCCGGCCGACGGGGCCGGCCGGGGACGGTGCGCGGACGGCGGAACGGAGGCCGGTTGTCGTGGTGTCAGGTGTGGCCGGGGTGCTGCTGGCGGCCGGGGGCGGGCGGCGGCTCGGGGGGCGGGTCAAGGCGCTGTTGCGTCATCGGGGGCGTCCGCTGGTGGAGTTGGCGGCCGGGGAGTTGCGTGGAGCCGGGTGTGCGCCGGTCGTGGTGGTGCTGGGCGCCGGCGCGGACGAGGTGGTGGCCTGCGCGCGGCTCGACGGGTGCCGGGTGGTGCGCAACCCGGAGTGGGAGTCGGGGATGGGCTCCTCGCTGCGCGCCGGCCTGGCGGCGCTCGCCGCGCTGCCCGAGCCGCCGGCCGGCGCGCTGGTGGCGCTCGTGGACCAGCCGTGGGTGAGCGCGGCCGCGATGGCCAGGGTCGCGGGGGCGCTGCGTTCGCCCGAGACCCTGGCGGCGGCCGCCTACGCGGGCGAGCGCGGCCATCCGGTGTTGTTCGGCGCCGCGCATCTCGCCGCCGTGGCGGCCGGCGCGCGGGGCGACCGGGGGGCGCGCGACTATCTGCGGGCGCGCGCGGACCGGCTCACGCTGGTGGAGTGTGGGGACGTGGCCAGCCCGCAGGACATCGACCAACCCGCCGACCTGGAACGGCTGTCCGGGCCGCCACCCCATCATTGATCTTCCACGATGTAGAAACTACTATCCATTTTTGCTGCCCCTCATGAGGTGGAACCGTCACGAAGGAGTTCCCATGTCAGCCGTCACCGTGGAAGCCCGGCACCGGGTGCCGCGCCAGGACGAGGTGCTCACCCCCGAGGCGTTGGACTTCCTCGCGCAGCTGCACCAACGGTTCACCCCGCGCCGGGACGAGTTGCTGGCGCTGCGCGGCCGCCGGCGCGCGGAGATCGCGCGCACCGGCCGGCTCGACTTCCTGCCGGAGACGGCGGAGGTCAGGGACGGCGAGTGGACCGTCGCGCCCGCGCCGCCCGCGCTCCAGGACCGCCGGGTGGAGATCACCGGGCCGACCGACCGCAAGATGACCGTCAACGCGCTCAACTCCGGCGCCCGGGTCTGGCTCGCCGACTTCGAGGACGCACTCTCCCCCACCTGGGCCAACGTGGTCGGCGGCCAGCTGAGCCTGGCCGACGCCTTCCGCCGGCGCATCGACTTCACCGACGAGCGCGGCAAGGAGTACGCGCTGCGCCCCGACGCCGAGTTGGCGACCGTGGTGACCCGCCCGCGCGGCTGGCACCTGGACGAGCGCCATCTGACGGTCGAGGGCCGGGCGATCCCGGGCGCGCTGGTCGACTTCGGGCTCTACTTCTTCCACAACGCCCGCTGGCTGATGGACATGGGCAAGGGCCCGTACTTCTATCTGCCCAAGCTGGAGTCGCACCTGGAGGCGCGACTGTGGAACGACGTGTTCGTCTTCGCACAGGACGCGCTGGGCCTGCCGCAGGGCACCGTCCGGGCCACGGTGCTGATCGAGACGGTCACCGCCGCCTTCGAGATGGAGGAGATCCTCTACGAACTCCGCGACCACGCCTCGGGGTTGAACGCCGGGCGCTGGGACTACCTGTTCTCGATCGTGAAGAACTTCCGGGACGGCGGCGAGCGCTTCGTGCTGCCCGACCGCAACGCGATCACCATGACGGCCCCGTTCATGCGCGCCTACACCGAGCTGTTGGTGCGCACCTGCCACAAGCGCGGGGCGCACGCGATCGGCGGGATGGCGGCGTTCATCCCCTCGAAGGACGCCGAGGTCAACAAGGTCGCGTTCGAGAAGGTCCGCACCGACAAGGAGCGGGAGGCGGCCGACGGCTTCGACGGCTCCTGGGTGGCGCACCCCGGTCTGGTGCCGGTGGCTGAGGGCGCGTTCGACGCGGTGCTCGGCGCGCGGCCGCACCAGAAGGACAAGCTGCGCGAGGACGTGGCGGTCACGGCCGAGGAGCTGCTGGACATCGCCTCGGTCCCGGCCCGCCCGACGGCCGACGGGCTGCGCAACGCGGTGCAGGTCGGCACCCGTTACCTCCAGGCGTGGCTGGCCGGGCGGGGCGCGGTCGCGGTGTTCAACCTGATGGAGGACGTGGCGACGGCCGAGATCTCACGCTCGCAGATCTGGCAGTGGATCAACGCCGGGGTGCTGTTGGACAACGGCGAGCGGGTCACGCGACCGTACGTCCGGCAGGTCGCGGCCGACCAGCTGGTGAGCATCCGCGACGAGGTGGGCGAGGACGTCTATGTCTCCGGCGGCTGGGAGCGGGCGTTCGACCTGCTGATGGAGATCGCGCTGGACGAGTCCTATGTGGACTTCCTGACGCTGCCCGCCTACGCGTTGCTGGACTGAGCGGCGCTGGCGGGGCGGCTCGCCGGTCCTCAGCCGGCGAGCCGCAGCGCCACGGTGCGCCAGGCGCCGCCCTGGGCCGAGCGTTCGCCGACCACCCGCAGCCCGGCGGTGTGGCACTGGCGCACCACCCAGGCGTGGGCCAGCCTCAGCTTGCGGTAACTGCCGGTCTTCAGCGTCCAGTTCTCGCCGCCGTCCCGGCCGACCTCGCGGACATGGACGAGGTCGTGGACGACCACGGTGTAGTCGTCGAAGTCGTCCGGGTACTCAAGGAAGCAGGTCATGATCCGGTCCTCGGTGGCCCGGACCGGAAGGAAGCGGTCGGTCCCGGTCAGCGGAACGGTCAGGTCGCGGTAGGAGAGCACCGCCGTGCCGTCCGGGGTGAGCGCGTCGGCGATGTCGTTGAGCAGCGCCGCCACATCGCCCCTGGTCGGCAGGTGGGTCAGGGTGTCGCCGAGACAGACCACCGCGTCGGCGGTGCCCGGGCCGACGTGCTCGCGCAGCGCGGCCCGCAGGTCGCCGTGGACCGGGCGCACGGCGGGCACCTCGGCGGCGTTCCGCTCCAGCTCGGCGAGCAGCCGGCGGCTGAGGTCGACGGCCAGCACGCGCTCGAAGCCCAACCCGGCCAGCGCCAGGCTGGTGTGGCCTGGCCCGCACCCGAGGTCGACCGCCCGGCGGCCCGCGCCGTCCGGCCGCACCCCCAACTCCGTGAGCAGCGCCCGCTGTCCGGCCACCAGCCCCGGCAGGTCGCCGCCCAGCATCCAGGTGTAGTGCTCGGCGAGCAGGCGGTCGTAGTGGTCGACGGCGAGCGTGGTGGGCGTCATCGGCGGCCCTTCTGCGGTGCGGGCGGAGGTGCGCGGTTACGGCGACGAACGTAGCCCGTGGTACGACCGCGTGGGGGACCGACCGAACGGTGTTCGGAGTTGAGCGCAGAATGGCGACCATGGACGACATTGATTCGGCGCTCCTGGGCCATCTCCAGCGTGACGCACGGCTCACCAACCGTGAGCTGGCGCGGCTGGTTGGCATCGCGCCCTCGACCTGTCTGGAACGGGTGCGCAACCTGCGGGCCAGGGGCGTGATCACCGGCTACCACGCGGCCGTTGACCCCAGGGCGCTGGGCCGTTCGCTCCAGGCGCTGATCTTCGCCCGGCTGCGGCCGCTCAGCCGGGAGGTGATCACCAGCTTCCAGAGCTATCTCTCGGGGCTGCCCGAGGTGCTGTCGGTGCTGGTGGTCTCCGGCGACGAGGACTTCGTGATCCATGTCGCGGTGCCCACCATCGAGCATCTGCACGCCTTCCTGATGGACCGGGTCAGCGCCCGCCGCGAGGTGGTCAACTTCCGCAGCTCGGTGATCTACCAGCAGACCGTCACGCATGTGCTGACCCCGATCCAGGGGCCGAAGCCGGGGTGAGGGCGTCTCAGCCGGCGGTCACCAGGACCGGGTGGTGGACGACCGCGTTGAAGAGGTAGCCCTGCTCGTTGAACGTGGCCCGCTCCGGCTGGCGGGCGCCGGTGGCGTCGGTGGCGCGGGCCAGCAGGGTCGCGGGCCCCGGGGTGGTCGGGGTCCAGGGCACCGACCAGCGCACCCAACGGTCGGCGCGCGGCGTGTCCCGCAGGTGCGCGGGGCGCCAGTTCGCGCCCCCGTCCACGCTGACCTCGACGGAGCGGACGGGCGCGTCGCCGGACCAGGAACGGCCGGTCAGCCGGTGCCGCTCGCCGGCCACCAGGGGCGCGTCCCAGTCGAGTTCGAAGGCGCTCTTGAGGGTCTGCCGGGTCAGCGGCGCGCTGCCGCCCTCGGGGTGGTCGGGTCCGAAGAGACGGTAGAGGTCGGTGTTCCACGGCGAGTAGAGCGGCTCGGTGGAGACCTCGATGTCGCCGACCCACTTGACGGAGGCGATGCCGATCCAGGACGGCACCACCACGCGGACCGGGTGGCCGTGGTCGGGCGGCAGCGGCTCGCCGTTCATCTCGTAGGCGAGCAGCACGTCGTCCAGCGCCTTGGCCAGCGGCAACGGGCGGCGCACCCGGCCGAGTTGGTTGCCAGAGGAGTCCTCGTAGGGGTCGTCCAGGCCGCGCGGCTGGAGGTCCACGGCGTCCCGGCGCAGCCCGGCGCGCCGCAGCACCTCGGCCAGCCGCACCCCGCGCCAGCGGGCGACGCCGATGGCGCCGAGCTTCCAGGCGGTGCCGGAGACCGTCTCGCCCTGCTGCGTGGCATAGAAACCGCGCCCGTTGCCGGCGCACTCCACGGCGGCGGTGTGCACGGTGGCGGGCAGCGCGCGCAGCTCGTCCAGGCCGAACTCCACGGCGCCGCCGCGCAGTCCGTCGCCCCAGACGGTCAGCCGCCAGTCCTCGGCGTCGATGGTGGGGGTGACGGTGTGGTTGCGCACGAAGAACAGCTCGTTGGGCGTGTGGTAGCCGGTGTCCCGCAGCGCTGACCAGCGGGTCTCGGCGTTGGTGCCGTGCACCACGAACGCGTCCTCGGGCAGCGGCTTGACGATGCCGGGCGCCGGGTCGGCGCCCCCGGTGGCGCGGCTCGCGGCGCGCGCCCCCGGCGCGCCCGC
>NZ_RFFJ01000205.1 GCF_003696235.1 Streptomyces triticirhizae
CGCGGCCGCCCGCGTGTGCGGGCCGGCGCGGCCGCGCGCGTGCGCGCCCTCTCGCGGGCGTCAACGCCCCTCAGGGGCGCAGCCGCAGCCCGCGCGGCGTCGCGTGGAAGCCCGCGCCCTCCAACATGCTCACCCAGGCCAGATCCGTCAGCGCCTGCTGCCCGTTGACCCGCTCGACCGTGAGCGTGCCCAACGCTCCTGAGCGCACCGCCTGGGCCAGCGCCTCGGCGGCCGGGCGCAGCGCCTCCTGCTGCCACTCCTCCCCGCTGGCCGCGCCCTCGTCGGCCGGCCAGGCCAGCAACGTCCGCCCGCCGCGCTCCACATAGAGCGTGAGCGCGCCGTCCACCAGCACCACCAGAGCACCGGCCTTGCGGCCCGGCTTGTGGCGCGCGCCCTGCGGCGGCTCGGGCCAGGGCAGGGCCGCGCCATAGGCGTTGGCCGGGTCCGCCGCCGCCAGCAGGACCACCCGGGGCGTGCCGGGCCCGCCGGAGGGGCGCTCGGCGGCCGAGCCGACGGCGCGCAGCCGGTCCACCGCGCCGTCCATCGCGAACTGGGCCGCGCCCAGCCCCTCCACCACATAGCCGCGCCTGGCCTGCCCGTTCTCCTCGAAAACCGACAACACCCGGTAGACGGCGGAGAATCCGCCGGCCACGCCCTCCGCGCCGACCGCGCCCCTGGTGACCACCCCGTGCCGGTCCAGCAGGGTGCGGGCCAGGGCGTGGGCGCGGAGGGTGGGGTCGTCGAGCCGCTCGGGGAGCAGCGACCAGCGGCCGGCGACCGTCGGGGGGCCGTTGCGCGAGGCGGGGCGGGCGGCGCCGCCCGTGGAGATGGCGAGCGCGCCATAGCGGCCGCGCGGGGTGGCGCGGCGGGCGCGGTGCGCCGTGGAGCCGGCCGTGCGTCCCGAGCCCAGCAGGGCGCGCAGCGGGCCGAGCGTGTCGTTGGTGAGCCGGCCCGACCAGGCCAACTCCCAGACGGCGTCGGCCAGTGCGGCCTCGCCGACCTCGACGCCGGCCGCCGCGACCTGGTCGGCGATCTGGCGGAAGAACAGCCCGTACCCGCCGGCCAGGGCCGCCAGCACCGCGCGGTGCGCCTCGCGCAACTCCAGCGGCAGCGGCGGCGGGAGCAGCAGCGGCGCGGAGTCGGCCGGGAAGAGCGAGATCCAGCCATCCTTGCCGGGCAGCGCGCCGGCGCCCGCCCACACCACCTCTCCCGAGGCCGTCAACTCGTCCAGCAGCTGGGGCGTGTAGCCCGTCACCCGGGCCGGCAGCACCAGCCGTTCCAGCGCCGAGGCGGGCACGGCCGAGCCCTGCAACTGCTCGACGGCGCGCACCAGTCCGTCCACGCCGCGCAGCTCGCCCCGGCCGACGGCGGGCCCGACATGCTGCCAGCGGGGGAGGAACGCGGCCAGCGCGCGGGGCGCCACCGGCTCCACCTCCTGGCGCAGCGCGGCCAGCGAGCGGCGCCGCAGCCGCCGCAGCACCGTGGGGTCGCACCACTCCTGCCCGCTGGCCCCGGGCCGGAACTCGCCCTGCACCAGGCGCCCTTCGGCCGCCATCCGGTGCAGCGCCCCGTCCGCGACGGCCGTGCCGAGGCCGAAGCGGGCGGCGGCCTGCGCCGAGGTGAACGGGCCGTGGGTGCGGGCGTGGCGGGCCAGCAGGTCGCCCAGCGGGTCGGCCACCGGCTCCGTGAACGCCTCGGGCACCCCGACCGGCAGCGCGGTGCCCAGGGCGTCCCGCAGCCGGCCGGCGTCCTCGACGGCGGCCCAGTGGTCCGCCCCCGCGATCCGCACCGTCAGCGCCCGGCGGGCGGCGCCAAGCTCGGCGGCCCACTTGGGCGCGGCGCCGCGCTCGGCCAACTCGGCCTCCGTCAGCGGGCCCAGCACCCGCAGCAGGTCGGCGACGCCCTCCGCGTCCCGCACCCGCCGCTCCTCGGTGAGCCAGCCCAGCTCCCGCTCCAGCTCGGCCAGCACCTCGGGGTCGAGCAGCTCGCGCAGCTCGGCGCGGCCCAGCAGCTCGGCGAGCAGCCGGGAGTCCAACGACAGGGCGGCGGCGCGGCGTTCGGCCAGCGGGGAGTCGCCCTCGTAGAGGTACTGGGCGACATAGCCGAAGAGCAGGGAGCGGGCGAACGGCGACGGGTCGCGCGTGGTGACCTCGACCAGGCGGACGCGGCGGGCCTCGATGTCCCGCATCAGCTCGGTGAGGCCCGGCACGTCGAAGACGTCCTGGAGGCACTCCCTGACCGCCTCCAACACGATCGGGAACGAGCCGAACTCGCTGGCCACCGAGAGCAGTTGGGCGGCCCGTTGGCGCTGCTGCCAGAGCGGGGTGCGGCGGCGCGGGTCGCGGCGGGGCAGCAGCAGGGCCCGCGCGGCGCACTCCCGGAAGCGGGCGGCGAACAGCGCCGAGCCGCCGACCTGCTCGGTGACCAGCTCGTCCACCTCGCCCGGCGGGAAGAGCACGTCGCCGGCGCCGACCGGCGCCTGCCCGTCGTCGAAGGCGGCGTCGAGCGGCCCCGGGCCCGGGTCGTCCGCGTCCCACCCGGCCTCGGTGCCGAGCAGGTCGGCGTCCGGCAGCCGCAGCACGATCCCGTCGTCGGCGTGCAGCACCTGCGCGTCCATGCCGAACCGCTCGGTGAGCCGGGCGCCCAGCGCCAGCGCCCAGGGGGCGTGCACCTGGGCGCCGAACGGGGAGTGCACCACGATCCGCCAGTCGCCCAGCTCGTCCCGGAACCGCTCCACCACGATCGTGCGGTCGTCGGGGATGTGGCCGCACGCCTCGCGCTGCTCCGACAGATAGGCCAGGACGTTGTCCACCGCCCAGTCGTCCAGGCCGGCCTCGGCGAGCCGGGCCCGGGCGGCCGGCTCGTCCAGGGCGCCGACCTCCCGCAGGAAGGCACCCAGCGCGCGGCCCAACTCCAGTGGCCGGCCCAGCTGGTCGCCCTTCCAGAACGGCAGCCGCCCTGGAACGCCGGGCGCGGGGGAGACCAGCACCCGGTCCCTGGTGATGTCCTCGATCCGCCAGGAGGTGGTGCCGAGGGTGAACACGTCGCCCACCCGGGACTCGTAGACCATCTCCTCGTCCAGCTCACCGACCCGGCCGCCGCCCCGCCCGGGGTCGGAGCCGACGAGGAAGACGCCGAAGAGGCCACGGTCGGGGATGGTGCCGCCCGAGGTGACCGCGAGCCGCTGGGCGCCGGGCCGGCCGCTGACCGTGCCGGCGACCCGGTCCCACACCAGCCGGGGCCGCAACTCGGCGAAGGCGTCCGAGGGATAGCGCCCGGCGAGCATGTCCAGCACCGACCGGTACGCCGACTCCGGCAGCGCCGCGAACGGGGCGGCCCGCCGCACCAGGGTCAGCAGCTCGTCCACGTCCCAGCTGTCCATGGCGGTGATGGCCACGATCTGCTGGGCGAGCACGTCCAGCGGGTTGGCCGGGATCTTCAGCGCCTCGATGGCGCCCTGCCGCATCCGCTCGGTGACCACCGCCGACTGCACCAGGTCGCCCCGGTACTTGGGGAAGACCACCCCGGCCGAGACGGCGCCCACCTGGTGCCCGGCGCGGCCGACCCGTTGCAGCCCGGAGGCGACGGAGGGCGGGGACTCGACCTGCACCACCAGGTCGACCGAGCCCATGTCGATGCCCAACTCCAGGCTGGAGGTGGCGACCACGGCCGGCAGCCGGCCGGCCTTGAGGTCCTCCTCGATCTGGGCCCGCTGCTCCTTGGCCACGGAGCCGTGGTGCGCCCGGGCGAGCACCGGGGGAGCGCCGGTGCCGGCGCCGGAGCCGCCCATCAGCTCGGCCGGGCCGTGGTCGACGGGAAGGCTCTCCCCGGTGGCCCGCTCATAGGCGATCTCGTTCATCCGGTTGCACAGACGCTCGGCCAACCGACGGGAGTTGACAAAGACGATCGTGGAGCGGTGGGCCTGGACCAGGTCGACGATCCGCTCCTCCACCGAGGGCCAGATCGAGGGCCGGTCGTCCCCGGCCGCGACCTCGGGCACCGGGGAGCCGCCCAACTCCCCCAGATCCGGCACCGGAACGACCACCGACAGCTGGAACTCCTTGCCCGACGGCGGCTGCACGACGGTGGCCTTGCGCTGCGGGGACAGGAAGCGGGCCACCTCGTCCACCGGGCGGACCGTCGCCGACAGGCCGATCCGCCGCGCCGGCCGGGGCAGCAGGGCGTCCAACCGCTCCAGGGAGAGCGCCAGATGGGCGCCGCGCTTGGTGCCGGCGACGGCGTGCACCTCGTCGAGGATCACCGTCTCAACGCCGGCCAGCGCCTCCCTGGCCGTGGAGGTCAGGATCAGGAAGAGCGACTCGGGGGTGGTGATCAGGATGTCCGGCGGGCGCCTGGCCAGGGCCCTGCGGTCGGCGGCCGGGGTGTCCCCGGTGCGGATGCCGACGCGGATGTCGGGCTCGGGCTGGCCGAGGCGGATCGACTCCTGGCGGATGCCGGTGAGCGGCGAGCGGAGGTTGCGCTCCACGTCCACGGCCAGGGCCTTGAGCGGGGAGACATAGAGCACCCGGCACCGCTTGAGCGGCTCGGCCGGCGAGGGCTCGGCGGCCAGCCGGTCGAGCGAGGCGAGGAACGCGGCCAGCGTCTTGCCCGAGCCGGTCGGCGCGACCACCAGCGCGTCGGACTCCTCGGCGATGGCCCGCCAGGCGCCCTCCTGCGCGGCCGTCGGCGCGTGGAAGGCGTGGGTGAACCAGGCCCTGGTGGCCGGGGAGAAGCCGTCGAGCACCGCGCTGCCCGTTCCTTCGTCACTGCCGCTCATGGGTCCCATCGTGCACCCCACCACTGACAACGGCGCACAATGGCCGGCATGACCGAGTCCTCCGGGGAGAGCGCGCGGCTCTGGGTGGCCCCCGAGCTGCCGGGGGTCGACCTGCTGCGGGCGCGCTATGTGCGGCGGGTCTTCATCCCGCACACCCACCCGACCTTCGTGATCGCCGGGATCACCGAGGGGGTGGAGGTCTTCCGGCACCGGGGCAGCCTGGAGCGGGCGGGCGCCGGCGGCCTGGCGTTGATCAACCCGGACGTTCCGCACACCGGCCGGGCCGGGGTGCCCGAGGGCTGGGCGTACGGGGCGCTCTACCCGGCGGCCGACGTGGTCGACGCGGTCGCGGCCGAGGTGATCGGGCTGCGCGGCTCGGCGTGGTTCGCCGAGCCGGTGGTGCACGATCCCGTGGCGGTGCGACTGGTCGGGCAGGTGTTGGCCGCCGTGGAGGAACGACAGGCGCTCGCCGCCGACAGCCTGTTGCGGATCGCGGTGGCGCGGCTGCTCCGCACGGCGGGTGGAGCGCGTCCCCAGCACGTGGTGCGCGACGCGGGCGCGCGGCTGGCGGCACGCGCCCGCGAGGAGCTGTTGGCGCGGATGACCGATCCGCCGACCCTGGACGAGCTGGCCCGGGCGCTGGACACCGGCCCGTTCGCGCTGCTGCGCGCCTTCCGGACGCGGTACGGGATGCCGCCACACGCCTGGCTGACCGACGCCCGGGTGCGGCGGGCGCGGGAGCTGCTGGACGTCGGGGTGCGCCCGGCCGAGGCGGCGGTCGCCGTCGGCTTCACCGACCAGTCCCATCTGCACCGGCACTTCCACCGCTCCGTCGGGGTGACCCCGGGCGCCTACCAGCGGGCCCGTCGTGTGCGGCAGCCGAGCCACGGGCGTGCAAGAACGTACAAGAACGATCTCGGGCCGACCGCTTAACGTTCCGCCGTGATGGAAAAGGCAAGAGACCTCATAGATCAGCCGGACCGACCGGAGCAGCCGGACAGACCGGCTCAACCGGACCGGTCGGCTCAGCCGGAGCAGCCGGCCGGTGGCGACCGGCGGGCGACCGTGCGGGACTCCCTCGGGGTGGGGTTCGCGGTGGGCCTCTCCGGCTTCGCCTTCGGCGTCACGGCCGCCTCCGGCGGCCTGAGCGTGGCGCAGGCCTGCGCGCTGAGCCTGCTGGTCTTCACCGGCGCCTCGCAGTTCGCGCTCGTCGGGGCGCTGGCCGCCGGCGGCAACCCGGTCACGGCGGCGGCCGGCGCGTTCTTCCTTGGGGTGCGCAACTGCTTCTACGGCCTGCGGCTCTCGACGGTGCTGCGGCCGTCCGCGCGGGTCCGACCGCTGGCGGCCCACTGGGTGATCGACGAGACCTCGGTGGTGGCCCTCGCCCAACCCACCGGCGCGCTGGCCAGGTTGGGCTTCGCGGTCAGCGGCACCACGCTCTTCGTCTGCTGGAACCTGACCACCCTGCTGGGCGCCCTGGGCGCGGGCTCGATCGGCGACCCCGAGGCCTGGGGCCTGGACGCCGCCTCGCCCGCCGTCTTCCTCGCGCTGCTCGCCCCGATGCTCCACTCCACCGCCGAACGGGCCACCGCCGTGCTCGCCGTGCTGCTCGCGCTGGGGTGCCTGCCGCTGCTGCCGGCCGGGGTGCCGGTGCTGGTGGCGGCGTTGGCCGCGCCCGTGGTGCTGCTGTGCGCCGGGCGGCGCGGCCGGGGGAGCGGCGGGTCGGTCGAGGAGACGGAGGTGGCGCGGTGACCACCTGGATCGCCATCGGACTGACCGCCGCCGGCTGCTATCTGGCCAAGTTGCTCGGACTCTCCGTGCCGCCCGGCGCGTTGGAGCGCCCGCTGGTGCGTCGGCTGGCCGCCCTGCTGCCGGTGGCGCTGCTGGCGGCGTTGACCGCGCTCCAGACGGTGGACGACGGGAACGGCGCGCTGGTGGTCGACGCCAGGCTGGCGGGGCTGGCGGCGGCCGGGGTCGTCCTGCTGCTGCGCGCCCCGTTCCTGCTGGTGGTCGCGGCCGGCGTGCTGGTCACGGCCGGGTGCCGGGCCATCGGTGGCTGAGCCGGGGCGTTCCCCTTCGGCCGGGTGCCGTCGACCCGGCGGGGGATACTGGGGCCCATGCGGTTGACGGAGTTCTGGGAACGGATGGCGGAGCACTTCGGCGCGGCCTACGCCGACTCCTTCGCCAGGGACCACGTGATGTCGGAGCTGGGCGGCCGCACCGTGTACGAGGCGTTGGACGCCGGTTGGTCCGCCAAGGACGTCTGGCGGGCCGTCTGCGCCGCGAACGACGTGCCTCACCACCTGCGTTGATGGCGCTGACCTGCGGTTTTTCCAACGGTCCGGCGCGCGGCCCCGCTTGACACAAAAATCGAACAGGCATTCTTATGGGGGCTACGGAAACGGCGTCCAGGTCGCTGCGAGCCCAGTGCGCGTGTCGATTGTCAGTGGCGGGCGCTAGCGTCCGTGGTTGTGAAGCGATCGAATCAGACGGACCGGGTGGCACCCATGGCAGGTACGGACCGCGAGAAGGCGCTCGACGCCGCACTCGCGCAGATTGAGCGGCAGTTCGGCAAGGGCGCGGTGATGCGCCTTGGCGAGCGGCCGGACGAGCCGATCGAGGTCATTCCCACCGGCTCCACGGCGCTCGACGTGGCCCTGGGCGTGGGCGGTCTGCCTCGTGGCCGGGTGGTCGAGGTCTACGGCCCGGAGTCCTCCGGCAAGACCACGCTCACCCTCCACGCGGTGGCCAACGCGCAGAAGGCCGGCGGCACCGTCGCCTTCGTGGACGCCGAGCACGCCCTCGATCCCGAGTACGCCAAGCGCCTGGGCGTGGACGTGGACCAGCTGATCCTCTCCCAGCCGGACAACGGCGAGCAGGCCCTGGAGATCACGGACATGCTGATCCGCTCCGGCGCGCTCGACCTCATCGTCATCGACTCGGTGGCGGCCCTGGTGCCCAGGGCGGAGATCGAGGGCGAGATGGGCGACTCCCATGTCGGCCTCCAGGCGCGGCTGATGAGCCAGGCCCTGCGGAAGATCACGGGCGCGCTCAACCAGGCCAAGACCACCGCGATCTTCATCAACCAGCTCAGGGAGAAGGTCGGCGTGATGTTCGGCTCCCCCGAGACGACCTCGGGTGGTCGGGCGCTGAAGTTCTACGCCTCGGTGCGGCTGGACATCCGGCGGATCGAGACCCTCAAGGACGGCACCGACGCGGTGGGCAACCGCACCCGCGTCAAGGTCGTCAAGAACAAGGTCGCCCCGCCGTTCAAGCAGGCCGAGTTCGACATCCTCTACGGCACGGGCATCAGCCGGGAGGGCGGCCTGATCGACATGGGGGTGGAGCACGGCTTCATCCGCAAGTCCGGCGCCTGGTACACCTACGGCGGCGACCAGCTCGGCCAGGGCAAGGAGAACGCGCGGAACTTCCTGCGCGACAACCCGGACCTGGCCAACGAGATCGAGAGGAAGATCAAGGAGAAGCTGGGCATCGGGCCGAAGAGCGCGGCGCCGGAGGGCGAGTCCGACAAGGCGGACAGCGCGGCCTCCGGCAAGGACGCCTCGGGCAAGGACGCCGAGGCGGGCGCCGCCCCGCCGGCGCAGGCGGCCAGGTCGGCGGCCTCGGCCAAGGCTCCCCGCGCCGCGAAGGCCGTCGCGGCCAAGGCCTGACGGATGACCCGGCGCAGCGAGTGGCCGGAGCCCCCGCCCGAGGGGGCGGGTGGCCCGGCCCCCGACGCCAGAACCCGCCCCGGCGGGAGACGGGCGGTGGGCGGGCGGCCCGCCCACGGACCGCCGGCCGGGGGGCCGCCGGCCGACCCGGTGGAGCGCGCCCGGAGCGTCTGCCTGACGCTGCTCACCGGGACGCCGCGCACCAGGCGGCAGTTGGCGGACGCGCTGCGGCGCAGGGAGATCCCCGAGGAGGCCATCGCCGAGGTGCTCGACTGCTTCGAGGAGGTCGGGCTGATCGACGACGCGGTGTTCGCCGAGGCGTGGGTCGAGTCCCGCCACCACGGGCGGGGGTTGGCGCGGCGGGCTCTGGCCCGCGAGCTGCGGACCAGGGGAGTGGCCTCCTCGGTGATCGAGGAGGCCGTCTCCCGGCTGGAGCCGGAGGACGAGGAGGAGACGGCCAGGGCCCTGGTGGCCCGCCGCCTCCCGGCGACGCGCGGCCTGCCCACGCCCAAGCGGATGCGCAGGCTGGTCGGGATGCTGGCCCGCAAGGGCTATCCGGAGGGGCTGGCGCTGCGCGTGGTGCGCGAGGCCCTGGAGCGGGAGGGGCAGGCGGTGGACGAGGACGCGTGGGACGTCCCCGAGTAGCGGCTCCCGCCGGGCGGTTGGTCCCGAGACACGCAGCGAGCCGAGGCGGCGCCCCGCCCCGGTAGCCTCGGTTCGCATGACCGACACCGGTACCGAAACCGAGATCGAGATCACCGCCGGCCTGGTCCGTGACCTGCTGCGCGAGCAGCATCCGGACCTCGCGGGGCTGGCCATCCGCGAGGTGCCCGGCGGATGGGGCAACCAGATGTGGCGCCTCGGGGACGAGTTGGCGGTGCGGATGCCGCGCACCGAACAGGCCCCGGGCCTCCAGCTCAAGGAGCGCCGGTGGCTGCCCGTCCTGGCCCCGCGCCTGCCGCTCCCGGTCCCGGAACCGGTCCGGACCGGTGAACCGTCCGCGCGCTTCCCCAGACTCTGGACCGTCATGACGTGGGTCCCCGGCGAACCGCTGGACCACACCCTGATCAGTCGCGGCGACCACGCGGCCGACGTGCTCGCCGACTTCCTCAGAGCGCTCCACGAGGAGGCGCCCGCCGAGGCACCGGCCAGCGAGGACCGTGGCGGCCACCCCCGGGAGTGCGCGAACGGCTTCGACCAGTTCTTCCACGCCGTGGTCCCCGACAACCTCGCCGCCGACGTGCGGGCCGTCTGGGACGACGCCGTCGCGGCCCCCGGATGGGCGGGGCCGCCGGTGTGGGTGCACGGCGACCTGCACCCCGCCAACGTCGTGGTCGCGGACGGAACCCTCGCGGGCGTGGTCGACTTCGACACCCTGTTCGCCGGCGATCCCGCGTGGGACCTCGCGGCCGCCTGGGTGCTCCTGCCCGCAGGCGCCGTCTCCCGGTTCTTCGACGCGTACGCGCGGGCGGACGAGGCGACGATCCGGCGCGCCCGTGGACTGGCCGCCCTGAAGAGTCTGTTCCTCATGCTGATGGGCCAGAACGGAGACCGGGGCCTTCCCGGCGGCAAGCCGACCTGGGGACCCGCCGGCCGCGCGGCGCTGGAGCGTGTCCTCCGCGACGGCGTCCCGCGCGCGGCCACGCGCGGCGTGCCGCCCGCTCCCGAGCCGGAGACTTCGGCCTTCTGACCGCCAACGGCCCCTCGGGCGCGGCCTGTTGACCGTTCCGCTGCGCCGGCTTCCCGCCGGAGGTGAACGGTCACCGGTGGGCGGCCGCGCGCGTCGCCGGCCGGTCCGCGCCACGGGCCGCGCCCGGGCAGCCTCGGCGCCGACCGGCGCGGTCGCGGTC
>NZ_RFFJ01000206.1 GCF_003696235.1 Streptomyces triticirhizae
CCCGCGCCGTGCTGACCCACCTGGCCGCCCGGCGCGCCGCCGACGGCGGGGGGCGCGCCGCCATCCCGGCGCAGTCCGCCGCCGGGGCGGACCAACGGGCGGCCCCCGACGGGCCGGTCTCCCCCGGCGACGCCTCCGCCGACGCGTTCTCCGACGCCTCCGCCGACGCGTTCTCCGACGCCTCGGCCGACGCCTCCGCCGCGTTGACGCCCGAGGAGCGGCGCACCGTGGCCTCCTGGGACCGCGACCTCCCCGTGCTCGCCGAGGAGCTGCGCCAGGCCAGGGCCGGGGTGCGGGAGGTGCGGCTGCCGTGGTCGCTGACCGCGACCCAGCTCCAGCGGCTCGCCTCCGACCCGGAGGGCTTCGCCCGCGAGCTGGCCCGGCCGATGCCCCGCCCGCCCCAGCCGGCGGCCCGCAGGGGCACCCGTTTCCACGCCTGGGTGCAGTCCAGCTTCGAGACGCTGCCGCTGCCGATGCTCGGCCCCGACGAGCTGCCCGGCGGCGACCCCGACGAGGACGCCGAGATCCGCGACGAACGCGAACTGGCCGCGCTCAAGGAGGCGTTCCAGCGCACCCCGTACGCCCGCCGCCGTCCCTACCGGATCGAGGCCCCGTTCCAGCTCCAGCTCGCCGGCCGGGTGATCCGGGGCCGGATCGACGCCGTCTACCGGCTGCCGCCCGCCCCCGGCCGGCCCGGCCCGCGCTTCGAGGTCATCGACTGGAAGACCGCCCGCCGCCAGGACGCCGACCCGCTCCAGCTGGCCATCTACCGGCTGGCCTGGGCCGAGCGCCACCAGCTCCCGTTGAGTGAGGTCAGCGCCGCCTTCCTCTATGTGCGCAGCGGGGAGCTGGTGCGGCCCAGCGTGCTCCCCGGCCGGCGCGGCCTGGAACGGCTGCTGCTGGGGGAGGACTCCTGGGAGCCCAACGATCCCGGTTAGGCTTTCCGGTATGAGTACCACCCCGGCGAGCCAGGACAGCGTCGTCCAGCCGATCCCTCTCACCGTCACCGGAGGCATCGACCGGGAC
The DNA here is from genome assembly GCF_003696235.1 of Streptomyces triticirhizae. Lineage (GTDB taxonomy): Bacteria > Actinomycetota > Actinomycetes > Streptomycetales > Streptomycetaceae > Streptomyces > Streptomyces triticirhizae. The sequence continues at coordinate 1,027 of NZ_RFFJ01000206.1, forward strand.
TCCGGTCACCGCCTGGACGAGGCATGGCTGGGGGCCGCCTGGAGCCATCCGAGCACCCGGGTCTTCGTGGTCTCGGGCGGGCAGGCGCTGATCGAGGAGACCCCGGACGGCCGCACCGAGCTGGTGATGATGCCGTCCTTCGACGCCCCGTTGACCGAGGCCCACCGGTACTTCCTGGGCACCGACGAGGAGGGCGTGCGGTACTTCGCGCTCCAGAAGGACGCACTCCCGGGGCGCATGGACGCCGCCGCGCGCCCCGCCGGGCTGCGCGAGGCGGCGGCGCTGCTCTCGGACCGCGACAGCGAGCTGATGGTGCACGCGGTCGCCCTGGAGAACTGGCAGCGGCTGCACCGGTTCTGCTCCCGCTGCGGCGAGCGCACCGTGATCGCGGCGGCCGGCCACATCCGCCGCTGCCCCGCCTGCGGCGCCGAGCACTACCCGCGCACCGACCCGGCCGTGATCATGCTGGTCCTCGACGACGACGACCGGGCCCTGCTCGGGCGCCAACTGCACTGGCCCAAGGGCCGGTTCTCGACTCTGGCGGGCTTCGTCGAGCCGGGGGAGTCGATCGAGCAGGCCGTGATCAGGGAGGTCGCCGAGGAGGTCGGCGTCACCATCGGGGAGGTCAGCTACCAGGCGAGCCAGCCCTGGCCTTTCCCCTCCAGCCTGATGCTGGGCTTCGTCGCCCGCGCCACCAGCACCGAGGTCACGGTGGACGGCGACGAGATCGAGGAGGCCCGCTGGTTCTCCCGCGACGACCTGCGGGAGGCCATGGAGTCGGGCGAGGTGTTGGCCCCGTCCGGCGTCTCCATCGCCTCCCGGCTGGTCGAGCAGTGGTACGGAAAGCCGCTGGTCACCTCGATCTGGTGAGCCGCAGGACGCCCGGGGCGCCGCGCGGCGCTCAGGCGGCCAGGGCCTTCTTGACCTGGTTGAGCGAGGGGTTGGTCATCGTCGTCTCGGTGCCACCCTCGCCGGTGACGACCAGGGTCGGAACGGTCCGGTTGCCGTCGTTGGCCCGCTCCACCAGGGCGACGGCCTCCGGGTCCTGCTCGATGTCGACCTCGGTGTAGGCGATGCCCTCGCGGTCCATCTGGCTCTTCAAACGACGGCAGTAGCCGCACCAGGTCGTGCTGTACATCGTCACTGTGCCCGGCATCGTCCGACTCCTTCGCGACATGACCTACGTTCGGTACCGCAGGGATGTTCCGCTGCGTGCTGGGGCAACGTCCCGCGCGGTGCGACAAATTCCACGGGCTGTGGACAACCCGACGCACGCGTCCCGCAGGACCTGGCAGCATGGCGGGGTGACTTCAGCACCGCACGCCTCAGCCGTCCCGCCGGAGAGCCCGTTGCCCGGGAGCACTCCGCCGGGGAGTCGCGCGGCCGGCGTCCCGCAGGGGACGCTACCGCACGGTGCCTTCCCGGCCGTTCCTGACTCGGCGGACGCCGTGCTCGACGGGCTCGACCCCGAGCAGCGCACCGTCGCGACCACGCTGCACGGCCCGGTCTGCGTCCTCGCCGGCGCCGGCACGGGCAAGACCAGAGCCATCACCCACCGCATCGCCTACGGCGTGCGCGCCGGCGTCTACCAGCCGAACACGGTGCTCGCCGTCACCTTCACCGCCAGGGCGGCGGGCGAGATGCGCGGCCGGCTGCGGCAGCTGGGCGCGGGCGGGGTGCAGACCCGCACCTTCCACGCGGCGGCCCTGCGGCAGCTCCAGTTCTTCTGGCCCAGGGCGATCGGCGGCGAGCCGCCCCGGCTGCTGGAGCGCAAGCAGCAGTTGGTCGCCGAGGCCGGGGCGCGCTGCCGCATCCGGCTGGAGCGGGCCGAGCTGCGGGACATGCTCGGCGAGATCGAGTGGGCCAAGGTCACCCAGGCCACCCCCGAGGACTACCCGGCCGCCGTCGTCAAGGCCGGCCGGGACGCCCCGCGCGACCCGGCCGAGACCAGCAGGGTCTACGCGACCTACGAGCGGCTCAAGCAGGACCGGGGCCTGATCGACTTCGAGGACGTGCTGCTGCTGACGGTCGGCATCCTCACCGACCGGCCGGACATCGCCGACACGGTCCGCCGCCAGTACCAGCACTTCACCGTCGACGAGTACCAGGACGTCAGCCCCCTCCAACAGCGCCTGCTCCAGCTCTGGTTGGGGGACCGGGACAGCGTCTGCGTGGTCGGGGACGCCAGCCAGACGATCTACTCCTTCACCGGCGCCACCCCCGACCACCTCCTCAACTTCCGCACCCGCCACCCCGACGCCACCCTGGTCAAGCTGGTGCGCGACTACCGCTCCTCGCCCCAGGTCGTCCATCTGGCCAACGGGCTGCTCGCCCAGGCCAGGGGCCGCGCCGCCGAGCACCGGCTGGAGCTGATCTCCCAGCGGCCCCCGGGGCCCGAGCCGGTCTTCGCCGAGCACCCGGACGAGCCGGCCGAGGCCGAGGCCACGGCCCGCCGCATCAGGGAGCTGATGAAGCCGGTCGCCGAGGGCGGCGCCGGCGTTCCGGCGAGCGAGATCGCCGTCCTGTACCGGGTCAACGCCCAGTCCGAGATCTACGAGCAGGCCCTGGCCGACGCCGGCGTCCCCTACCAACTCCGGGGCGCCGAGCGCTTCTTCGAGCGTCAGGAGATCCGCCAGGCGATCCTCGCCCTGCGCGGCGCCTCCCGCGCCGGGGGGAACGACGCGGCCCTGGCCGGCGCCGAGGGCCTGGCCGCCGAGGCCGGCGCGGTGCTGGCGAGCACCGGCTGGACGCCGGAGCCGCCCGCCGGCTCGGGCGCGGTGCGGGACCGCTGGGAGTCCCTGCGCGCGCTGGTCCGGCTGGCCGAGGACTTCCAACGCGCCCGCCCGGGCGCCACCCTGGTGGACTTCGTCGCCGAGCTGGACGAGCGGACCGCCGCCCAGCACGCGCCGACGGTCGAGGGCGTCACGCTGGCCTCCCTGCACACCGCGAAGGGCCTGGAGTGGGACGCGGTCTTCCTCGTCGGGCTCACCGACGGGATGCTGCCGATCAACCACGCCAAGACCCCGGAGCAGATCGAGGAGGAGCGTCGGCTGCTCTATGTCGGCGTCACCAGGGCCAGGTTCCACCTCAGCCTGTCCTGGGCGCTGGCCCGTTCCCCGGGGGGCCGGGCCGGCCGTCGGCCGAGCCGCTTCCTGGACGGGCTGCGCCCGGGCTCGGCGGCCGACGGGGCTCGGGGGCGCGGCGGCGCCGGGGGAGTGGAGCGCGGCGCGGCGCGGGGGCGCAAGCCGCGTGGGCCGGTGCCGTGCCGGGTCTGCGGCCGGACCCTGACGGAGGCCACCGAGCTGAAGTTGCGGAGGTGCGCCGACTGCCCCTCGGCCATGGACGAGGAGCTGTACGAGCGGATGCGCGAGTGGCGCCTCGCGCGCGCCCAGGAGTTGGGGCGCCCGGCGTACGCCGTCTTCACCGACGCCACCCTGATGGCCATCGCCGAGCAGCCGCCGGGCGACGAACGTGAGTTGTCTCGCATCTCCGGGGTGGGCCCGCACAAGCTGCGCCAGTTCGGCGACGAACTGTTGGCGCTCTGCGCCGGAGAGCAACTCCCGGAGCGGGCCGAGGAGTCTTCCGAAGAGGACACCGAAAAATAGATTGCGTCCGCGCGAGGAATCCGCATAGCGTGCTCCACGTGGCGCCCGAGGAGGGTTTCCCTTCCTGCGGTGCCATGCTCTACTGAGAGAACATCCCGGGTGGCAGAGGCCGCCCCCGAGACGCCGCGAAGGAGGCGATTCCAGTGATCGTTCTGACTGACACCAAACTGACCGGTTCTGTGGTCGCCCGCTCCGCCGCGCTCTGCGCTGCCCTGCCGTCCACGGTCGTCCCGCCGCGCGTGCCGTCCGCCCGCGTGGAGTCCGACGCCAGGGGTGTCTCTCGCGAGGAGCGAACGATTTCGGCGCCCGAGATGGCAGTAGTGGCGGCAGCCGCAGGCGTGGACGCCTACGCGGCCACCGCCAATCTCGCCGGCGCCGGCCACCGGATTTTCGGACAGCGGACCAAGTTTCACTCGATGTGGGCCCTCCGCGGGCTCGATCCCTGGAGTGATCCAACCTGATCGGCGAGATCAGGTCGGCACCTCAGGGGCCGCGGAACCCACACCGGGTTTCGCGGCCCTTTTGCTTTCCCCGCCGCCCGGCAGCCCGTCGAGCGGTTCGACAACTCAACGACACGAGGACGACACCGTGCCACTCGCGCCGTACGCCCGACCTGACCTGAACCCACCACCCGATCCGGAGACTTCTGTGACCCCGCTGTTCACGCTGAACGAGCTGGACGAGGCCATCGAGCGCCTCGACGAGAGCGTGCCCTGCCGTTCGTACGACCCCGAGGTGTTCTTCGCCGAGTCGCCCGCCGACGTCGAGTACGCCAAGTCCCTCTGTCGGACCTGTCCGCTGCGCGAGGCCTGTCTGGCCGGCGCGAAGGACCGCCGGGAGCCCTGGGGCGTCTGGGGCGGCGAGCTGTTCGTCCAGGGCGTGGTCGTGCCGAGGAAGCGGCCGCGTGGCCGCCCCAGGAAGAACCCGGTCTCGGCATGAGCACTCACGGAACCATCGGCCGACCGGCCCCCTATGGGCCGCGACGGCACCACCAGCTGCGCGCGATCGACCCCCTTACCGAGGTGGCCTCCAGCCACCGACCCGTCGGACGACGTCAGTCCCGACAGGAACAGAACAGGACCAGGAAGTTGCAACTCATCCCAGAAGCCATGGCGCGTTCCCATATGGAAGAACGCACCAGGGAAGCCACATCCCACCGGATGGCCGGGAGGCTGGCCGAGGCCCAGCGCCAGGCCCGCCGGTCCGAGCGGCTCCAGCGGCGAGCGGAGCGCGCCTCGCGGCGCGCCCGCCGGGCGCTGGCCCGGGCGGTCATGCAGTGACCGCCGGGCGTCCGCTCGACTGAACCACCATCCGACCGCCGGACGGCCGGGCCGCACCACGCGGCCCGCGCGCCGTCCGGCGGTTCTCTCATGTGCGCTCGCGCCCCGAACCCGCCGGCTCCTCCCCGGGCTCCCCGGCGTCGTCCGCCACGCCCGCCGCCCGCTCGCCCGTCAACTCCTCGCCCGGCGCCAACTCCTCGCCCTCCGGCGGCCTTTCGTCCCGGGCCGGGTCCTCGGACCCGGCCGTCTCCCTGGGCCCCGGGAGGTCCGCGTCCCCGAAGCCGGGCAGGCCGGCGACCAGCTCGTCCCGCAGTCTGACCGTCGCGTTCAGCTGGCAGAGCACGCCGATGGTGGAGAGCGTCACCCGGTGGATCAGCAGATAGGACGGCGGCAGGTTGAGGCGCCGCCCCAACTGGTGGGCCGACGACCGGGGATCGGCTATCCGCGCGGCCTGGGTGCGCAGCCACTCCCGGGTGAAGGTGAACTCCTCCGCCCGAGCCGGCTCCGTCATCGGCAGCAGGTAGTCCATCACCTCCTCGGGGTCCAGATCGATCGACGCCTTGACGAAGCCCTCCTCGCACAGCTGCTCGTACACCTCCGAGGCCGCGCCGTCGAGCGACAGCCGCAGCGCCCTGCCGATGGCCGGCGGCAGGCCCTCGGGCAGTCGGTTGACCGCGCCGAAATCCAGCACGCCCAACCGCCAGCGCTCCACCGGCTCGCCCTCGACGGGCACCAGCCGGAAGTTCCCCGGGTGCGCGTCCGCGTGGAGCAGCCCCGTGCGGGCGGTGCCGGAGAACAGGAAGCGCGCCAGCAGCTGCCCCGCGCGGTCCCGCTCGGCCGGCTCGCCCTCGGCGATCACCTCGGAGAGCGGGGTGCCCTCCAGCCACTCGGTGATCAGCAGGCCGTCCCGCTGGCAGACCACCTCGGGCACCACCACGTCGGGGTCGCCCCGGAAGGCGTCGGCGCAGATCCGCTGGGAGTCCGCCTCCAGGGCGTAGTCCAGCTCCTCGGCCACCCGGTCCCGCATCTCCTCAAGCAGCGGCTTGATCTCAAGCCCCGGCGCCCAGGGCGCCAACACGCGGGCGAAGCGGCTCAGTTGGGCCAGGTCGGAGAGGAGGGCCTCGCCGGCCCCCGGGTACTGGATCTTCACGGCGACCTCCCGGCCGTCCGCCCAGACCGCCCGGTGCACCTGGCCGATGGAGGCGGCGGCCGCGGGGCGCTCGTCGAACTCCAGGAAGCGCTCGCGCCAGTCCTCGCCGAGCCGCTCGGCCATGGCGCGCACCACGGAGCTGGCCGGCATCGGCGGGGCGGCCTCCTGGAGCTTGGTGAGCGCGGCCCGGTAGGGGCCGGCCACGGACTCGGGCAGCGCCGACTCGAAGACCGAGAGCGCCTGGCCCAGCTTCATGGCGCCCCCCTTCAGCTCGCCCAGCACGGAGAACAACTGCTGGGCGGTGCGCTGCTGAACCTCCTGCCCGACCAGCTCGGCGGATCGCCCGCCGATCCGCTTGCCCAGTCCCCAGGTCGCCCGGCCGGCGAAGCTCAACGGCAGCGTGGCCAGCTTCGCGGTCCTGGTCACCGCCTTGCGAGGTAGATCAAACATGTCCCCTCCAACTCCCGGCAGGCGTACGGCCGTCGCGCCAGGTCCTCCGTTCATTGTGGACCCGTCGGCGTCGAGGGGCGCGGGGCCTCGGCGAGGGCGGCGCCGCAGGAGCACTCCGGGTGCGGGGAGAACGTCTGGGTGGTGGTCGTCGGGCCCGGCAGCACGTACTCCGTCCTGCTGTGCGCCGGGACGGTCGCGTGCCCGTCGAGGAAGGCGAGCGCGGCGCAGGCCGTCAGCCCCGCGACGGTGGTGGCCAGGGCGCTGTCGCAGGCGGGCACCCCGGGGCTGCGGGCGTTCCGCCACTGGGAGACCAGGATCGGCCAGGACGGCTCCCGGTCCCCGAGCGTGCGCAGCAGGCAGCCGGCGCAGGCGGTGCTGCCGGGCAGCACCAGGGGGCCGACGAAGCCCGTGGCCTCGACCACGCCCGCGTACAGGTGCGGGGTCCCGGTGGCCATCAGGTCCTCGGCGCGATCCGGATCGGGGACATAGGCCGCCAGCCCGTCCCTGGGCGCGACGATCACCAGCCGTGGCCCGCGCCGCTCCTCCGTCGGGACCCGTCGCCAGGGGCACAGCGATCGGACCAGGGCCCGGGCCGCCGAGGCCCTGCGCTCGCCCACGCTCTCGGGGCGCAGACCCCCGTGCGCGGTGTCCGTCGGCGCGACCCGTCCGCCGTCCGCCACCTCGACGCGGCCCACGCCGGCCTGCGCGAGGGCGCCCGCGACGGCGGCGCCGACGCGGCCGGCGCCCCTGACCAGCACCCCGGCCGCGCGGCGGGCCGTCCAGGCGCGGAGCCCGTCGCCCGGCCCCGGGTGGAGCAGGGAGAGCGACGCCAGGTCCGGCCGCATGGCGTCGGTGATCTCCCTGGCGGCCTGGGGCTCGGCCGTCGCGTCGTCGAGCACGCCCGCGTTGGCCAGCTTCCTGGTCACCCGGTCCGCCGCCTCGGCCCCCAGCCCGAGCGAGGCGGCCGCGTCCCGCAGCGCGGGCAGGCCGCGCGTCCCGTCGAGCAGCGAGAGAAAGCTCTCCGTCGCGGTGTCCAGCGGGCCGAACAGCACGGAGTGCGCGGGCGTCACCCCGTAACGGACGGTCTTCTCGTCCCGCCAGCCTCGGCGCAGCGACGGCTTGATCATCGGATGCATGGGATGGCCCCCTTCGAGCCCCCTGTGGGCCCCTCGGCGCACTGTCGGGCCCCATCATGCTGGGTACGCACCGGGCATGCCGAAAGTTATCCACAGGAAGCCGAGAAAATATTACAAATAGTGCATACCTGCGGGTGGTTGACTTTTGGCGCCCCCCGCCCGGTGATCGACGAGCGGGACATATCCGGCTCGTACCGGGTAACGTCGGCGTGTGTCCGCCGACCCGCTGAACAGCGCCGGCCCACCGCAGCGCACGCCCTCGGTGGGCCGCCCGGTGCTGGACGGGGAGCAGCCGGAGCGCGTCGAGGTTCGCCGCAGCTCACGGCGTCGTCGCACGGTATCGGCCTATCGCGAGGCCGATCGCACCGTGGTCCTGATCCCCGCCCGGATGTCCGCCGACGAGGAGCGCCGCTGGGTGGAGGTGATGCTGGAGAAGCTGGCCGCCCAGGAGGAGCGGCGGCTGCTCGACGACGAGGACCTCTTCCGCCGCGCCCGGGAGCTGTCGGAGCGGTACTTCGAGGGGCGCGCGCGGCCGGACAGCGTGCGCTGGGTCACGAACCAGAACGCCCGCTGGGGCTCCTGCACGCCGGCGCTCGGCACTATCAGGCTCTCCCACCGACTTCAGGGAATGCCCGAGTACGTGATCGACTACGTGCTGCTGCACGAGCTGGCCCATCTGCTGGTGCCGGGTCACGGTCCCGGTTTCTGGGCGCTGTTGGAGCGCTACCCGCGCACGGAGCGGGCGCGCGGCTTCCTGGAGGGCGTCGTCGCCGCCGAGCGGCTGCCGCACAGCCCCTGCCCCCAACGGGACTGACCGAGAAGCGACCACTGTCCGTGGCATTGGCTAGTCTGGCGATGCCGGATGTGCAGCTAGCGGATGGGGGACGGTCGTTACCGATGGTGACGCAATTCAAGCGCGGCCAGAAGGCCCGGCTCACCGATCTGACCCTGGGCACGGATCTCTACGTGGGGGTCCAGATCTCGGGGCCGGGGATGGTCTTCGACATCAGCTGTTTCGGCCTGGACGCGGCCGAACAGCTCTCGGACGACCGGTACTTCGTCTTCTACAACCAACCCGCCTCGCCCGAGGGGGCGCTGCGACTGCTCGGTGCCCAGGCCGGGGACACGGAGTCGTTCCGGATCACGCTGGACAAGGTCCCGCCGTCCATCGACCGGCTCGCGTTCACCGCCACCATCGACGGTGAGGGGACGATGTCCCAGGCGGCCCCCGGCTATCTGCGGATCGTGGCCGGCGGCGAGGAGGTCGCCCGTTACTCCTTCGACGGCTCCGCCTTCACCACCGAACGCGCGCTGATGATCGGGGACTTCTACCGCAAGGACGGCTGGCGGTTCGCCGCCGTGGGGCAGGGCTTCGACGGTGGACTGGCCGCGCTGCTGCGGCACTTCGGCGGCGAGGTCGAGGAGGACGCCGAGGACGCCGCCCCCGAGCCGGAGCCGCAGGGCGCGGCGCCAGGCTTCGCCCCGCCCGGTGGGCAGGCCGCCGCGCCCCCGGCGTTCGCGCCGCCCCCCACGTCAGCACCGGCCCCGACGGCCCCGGCACCGGCGGCCGC
>NZ_RFFJ01000207.1 GCF_003696235.1 Streptomyces triticirhizae
CGAGGGGCTGCCCGAGCCCTGGGCCAGGGCGGTGCGGGAGGCCGCCTGGCGCGGCGCCGAGACGCTGCCGGGGGCGCTGGAGCGGGCGTTGGGCGACCGGGAGCGGGGCCGCCCGCCGCGCCCCGGCTGGTGGTCGGCGGCCGCCGCCGGGCAGGCGGTGCTTCTCGCCACCCAACTGCTCGGGCTGTGCTGGCTGTTGACGGTGCTGATCGGCGAGCCGGTGATGGGCCGCTGGCTGCCGCTGCTGCTGCTGACCGTCGGCTCGGTGGGCGGGCCGCTGCTGGCCTGGGGGTGCCGGATCGCGGCGCGCGGCCCGGCGCACGCCTACGGGCGGGCCGAGGAGTGGCGACTGCGCCGGCTGGCCGCCGAGTTGGGGCACCGTCAGGTGTTGGAGCCGGTGGCGGCCGAGCTGATGCGCTATCGGGAGGTGCGGGAACGGTTCGTGGTGGCCGCCTCACCCGCAGGGGGGACGGAGTTGTCCACATCTGGTCAGTAATCCACAGGCTCCGGCGGGATTCGGGAGTGTGCCCCACCATGGTCCCCGGTGAGGCGTTCGGCGAACTCCCCAGGTAACGATTCCACTTCGGAATGTGTGAGTCACCCGTCCGGCGGGGACATCGTCGAACTGCCTCTCTACGATCCACCGTACGCACGGGGATGTTGATGAGCGTGCCGTCGGAAGATACGGCTGCGCCCTGTGATCTCGTGGAGGGGACACACACATGATGCACGCGCGCAAGCGGGTCGTATCCCGCCTTGCGGCCACGGCCGTGGCAACCGGGCTGTTCGCGGGCGGCGCTCTCGCCGCCGCCGGCCCCGCCGCCGCCGACGAGCTGAACCCGCGCAGCGGAGGAGCCACAGCGGTCCTCGACGGGTTGCGGGTCAGCGACCGGGTGGACGTCACCTACAACGGTTCGACGAACACCTACGGCGCCGGCCTGTTCTATCTGACCGCCGAGGACGGCGGCACGCTGAAGACCTACTGCATCGACTTCGCCACCGGCGCGCAGAGCGGTGCGCAGTACAAGGAGACCGGCTGGGAGTCCTCGACGCTCCACGGGAACCCGGACGCCGGCAAGATCCACTGGATTCTCCAGAACTCCTTCCCCGTGGTGAACGACCTGGCCACGCTCGCCGAGCAGGCCGGCGCCGAGTCGCTCAACGAGGAGCAGGCGGCCGCCGGCACCCAGGCGGCGATCTGGGAGCTGTCGGACGGCGTGGACGCCGTTCCGCAGAACGAGAACGCGGCCAAGCTCGCCGACTGGCTGCTGGCCAACGCCGGTGACGTCGCCGAGCCCGGCGCCTCCCTGGAGCTGACCCCGCCGCAGGTCTCCGGCCAGCCCGGCCAGATCATCGGCCCGGTCACCGTCACCACCAGCGCCGACTCGGTCTTCGTCAGCCCGGACGCCAGTGCCGCCGAGCAGGGCGTCACCATCGTCGACGTCAACGGCGAGTACGTCACCGAGGACCAGCCGGTCGCCAACGGCACCGAGCTGTACTTCTCGGTGCCCGAGGACGCCGCCGACGGCAGCGCCTCGCTGACCGCGACCGCCACCTCCCAGGTGCCCGTCGGCCGCGCGTTCACCGGCATAGACACCCGGACCCAGACCATGATCCTGGCCGGCTCCTCGGACTCCTCGGTCACGGCGGGCGCCAGCGTCAGCTGGGCGGCCCCCGGCCAGCCCGCCGTCGCGGTCAACGCGGTCGAGAAGTGCGCCGAGGGTGGCGTCGAGATCACCGCGACCAACGAGGGCGACGTTCCGTTCACCTTCGAGCTGGACGGCGAGTCCTACGAGATCGCCGCCGGCGAGTCGCAGGCCGTGGTCGTCCCGGTCGAGAACGGCCAGGCGTACGAGATCACCATCGAGAACGCCATCGAGGGCGCCGAGCCCTGGGTCTTCAGCGGCGTGCTCGACTGCGAGACCGGCGACGACGGCGGTCAGGAGCAGATCGACGAGAACGAGCCCGCCCCGGCCAGCACCGGCGGCGAGAGCGACAGCGACACCGACCTCGCCGAGACCGGCAGCAGCGGCGGCAACCCGGCGCTGATCGGCGGCGTCGCCGTGGCCCTGCTGGTGGTTGGCGCCGGCGTGGTCCTCTTCATCCGTCGCCGTTCCACCACCGCTGGGGAGTGACCCGAGGGTCTGACCCCATCGACACACCGGTCGTCGCGTCCCCGCTGACGTGACGAGGGCCGGACGAGCCACTCGTCCGGCACCGGGGGCGGGCCCCACGGGGCCCGCCCCCTCGCGTTGTTCCCCGTGCACCACGCCCGCCCCCGCCCGCGCCTCGCGCCGCCCGCGCCCCTCGGCACCGGTTTCGTTCGGCGCGCGGCGATGCGGCAGGATGGTGGCAGGCTTCCCACTCACTGACGACAGCTGCCGGACGGTTTCTCTTGGCTGAGTACATCTACACCATGCGCAAGGCGCGCAAGGCCCACGGCGACAAGGTGATCCTGGACAACGTCACCCTGAGCTTCCTGCCCGGGGCCAAGATCGGTGTCGTGGGTCCCAACGGCGCCGGCAAGTCCACGGTGCTCAAGATCATGGCCGGTCTTGAGCAGCCGTCCAACGGGGACGCGTTCCTCACCCCCGGCTACACGGTCGGCATCCTGCTCCAGGAGCCGCCGCTCGACGAGTCGAGGACCGTGCTGGAGAACGTCCAGCAGGGCGTCGCCGAGACCAAGGCCAAGCTCGACCGGTTCAACGCCATCGCCGAGCAGATGGCCACCGAGTACACCGACGCGCTGATGGAGGAGATGGGGCAGCTCCAGGAGGAGCTGGACCACGCCGGCGCCTGGGACCTCGACGCGCAGCTGGAGCAGGCCATGGACGCCCTGGGCTGCCCGCCGGGGGACTGGCCGGTGACCAACCTCTCCGGCGGCGAGAAGCGCCGCGTCGCGCTCTGCAAGCTCCTCCTCGAACAGCCCGACCTGCTCCTCCTCGACGAGCCGACCAACCACCTGGACGCCGAGTCCGTGCAGTGGCTGGAGCAGCACCTCGCCAAGTACCCGGGCACCGTGGTGGCCATCACCCACGACCGGTACTTCCTGGACAACGTGGCCGAGTGGATTCTGGAGTTGGACCGGGGCCGCACCTACGTCTACGAGGGCAACTACTCCAAGTACCTGGAGACCAAGCAGACCCGGCTCAAGGTCGAGGGCCAGAAGGACGCCAAGCGCGCCAAGCGGCTCAAGGAGGAGCTGGACTGGGTCCGCTCGAACGCCAAGGGCCGGCAGGCCAAGTCCCGTGCGCGGCTGGCGCGTTACGAGGAGATGGCCGCCGAGGCCGAGAAGACCCGGAAGCTGGACTTCGAGGAGATCCAGATCCCGCCGGGCCCCCGGCTGGGCAACGTGGTCGTCGAGGCGTCCGACCTCGGCAAGGCGTTCGGCGAGAAGGTCCTGGTGGACGGGCTGTCGTTCACCCTTCCCAGGAACGGCATCGTGGGCGTGATCGGGCCCAACGGCGCCGGCAAGACGACCCTGTTCAAGATGATCCTGGGCCTGGAGTCGGTGGACTCCGGCTCGGTGCGGGTCGGCGAGACGGTGCAGATCTCCTATGTCGACCAGTCCCGGGAGAACATCGACCCGAAGAAGACGCTCTGGGAGGTCGTCTCCGACGGCCTGGACTACATCAACGTGGGCCAGGTCGAAATGCCCTCGCGCGCCTATGTGAGCGCGTTCGGCTTCAAGGGGCCGGACCAGCAGAAGCCGGCCGGGGTGCTCTCCGGCGGCGAGCGGAACCGCCTCAACCTGGCGCTCACCCTCAAGCAGGGCGGCAACCTGCTGCTGCTGGACGAGCCGACCAACGACCTCGACGTGGAGACGCTCTCCTCGCTGGAGAACGCGCTGCTGGAGTTCCCCGGCTGCGCCGTGGTCGTCTCCCACGACCGCTGGTTCCTGGACCGGGTGGCCACGCACATCCTGGCCTACGAGGGCGACTCCAGGTGGTTCTGGTTCGAGGGGAACTTCGAGTCCTACGAGAAGAACAAGATCGAGCGCCTCGGCCCGGACGCCGCGCGCCCGCACCGCGCCACCTACAAGAAGCTGACCCGGGGTTAGACGATGCGGCATCGTTTCGAGTGCCCGCTGCGCTGGTCGGACATGGACGCCTTCGGCCATGTCAACAACGTCGTCTTTCTGCGCTATCTGGAGGAGGCGCGGATAGATTTCATGTTCCGTCTGGCGCGGCAGGCCGACTCGGGCGCGTTCACCGGCGGTTCGGTGGTCGCCCGACACGAGATCGACTACCGCAGGCCGCTCGTCCACCGACCGGAGCCGGTCATGATCGAGCTGTGGGTGACCAAGTTGGGCTTCGCCTCGGTCACGGTCGGCTATGAGATCAAGGACGAACGGACCGTCTATGTCACGGCGCAGACCGTGGTCGTGCCCTACGACCTCGAACTGGGCAAGCCGCGCCGACTGACCGACCAGGAGCGGGAGTTCCTCGCCCGCTACCACGACGACCAGGCGGGGAGCGCCACGGCGGCATGACCGACCAGCCGGAGTTGGCCTTCGCCGGGGCCGGGGAGGCGGCCGAGCTGGTCGCCTTCCTGGCCCGGCAGCTGCGCTGGGACCGCACGGCGGCGGCCCGGCTGAAGGTCGAGGGGGAGGTGCTGGCCATCTTCACCCGGCCGGCCAGGTTCGAGGTGCTCGCGGTCCGTCCCGTCCGGCTGCGCGAGCCGGTCGAGCTGGACCGCACGGTCTCGGTGGGCGAGCTGGTCGAGGCCCTGGACGAGGAACGCGGGGCGGTGCGGCTGCCCGGGGCGGTGACCGGCCCCTCCTGGGCGGGGGTGCTGCCGCCACGCGGCGGCTGGCGCCCGCTGGCCGAACTGCCGCACCGCGCGGTGTGGGAGTCGGCCACGACGGTGGTCGCCGAGTTCCGGGAGCGCACCGAGGCGCTCGCGCCGGACGAGCGCACCCGCGCCACGTTGGACGCGCTCGCCGAGGAGATCTGGTCGCGCCCCCTGGGCGCGACCGGGCTGCCGCTGCGCGCCGTGCACGCCGCGCACGCCCTGGGCCTGCTGCGGGCGGCCGAGCCGGTGCGGGTGCTGGAGCGCGGCGGCTGGCTGCGGATGCGGACCGCGCTGGGCTCAACGGCCGTGCGGGTGCGGGGAGTCGGCGGCCTGGGCGTCACGCCCGTCTGAGCGCCCCGGCGGCCAGGCCGGCTACCGGCCCGTAGTGCGGCCGGCCCGGGCGGGTGTCGGTGGCGTCTGCGACCATGGGACGCATGATCCAGCAGCTGACGTTCTACGAGCGGGTCGGGGGCGAGCCGACCTTTCGGGCGCTGGTCCGCAGGTTCTACCAGGGGGTGGCCGAGGACCCGATCCTGCGGCCGATGTACCCGGAGGAGGACCTGGGGCCGGCCGAGGACCGGCTGGCGCTCTTCCTCATGCAGTACTGGGGCGGGCCGCGCACCTACAGCGACACCAGGGGCCATCCCAGGCTGCGGATGCGGCACGCCCCGTTCACGGTGGACCGCGCCGCGCACGACGCCTGGCTGGCGCACATGCGCGACGCGGTCGACAGCCTGGAGCTGGAGCCGGCGCTGGAGAAGCAGCTGTGGGACTACCTGGTCTTCGCCGCCCGTTCCATGATCAACACCCCGGACTGACACCGGTGTTCGGCCGCGCGCCGTCGGGCGCGGCCGGGCCGCTCAGGTGTCGTCCCAGCGGAAGAGGCGGGCGGCCACGGCGGTCAGCACGGCGGCGAAGAGCAGCAGCCCGCCCATCGCCGGCAGCGCCGCGCCCCAGCCCTCGCCCCGGGTGAGCACGCCCTGGACGGCCTCGTTGAGGTGCTTGAGCGGCATCGCGTTGGAGATCGCCCGCACCCAGTCGGGGCTGGAGTCCAGCGGGAAGAACGAGCCGGAGAGGAAGGCCATCGGCATGATCACCAGCTGGAGCGCCGCGTTGGCCGCCTCGTCGGTCTTGGCCCAGGCGCCGATCACCAGGCCGACGGACATGAACGCGAGCGTTCCGCAGGCGACCAGCGGGATCGCCAGCCACCAGAATCCGGTCAGCCGCAGTCCGTAGAAGGGGATGGTGGCGACCCCGAGGAAGAGCGCGGTCTGGAGGAACGCCATCCCCAGGCTGACCCCGATCCTGGCCCCGATCACCGTTCCCGGCGAGATCGGCGCCAGCCACAGCCTGCGCAGGATGCGCTTCTTGCGCCAGTTGACCAGGGTGAACGCCGACATGAACGAGGCGCCCATGGCGATCGCCCAGCCCAACAGGCCGGGCGCCAGGTACTGGATGGGCTTGATCGACTTGTCCTCGACCTGGTCGCTGGCCAGCTCGAAGGCCGGCGGCTGGCCGGTCTCCGCCAGGTTGGCGCTCTGCACCAGGGACTGCATCAGGCCCTGCACGGTGCCGGCGCGGGTGGCGTCGGCGGCCGAGTAGCGCAGCTCGATCCGGCCGTCCTCGTCCTGCCACACGACGGCGTCCGCGTCGCCGTCGCTGACCCGGGCCAACGCCTCGTCGCGGTCGCGTACCTGCTCGACGTTGAGCGCCTCGGACAGGTCGCGGCGCTGGTCGGCCGGCATCTCGTCCAGCACGGCGACCTCGCCGAACTGGAGGACGTGCGAGCGGGAGACCGAGTCGTTCTGGAAGAGCGCCCCGAAGAGCAGCAGGAACATCAGCGGGAAGACCAGGGTGAAGAAGCTCGCGGTGCGGTCCCGCAGCAGGCCCTTGAGCATGGCCAGGGACAGGCTCCTGAACGCGCTCACTCGCGGTACTCCCGTCCGGTCAGCTGGAGGAAGACGTCCTCCAGGTTGCCCACGCCCAACTCGGCGATCAGCTCGGACGGCGCCCCGACGCGCAGGATGCGGCCGGCGTCCATGATGGCCACCCGGTCGCAGAGGATCTCCGCCTCGTCGAGGTAGTGGGTGGTCAACACCACGGTGCGGCCCTGGGCGTTGATCTCGCGCAGCAGGTCCCACAGGTTCCGGCGGGCCTGCGGGTCGAGCCCGGTGGTGGGCTCGTCGAGGAAGACCAACTCGGGGTCGTGGACCAGGGCGCAGGCGATGGAGAGACGCTGGGCCTGACCACCGGAGAGCTTGTCGTCCCTGGTGCCCGCCTTCTCGGTCAGCCCGACGGTCTCCAGCATCTCGTCGGCGCGCCGCGAGGAGACGCCGTAGAGCGCGGCGAAGGTGTGGATCTGCTCGCGCGCGGTCAGCTTCTCGAAGAAGGCGGACGCCTGGAGTTGGACGCCGATCCGGCGCAGCAGCCCGGGGTCGCGCGGCCAGGAGGGCTGGCCGAGCAGCCGCGCGCTGCCCTCGTCGGGTTCGCGCAGCCCCTCGACCAGCTCCAACGTGGTGGTCTTGCCCGCGCCGTTGGGGCCGAGGATGCCGTAGAACTCCCCGTGCGCGACCTCGAAGGTCACCCCGTCGACTGCCCGGACCTCGCCATAGCGCTTGCGCAGCCCCTCGACCGCTATCGCCGGTATGTTTTTGGTCACTTGGCGATGGTAGCCGTGGCCGAATCTCGGCGGTGCGGGCCCCCTGGGCGGGGCCGGTCGAGCGGCGTCGAGGGCCTCCGTGGGCCCGCGCGTCGCCCCGGGTTCGGGGCGCCCGGCGGCGTTCGACACGTTCAACGGGCCCACGGATGACCGCCGGCGATCGTTCAGCGGCGGTCGTTGGCGATCACTGGCGGTAGATGCGCAGGGTGGTCCAGGCGCCCACATGGACGCGGTCGCCGTCGCGCAGCGGCACCGGGACGAACGGCTGGATCGGGTCCTCCGCGCCATTGACCGTGGTGCCGTTGGTCGAGTCCTGGTCCACCACGGCCCAGCCGCCGTCGGGCTGCTCCACCAGCACCGCGTGCTGGTGGGAGACCCCGGGGTCCTCGGGCTGGCGCGACAGGTCGATGTCGGGGGCCTCGCCCGTCGAGTTCCGCCGGCGCCCGATGGTCATCTGCGGCCCGGTGAGCGGCAGTTGCTGCTCGGGGGCATAGGCGGGGAGCGTCAGCTGGGCCGCCTCGGGTCCGGAGCGGTGCATCATCGCGGTGAAGTACTCGGGGTCGGGACCGATCGAAACCAGCCAGGCGCCGCCCTGGCCGCCGGGCTGGCCCGGGTAGCCGGGCGGGCCGGGCTGCGGCGCGGGCTGGCCGCCGGGCGGCGGCAGCATCCAGTCGCCGGTCTGCTGGGGCGGGGGATACCCGCCGGGGGCCGGCGGCGCCTGCGGCGGGGGGCCCTGGTGCGCCTGGGGTGGCTGGTGACCGTGCTGCGGAGGCGGCGGGCCCGGCTGCTGGAAGCCGGGCGGCGGGGGCGGCGGCCCGCCGGGCGCGCCCTGCGGGGCGCCGGGGTAGGCGGGGGCCGGCGGGGTGTAGGTGGTGGGGGAGTTGGTGAGGAAGTTGTACCGGCACTCCTCGCAGAACGGGGCCTGCGCCTCGCGCGGGGTGCGGCACTGGGGGCACAGCTCGGCGGCCGGCATCGGCGCGGTGGCCGGGCCGCCGGGGCCCGGGTAGCCGGGCGGGCCGCCCTGGCCCGGATAGCCGCCGGGGCCGCCGGGCTGGCCGGGGAAGTCGTGTGCCGGCGGAGGCGGCGGCATCGCGACGGCGGGTGCCATGATGCGGTGCCCACACACCTCGCACCAGTCATCGGCCATCGACTGGTGGCCGTTAGGGCAAGTCGGCATGGAACTGCCTCCCCCTCACGTCACTTCTTCACTCGGTATCGGGACTGCGTCGGGACTGCTGTGCGGCGGGGCCGTCTCCAGGCTGCACGACGGGTGCCCCCAGCGAACAGTACCGGTCGCCCCGTCGGGCGGGTCCACTTCCTTCGCGAATTCCTTCGGGAGCGATCGCGGGGCCCGGGGGTGTGGACGGGCCGGCTGGGCGGGGTGGTTGGGGGCTTCGGGAGGGGATTGTCAGTGGCGTCGCGTACGGTCTGTGGTCAGTGGCTGGCGGAGAGTCAAGGGAGTGTGAGGTGCGCCATGTTCCGTTCGCTGGGCCGGTTGTCGGGGTGGTTGACGCGTCTGTGGCCGGGGCGGTCGTCGGGTCGGCCGGCGCCCCGGGCGGGCCGACCGCGCGGCCCGTGGTGGTCAGTTGGCGGCCGGGGGCGAGGGGAAGGGGATCACGGCCACGGTGACGTTGTCGTGCCCGCCGGAGTCCAGCGCGTACCGCACCAGGTGCCGGGCGCTGGGCAGCGGCGCCTGGCGGGACTCCCTCGGCACCAACCGGGCCATCTGCTCGGCGGTTTCGGCGTAGTTCCACAGGCCGTCGGTGCAGATGATGACGACGCCGGGCCGGTCCGGCTGGAAGGTCGCGGTGTGCGGCTCGACCTCCTGCGCGTCGGCGCCGAGCCAGGCGGTGATCGCGTGGGCCCGGTGGTCGGCCATCGCCTCCGCCTCGCTGAGCAGCCCGGCGGCCACCATCTGGGCGGCCCAGGAGTCGTCCTCGGTCAGCCGCGCCGCCACGCCCCCCTCGTCCTGCGGGACCCAGTACGCCCGGCTGTCGCCGATCCAGCCCACGGTCAGCTGGCCGCCGGTGGTGACGGCGCTGACGATGGTGCAGGCGGGGGCGTTCCGGCCGGGTTCCTGTTCGGCGTCGGCGAGTTGGTTGACGGCCTCCGCCGCCGCGAGCACCGCCTCGTGCATCGCCTGCGGCCCGGCGACCCCGCGCGGCAGCGCCGTCAGCAGGGACTCGGCTGCCGCCTCGGACGCGGCGGCCGACGCCTCGTGCGGCCGGCTGGAGGAGGAGACCCCGTCGCAGACCACGGCCACCACGGCGGGCGTGCCGTCGGAGAGCGCGGTGGCCGCCACGCTGAACGCGTCCTCGTTGCGGTGGTGGCGCAGGCCGAGGTCGCTGACGGCGGCCACGCCGCCCAACTCCCGTTCCACATGGTCGCGCGCGTCCGCGTGTTGTCCGGCGCAGTCGGCGCACCGGCCGCCCTCGGCCTCCGCCTCGGCCCGGCCGCATCCGGTGCAACGGGCCCTGGCCGGCTCGGGGTTGGGCGGCGGCGCGGCGCTGGCTCGGGGGTCGACGCCCCGGGGGGCGTTGCGCTGCGCCGCCGGGGGGCG
>NZ_RFFJ01000208.1 GCF_003696235.1 Streptomyces triticirhizae
CTCTCGGTCGACGGGCGCGTGCGCGAGGCGAGCGATGCCTACCGGCGCCACCGCGCCCTCGCCGAGGACGACGCGCCGGAGCGCGCGCCGCTGGCGCTCGCGCCCGAACCGATGACCATCGACGGGCTCCGCACCTGGCTCGCCGGCCGCCGCGTCTGCGTGGTGGGCGGCGGCGAGGCCGTCGCCGCGAGCGGCCTCGGGCCGCGCATCGACACCTACGACCTGGTGATGCGGCTCGACTCCCACCCGCTCCACCCGCCGGGCACCGGCGAACGCACCGACCTGCACGCGGTCTCGCACGCCAGCGCGGGGCCGGGCTGGCGCCGCCGCGCCGAGGTCCGGCTGGTCTTCGGCGAACGCGCGGAGCAGTGGGCCGAGGCGGTCAGCCTGCGCCTGGTCCCCGGCGCGCAGAGCTACCTCGGCGACCGTGGCCTGAGCCACCCGGTCCGTGACCCGGCCCTGCTGGCCGAACCCCGCTGGGCGACGGACCCCACCACCGGCTTCTCCCTGATCCGGCTGCTGGACCACCTCGACGTCAACCCGACGATCGACGTCGTGGGCCTGGGCCTGCCCGGCCAACTCCGCCCCGAGGAACTCCACTGGCTGCGGAGCCACGCGAGGCGCGCGGCGGGAGCCACGGGAGCCTTCGGCGCCGTGGCGGGTGGGGGGTTGATCACCTCCCTCCGCTAGACGTTGGGCGCTGGCCTTTCGGGGACGCGCGGTGCGCCGCGCGCGGCGGGTGGGGTGCGGCTTCACCGCGTCGCGCGTGGCGGTTGGGATCCGGCCCTGTGGGCGCGGCCGCGAACGCTCGCTGTGCCGTACCGGCTGATCAGCGGCCCATCCCTGCCGTCTCGTCTACTCCCGGCGGCCCGCCGCGCCCTGCGCGGCCGTCGCGCGTCCCGCCCACGCCCCCCGCCCCGGCGTCGCCGGGCTCCCCGGGACCCAGCCGGTCGCCGCCCAGCCCCCGGGCCGCCCGGATCGGCTGCCCGTCGCCGGCCGCGAACCGCTCGATGCCGCTGAGTCGGTGGAGTTCCTCCACGCACCCTGTCTCTCAGCCGCTCGGCACGGTGCTCGGGGGAGGGGCGTGGCCCGACGCCCGCGCCGGGGCGTGCGCCGTGGCGAGGGTGGTGGGGGAGGCGAACGCCCGGTGGGTCCACAGGCTGTGGAGCAGCGCGCGTTCGCGTCCCGTGAAGTCGTCGGGGACCCGGCCCCGGGCGGCGTCGTTGCGGAGGTGCGCGAGTTCGGTGGCCGCGCGCTGGTACTCCGCCATCGCCCGCGCCCCGGCCGCGCCCCCGGCCCGGCGGGCCGACCTGCGGGCCCGCGCCCGGGCGCCGGGCGAGCCCAGGGCCGCCGGCTCCCCGGGAGCGAGCCAGCCGGCCGCGACATAGTGGTTCAACGTGCGCCGGATCGAACGGAGTTCACGCCGGCGCACGGTCACCGCGACCCAGCCGAGCGTGCCCAACAGCGGCGCCATCACCAGCAGATACACCGCCCCGAAGCCGAACAGGCTCAGCGAGGTGGACGCGTTCCACACCGAGTGCAGCGCCATCGCCAGGCCCAGCCCGACCAGCGGCAGCGCCGGCCGCCACCGCCCCAGCGTCGGCCCGAACGCCACCGCCAGGCCGAAGCCGAGGCCGGCAAGTCCGGTGAACAGCGGGTGCGCGAACGGCGCCAGCACCATCCGCACCACGAACGTCACCACCGTGGCCGAGTCCCACAGGCCCCACACGCCCAACCGTTGGTCCTGCGCGAAGGCGGTCCCGAGGTAGAGAACGTTCTCCGTGAAGGCGAAGCCGGCCGCCGCGCACCCCGCGACCGCCAGCCCGACGAGCACGCCGTGGCCCCGCGCCATCCCCCGCAGCCAGACCACCAGCAGCGCCCCCGCCTTCGCCGACTCCTCCACCATGGGGGCGATCAGGGTGAGTTCGAGGGTGTCGGGCTGGGTCGGCGCCAGCCGGGCCGGCTGGTCGGTCAGCCACTGGACGACCAGCCCGTTCACCGTCAACGCGACGAGTGTCGCCACGCACGCGCCCCAGCCGAACGCGAGCGACCACGCCCGCCAGCCCACCGGCGTCACCGCGCACAGCCAGCGCACGGCGAGCACCACGAACGGCAGCGGAACCGTGGCCAGCCCAAGACCCACCCAGAAGCCGCCCGTTCCGGTCTCGTCGTGGATCACGGCGCCCACCACGAGCGCGCACAGCGTCAGTCCGGCGCAGACGGCCAGGGTCATGGGTCGTGGCCGCCGGGCGCCGCGACGTGGGGGGAGCGTAAGGCGCACCCCACGACCTTACGGCCTGCTCCCGCCCGGTGGCAGGCGAGAACGGGCCGGGCGGGCGAGAACGGGCCGGCCGGGCGGGGGCGGTTCAGGGCAGGCGGCGGAAGATCAGGTCCCGCACCCGGTGGCCCTTGGCCAGGCCCTGCCGCTCGAAGCGGGTCAACGGCCGGTTCGCCGGCCTCGGCGCGAAGCCGCCGTCCGGGGCGGTGTTGACGAAGTCCTCGCTGGCGTCGAGGACTTCGAGCATCCACTCCGCGTACGGCTCCCAGTCCGTTGCGCAGTGCAACGTCGCGCCCGGCGCCAGCCGAGACGCCGCCAGCGCGACGAACGCCGGCTGGATCAGCCGCCGCTTGTGGTGCCGCTTCTTGGGCCAGGGGTCGGGAAAGAAGACGCGCAGCCCGGCCAGCGAGCGCTCCGGCAGCATCTCCCGCAGCAGCAGGATCGCGTCGCCGTTCGCCACCCGGACGTTGTCGAGCCCGGCGCGGTCCGCCAGCCGCAGCAGGTTGCCCTGGCCCGGCGTGTGCACGTCGGCCGCGAGTATCCCGGTGGCCGGGTCGGCCGCCGCCATCTCGGCCGTCGCCTCGCCCATCCCGAAGCCGATCTCCAGCACGACGGGGCGCCCGTCGAGGAGTTCGTCCAGGTCGAGCCGGGTGCGCCCGTCGATCTCCACGCCCCAGCGGGGCCACAGCGCGAGCAGCGCCTGTCGCTGCGCGTGGGTGACCCGGCTGCGCCGGGGCTGGAAGCTGCGGATCGTCCGCTCGGGCGCGGTGCCCTCGGTCGGGTCGGCGGCCGGGCCGACGCCCGGCGGGAACATGCGCGGCCGCTCGCCCTCGGTCACGAGGGTCGGCGCTGAGGCGGGCACGGAGGTGGATGACTCGGACACAGTGCTTCCGATGGTACGGCTCCCAGGAACCGGCCGGGGCGGCGGGAACGTCGGACCAGGGGACGGGACGTTCCGCCCGCGCCGCCTCGGGGCGGGGCGGCGGCGACACCGAGGTGACGGGGGCGAGTCGCGTGGCGGACGGCGAGGGCCGCATAGGTCTTGTGGCCATGGTCGGCGTGGTCCTGCTGGCGCTGCTCACGGTGTGGGTGGTGGTCTTCAGCAGGGAGGACGGGGACACCGTCGAGGCCGACGCGACGACCCTGCCGGCCGAGACCCGGGAGGAGACGCCCCGCGAACTGGCCGAGCTGTGGGCCGCCCCGGCCGTGCTGGCGCCGGTGCGCGGCGCCGGCGCCGAACTGATCAGGGTGTGGCCGCACGGCGAGACGGTGACGGTCGTCACGGCCGCCGCCGTGCGCGGCTATCTGACCGTGGACGGCCGCGAGGCGTGGGACGCCGAACCGCCGCCCGGCGCCGGCAAACCCTGCGCCACCGCCCCCCGCGCCAACACGGCCGGTCTTGGCGCGCTGCTCTACGAGACGGCGGACGGCGGCTGTTCCGTGCTCGCCGTGGTGGACGTCGCGACCGGCGAGATCCGCTGGTGGCGCCAGCTGGTCGCCGGCGGCGCGCCCGTCGACGCGGGCGGCGTCGCGGTCGTCGTCGGGGAGAACACCGTCTCCGCCGGGCTCGACGCGGGCGGCGCGCCGGACGCGTTCCACCGGTTCGCGGTCGCGGACGGCACCCCGTTGCCGCTGCCCCAGCCGCCGACCGAGCAGGCCGACGCCGGCTGCCCCGACGGCCGACGCCACCCGGTGACCGCCCGCCAGCGCGGCAACCGGCTCGTGGTGCTCAGCCGGTGCCAGAACGACCCCCTCGCCCGGGAGTTGAGCGTCTACGACGCGGACACCGGCGACTGGGAGTGGACCCACATCGGCGAGCGGGACATCGCCCTCGACGCGGACGCCGTGGTCGCCGGCGACCCGGTGCTGCTGATCCAGGGGACGGGCTCGGAACGGGAGTTGGTCGCCTACGCGGAGAGCGGTCAGGCCCTCTGGCACCGCCCGCTGGGCGCGACGGGCGAGGACGCCGCACCCCGCCCCGGGCCGCTGCCCGGCGAACACTCGGTGGTGGCCGGCCAGACGCTGGTCACGCGCTACCAGCCGGCGCCGGACGCCGAAGTTCCGGCGGACGTGTGGCCGTTGGCGGGCTACGAACTGGCCACGGGTGAGCAACGCTGGACCATCGAACTGGCCGTGGAGACCCAGCTGTTGGGGCTGGACCCGGCCGGCAGACCGCTGCTGGCCGAACCAACGGGCGACGACCTGCTCCAGGTCCTCGCCCTCGACCCCGCCAACGGCGAGACCGCGCCCCTCGGAACCGTCGCCCTCTCCCCCGACCGCGCCTATGACCGGCAGTACGCTGCCCTCGACGAGAACCAGCTCTACCTCCTGACCGCCATGTCCGCCCCCACCCAGAAGCTCCGCCTCCACGCCTACGAACGGTGACCCTCCGGGGGTTGACCGGTGCGCGCCGAGCGGCCCGCAGCGCGACGAGCGGGGGAGCGCCCCGGTGCGCCGAGCGGCCCGCCGCCGGTCCCCGGCTCGGCCCCCCGGCCCGAGGGGCCGGTCCGTGCCAATGTCATGTGCCGGGTCACGCCGGAGCGGCGAGCAACGGGCGGGCCTGCTCCTGGAGTTCCTTGACCAGCGGCTCGTCGCCGTAGGGGGCGAGCCGGTGCAGCAGGTTGCGGACGTAGTCCGTCGTCCGCGCTGAGGATATCCGCCCCGCCACCTGCACCGCCCGCGCGCCGGCGGCGCACGCCGCGTCCAGGTTCCCGGACTCCAGCTCAGCGACGGCCGCCACCACCAGCCGCAGTCCGTGCGAGCGCACGAACTCCTCCGTCGGCTCCGACAGCGCCTGCTCCGTGAAGTGCCGCACCTGCCCGGGCACCTTGAGGTCGATGTAGCACTCGGCGGCGTCGGCGGCCAGCCGGTCGTACGCGTAGAAGTCGAGCCAGCCGGGGTCCCCGTCGCCCTCCCGGGAGCGTTCCAGCCAGCTCTCCGCCGCCGAGAGGGCCGCGCCGCAGCCCGGCGCGTCGTGGGCCTTGGCCAGGGCCCTGGCCTCGACCAGGTGGAAGAAGCTCATGGTGCGCGCGGTGGCCAGCGAGCGGTTCCGTTCCAGCGCGGCCTGCGCCAGGTCGACGCCCTCGTCGGCGAAGCCCCGGTACGTCGCCTGGAGCGACATGGAGGCCAGCACATAGCCGCCGAGCGGCACGTCGGCCGCCGCCCGCGCCAGCCGCAGCGCCTGGATGTAGTACCGCTGGGCGGCCTCCTGTTGGCCGGTGTCGAACGCCATCCAGCCGGCCAGCCGGGTCAGTTCGGCGGTCGCGCGGAACAGCGAGCGGCCCACGTCGTCCGCGTAGGAGCCGAGCAGCAGCGGGGCCGCGTCGGTGCGCAGGCACTCCGGCACCATCGACGAACGCCAGTCGCCGCCGCCGTACTTGGAGTCCCAGCGCCTGGCCTCCTCCGCCGCCTCGCGCAGCTTGGAGACGTCCGAGTGCCCCACCCGCCCGGCGGCCGTCGGCCCCTGAGCCGGGGTGGCGCGGCCGACATAGGCGTCGGCCGGGGTGATCAGCCACCGCGAGACCGGCGTCGCGTAGGCGGTGACGGTGAACGATCCCGCCAGCGACTGCCAGATGCCTTTGCCAGGGGCAACATCGAGGCGGTAAAGCTCCGTCGCCGAGTCGACGGCCCCCCGCACGTCGCGCGGGAAGGCCAGCCCCACCTCCGGCGCCGGGTCCGTGTCGGCGAGGCCGATCTCGTGCAGGGGGACCCGCCGGCCCAGTTTGCTGCTGATGGCGGCGGCGATCAGATGCGGCGCGGCGCCCTGGGGAATCATCCCCTTCGTCACCCACCGCGCCACGGATGTCTTGTCGTAGCGCAGCGTCAACCCCCGCTGCGCGCCGAGGTCGTTGACCCGACGGGCCAGTCCGGCGTTGCTGATCCCCGCGAGGGCGAGGACAGCGCCCAGCTTCTCGTTCGGCCCGCGTTGCTCCCTGGACATGCGCGCACCCCTGACACACCAACGGCAGCCCCGCGACCGGCGCGGGGCATTCCCGTGCCTCCGCGAACCCAGCGTAGTTCGCCGCCTGCTTACCGTTAAGGGGGTGAATGCCGGATGGCGGGATTATGTCCGTACCTCTGTGCGAGCGCCGCCCGGCCAGCGGATTGTGCTCCGGGCATGTGGCCGTGCGCCCGGGTGTGCGCTCTGGGCAGTCCATGGGGGGAGCGCTTCGATGAATGCGCGTGGGTCGGCCCGCTGCCGTGAAGGTCGGCGGGTCGGGGGAAGCCGTCGTCTCATTCCCCGCGGACGGCGGTCTGGTCCGGGAGACAGCCAGCGTCTCCCGGACCACAGGATCTCCGCGTCGGCGTGGCGCCCGATCAAGTACCTTGCTGCGTCCAGACGTTGCCCAAACTTTGGCCGAAAACAAACGCCGCCCCGCGCGGCGGGACAGAATGCGCGACGGGCCGGTCCCAACCCCCGTCGCCTTCCAGGTGGTTCGCCACACAGGCGAACTACCTCCCCGGTATGCCCCGCAACGGCCCCTCCCATGGCAGCATTGGCCTCAACACCTACGCGACGGCACTGGTCCGCCGAGACCACAGGGCCCGAATCTTCAGTGGGGGAGGCGCCGATGCGGTGGTTGGTCGGGTGGAGCGGAGCATCCGCCAGCGCGGCCAGAGACATTCAGCCGTTGGGGGCCCAACTCCTCTGGGACGGCCCCGATCCGCTCTGGGCGGTGGGGGACTGGCGGCCCGACGAGATCCGCCTGGTGTACGCGGACGGCGACACCCATCTCGCGGTCTTCGGCTCCTGCGGCGCGGACGACGCCACCCTGCGCCGTGCGCTGGTCTCGGCGCGCGCCGGCGCACTGCGGCAACTCACCACCTGGCCCGGGAGTTACACCGCCGTCGCCCGCTTCGGCCGGCGCACCGTGATCCCCGCCGACCTCGCCGGCAGCCGCCCCGTCTTCCACACCGACTGGGCCGGCGGCACCGCCTACGCGACGGCCGCCCTGCCGCTGGCCGACCTCACCGAGGCCCAGCTCGACGTGGGCCATCTCGCCGCCCTGCTCGCCTGCCCCGAGTCGCCCGAGGCGCTCGGTGACGGCACGCCCTACGACGGCGTCAGCCGCGTCCCGCCCGGCCACGCGCTGCTGCTCCGCGAGGGCGGCAGCCGCGAGATCTCCGACTACGAGCCCGCGCCCTCGCTCGTCGTCGCCGCGCCCCCGCTCGAACGCGAGGCCGCCGTCGCCGGCGTGCGCGAGGCCCTGGTCGAGGCCGTGCGCACCCGGCTCGCCGCGCCCCGGCACGCCCCCGCCAGGGACGCCGGTCCCGTCCCGGGGATGGGCCCGGACGACCGCAGGGCGGCCCGCTCCGGTCCCGACCCGGCGCCCGGCGTCGGCGCCGACCTCTCCGGCGGCAGCGCCTCGGCCACCCTGGCGCTGCTGGCCGCCGGGCTGCCGGGGATGCCCGGCACGGTCTACGGCACCGGCGCGACGCTGGCCGGCGAACGGCTGCTCGCCGTCACCTTCAACGACCTGCCGCAGCTCGCGGGACCGGCCGCCGTGGACCGCGCCGCCGAGCTGGAACGCGCCCGCGCCATCGGCGAGAACCCGAGGCTCCACCATGTGGTGGTCGCCGGCGACGAGGAGGCGCTGCCCTTCGGCGACCTGGAGTCGGGGCCGCTCACCGACGAGCCCGGCCCCTCGCTGGTCCTCGCCGCCCGCCACCGCCACCGGCTGGCCGCCGGCAGCGCCGACCACCTCATCGGCAACGGCGCCCGCGAGGTGCTGGACGCCCACCCGGCCCGGCTGGCCGACCTGGTGCTGGACCGCCGCAGACGCCATCTGCTGCGCCCGGCAACGGCGTTGGCCAAGGCCAGCGGCGGGGGCGGCCGTTCGGTGCTGGTCCCGTTCACCGTCTACCGCGCCGCCCGCCGGCTGGCCCGCACCCCGTACCACGAGGGGCTCAGCAGTGCGGCGGGGCTGCTGCGGCAGCCGATCGAGGAGCCCGGGTTCGTCGACGGCGCGCTGGGCGCCTCGCTCTCCGCGCTGGCCTGGTGCCGGCCGGGCCCGGCGGCCCGTTGGCTGACCGGCGAGGCGCTCGCGGAAGTATCGATTCGGCTCGACGCGGTCGCCGCGAGCCCGCGCAGCGCCACCATGGCCGGCCGCCCCGGGGTCCGCAGGGCCCGCGCCGTGCTGGCCCGGCACGCCGCCGACCAGCGGGTCTTCGAGCAGGCCACAGAGCTGCGCCACCAGCGGCTGCACGCCCCGTTCTACGACAACCAGGTGGTGCGCGCCTGCCAGGCGCTGCCCGAGAGCGTCCGCGTGCAACCCGGGGCGCGCGCCGATGTGTTGCGCGCCGTACTCAACGGCGCGGGCGTACGCGACCTGCCCAGCGGTTGGGGCGCCACCGGCGCGACGGCGCACGGCGAGGCGCTGCGCACCGGCCTCACCACCCATGTCGGCGCGCTCGTCGACCTCTTCGACGCGCCGCTGCTGGCTGACGCGGGACTGGTCGAGGCCCGCGTGGTCCGCAAGGCGCTGCGCGCCGCGGCCCAGGGGGAGCGCCTGCCGCTGGACGGCCTGGGCGAGCTGGTCTCCGTCGAACTCTGGCTGCGCCGCCTGCTGTTGCGCCGGGGCTCCTGCTGGACCGCCGAGGGCAACCGCGACCCGCGCGCGGTCACCAGCGGCGTCACCCCCTGAGCCCGCGCCCCCGAGCCCGCGCCCCTGAGCCCGCGCCGTTGAGCCCGCGCCCCGACCGGCCCGGCCCGGCCCGCTTCGCCGGTTCAGCAGGCGATCTCGCTGTCCGCCCAGTCGGCCAGCGCCAACGCGCCCAGCGGGCCCCGGGGTTCGACGTCCAGCCGCAGCTCGCTCACCCCGGTCAGCGGAACGGACAGCGGCGTCGCCCGCTCCCCGGCCGCGATCTCGGGCGACCGCCACAGCTCGGCGCCGTCCCCGTAGACGGTGAACACCGCGCCGCCGAAGCCCTGGGTCAGGTCGTCGATGCCGACCAGCGCCGAGTAGCGCGAACAGGAGCGGCCCAGGTCCACCAGCACCGAGGACGAGGCCGGAACGGTCACCCCGTGCGCGTGGTCCACGCCGCCGATGCTCAGCCCGTCGCGCTGCCACAGCGGGGTGCTCTCCGCCAGCCGCACCCTGGGCTCGTCGCTCTCGCCCCACAGGTCGAACGCCAACTCCCGCAGCTGGTACGGCTCCGCCGGCGGCGGCGGCGGCGTCGGCTCGGGCTCGGGTTCAGGCGTCGGCTCGGGTTCCGGTTCCGGTTCTGGTTCCGGTTCCGGTTCTGGTTCCGGCTCGGGCTCCGGCTCGGGGGTCGGGGTCGGTTCGGGCGTGGGCTCGGGGGTCGGGGTCGGCTCCGGCTCGGGCGGCGGGGTCGGTTCGGGCTCGGGTTCAGGCGTCGGCTCGGGCGTGGGCTCCGGGTCCGGCTCGGGCTCGGGGGTCGGCTCCGCCGGCGGCCTGGCGTCGGCCGCCTCCGGCGGGCCGGCCGGCGGCTCACGCTCCGGGTCCCCGCCCATCATCGCCAGCGCCAGGGCCGCCGCCACCGCCGTGGCGACCAGCCCGGAGATCACGCCCGCCTTGATCGGCGCGCCCAGGCCCTCCCCAACGACCCCCGCGCCGGCGCTCGTTCCCCCCGCGCCCGCGCCCGCGCCGGCCCCCGC
>NZ_RFFJ01000209.1 GCF_003696235.1 Streptomyces triticirhizae
GGGGGCGACGCGCCCGGGGGCGCGGGCGGTCGCGTGACCTTCGACGCCGTGGTGGTGGGCGGCGGGCCGCGCGCGGTCGCGGTCGTGGAGCGGCTGACGGCCCGCCACCGGGACGGCGCGCCGCCGCTGCGGGTGGCGCTGGTGGACCGGGTGGAGGTCGGCGCCGGCGCGACCTGGCGCACCGACCAGTCCCCTTTGCTGCTCAACAACACCTACAGCGCGCACACCACCATCTACACCGACGCGTCCACGCCGATGACCGGGCCGGTGACGCCGGGCCCCGACCTGATCACCTGGGCCCGTGAGAGCGAGCCGCCGCCCGACCGCCCCGCGTGGGTGGCCGAGGAGGCGGCGGCGCTGCGGCCCTGGTCCTATCCGAGCCGCCGGATTCAGGGCGTCTACTACCGCGAGCAGTTGGCGCGGGCCGAGCGCGCCGGCCGGGTGCGCGTCACGCGGGTGCTGGGCACGGCGGTGGACCTGGCCCGGGGCGCGGCCGGCACGCGCGCCGTCCGGCTCGCCGACGGAAGCGAACTCGTCGCGCGCACCGTGGTGTTGGCGCAGGGCATGGTGCAGGCGAAGCGCTCGCCCCGGGTGCGGTCGCTGGTGGCGGCGGCGGAACGGGACGGGCTGGTCTATGTCGAGCCGGGGATGCCGGCCGAGCGGGACTGGGACCGGGTGCCGGCCGGGGAGACCACGCTGGTGACCGGCCTGGGCGCCAACTTCTTCGACGTGGTGGCGCTGCTCACCGAGGGCAGGGGCGGGCGCTTCACGCCCGCCGGGGACCCGCTCCGGCCGGCCCGCCTGCGGTATCGGCCGAGCGGGCGCGAGCCGCGCCTGGTGGCCGGCTCGCGGCGCGGCCTCCCCTACCGTTCCAAGGCGACGTATCCGGAGGGCTTTCCGCCGAGGTACGAGCCGCGCCTCGCCACCGCCGAGTGGTTCGCGCGGGTGGCGGCCGTGCCGGGGCAGGACTTCGTGCGCGACGTGTGGCCGCGGCTGGCGCGGGAGTTCGCGTGGGCGCACCTGTCGACGCTCTTCGCGTACCGCCCGGAGGCGCTGGCGCCGGGCGCCGACGAGGAGCGGACCCTCGACCGGCTGAGGGCGGCCGTGGACAACGATGAGGTGGACCGGGTCATCGCGACCACGGTGGCCTCGGCGCGCTGGGCGGTGTCCGTGGCGCGGCTGGACCGGCCGCCGGCGCCGGGACCGGTGGACCAGGAGACCTGGCGGCGGTGGGTGCGCGAGCATGTGGACGACGAGTTGGACGCGATGCACGCGCCGCTCACCTCCCCGCGCAACACCGTCAACCGCGCCATGGCCGCGCTGCGCGGGCCGGTGCGCGGGCTGGTGAAGCACGGCGCGCTGGACGGGGGCAGCGTGGCGCGCGACGTGGACGGCTGGTTCAACCGGCTCGGGCTGGCCCTGGCGTCGGGGCCGCCGCCGGACCGCACGGCGCGGGTGCTGGCGCTGATCGACGCGGGCGTGCTCGAACTGCTCGGCGAGGACACCTCGGTCACCCATGAGGAGGGTTGGTTCATCGGCAGGTCGGCGGTGGTGCGGCCAACTCCGGTGCGGGCGCGCGCCTTTGTGGAGACCCGCATGTCGAAGGGCATCGTGACCGACACCGACGACCCGTTGCTCGACGGGCTGTTGCGCGACGGGCGGGCCCGGCTGCACGGCTGGCCCAGCGCGGCGGGGCCGCCGGTGTCGAGCGGCACCCTGGACGTGACGCCGGACGGCTTCCACCTGGTGGACGCGGCCGGCGCCGCCGATCCCGGGGTGATCGTCCTGGGCATCCCGGCGGAGGCCGTGCAGCCGGGGTCCGCCATCGGCGCCACCCCCGGCTCGCCCTCCCCGCTGCTGGCCGGGGCCGACCGGGCGGCGGCCCAGATCCTCGACCGGGCCGGGGCCTCGGGGGCGGCGGCGACGGGCGAGGAGGAGCACGCGCAAACACCGTCCGCACACGTCTAGTTGATGGACCGTTACGGGCCCCTTCGGTTCCCGGGCACCAACGTGACATCGATCATTGCCAGTTAGTGAACTCGTAGGTACTGTTTGGTCGCTTTTGGGGAGCACAGCCTGGGGGAGACCGTGGCACGACCGTCCGACTGGTCACCGGTGGACATGGACCGGGACCCGACGCCTGGGGACCCGGACGAGGTCCGCGAACTCGCCGATGACTTGCGGGAGTTCGCCGACGACGTGGGCGAGGCGCTGGGCAAGATCCGGGGGTTGGCGTCCGAGCGGGCCGTCCTGGACTGGGCGGGGCTGTCGGCGGACGCGTTCCGTCGTGAGTTCGAGGGCGTGCCGGACAATCTGACCAAGCTGGAGGACTCCTACAGCCTCTGCTCGCAGGCGCTGCACGCCTACTGGCCCAAGCTCCAGACCGCGCAGGGGATGGCGGACCGGGCGTTGGACCGGGCGATCTCGGCCCAGGCGGATCTGGCATCGGCCCAGTCGGCGTTGGGGGACGCGCAGGACTGGGTGGGTCGGGCCGGCGAGGAGGCCGAGCGGCTTCAGCGGGAGGGCGAGCGGGAGAACGTCGAGCCGCCGGACGAGGCGGATGTCCGCGCCGCCGCGCGCGACCAGCAGGCGGCGGAGGCGGCCGCAGGCGCGGCCAGGTCCCGGGTCAACGACGCCGAGGAACGCCTCGCCGCAGCCCGCCAACTCGCCCTGGACGCCCAGGAGATGCGCGAGGAGGCCGCCCGGGTCTGCGCCCAGGGCATCGAGGAGGCTTCCGACGCCGGCATCCAGAACCGGCGGTGGTGGGAGAAGGCCATCAAGTGGGTGACCGACAACTGGGACACCATCGTCGCCGTCTGCAAGGTCATCGTCGCCGTCCTCGGCGTCGTCGTGATGATCATCGGCGGACCGTTGGCCTGGGTCGTCCTGGCCGCCGCGTTGGTCGTCCTCGCCGACACGTTGATCAAGTACGCGCGCGGCGAGGCCGGACTCCTCGACGTCGCCTTCGCGGCTTTGGACTGCATCCCGGGCATGAAGGGCCTGACGACGCTGGGCGGACTGGCGCGCGGACTGCGCGGCGGGCTCAGCGCCGCGAAGACCGGGCTGCGCGGACTCGGCCAGGGAATTCGCGGGCTGGGCCAGGGCCTTCGCCGGATGGGCCGCCAGGGCGACAACCTGATCTGCCGCACCGACCCCATCGACATGGCCACCGGCGAGATGGTCATGGAGGCGGTGGACGTCGAACTCCAGGGCGTGTTGCCGCTGGTGATCCGGCGGCACCACCGGTCCAGCCTGCGCGAGGGCACCTGGTTCGGCCCGTCCTGGGCCTCGACCCTCGACCAGCGCATCGTCCTGGACGCCGGCGGCGGCCGGCTGGTCACCGACGACGGGATGATCCTGGACTACCCGGCGCCGCCGCCGGACACCCCGGTGCTGCCGGTGGAGGGCCCGCGTTGGCCGCTGGCCTGGTCCGGCGAGCCCGGCGACCCGCTGACCGTGCACCGCCCGGACAACGGGCAGACCCTGCACTTCGCGCCCGTTCCCGGCCGGCGCGGCGGCGAACTCCCGCTGGTGGCCATCACCGACCGCAACGACAACCGGATCAGCGTCGAGTACGACGCCGACGGCGCGCCGTCCGCCGTGGTCCACCACGGCGGCTACCGCGTGGGCATCGCCACCAGGGACCGCAGGATCACCGAACTGCGCCTGCTCAGCCACCCCGAGCGCCCCCGCCTGCTCGCCTACGGCTATGACCGGGCGGGCAACCTGGCGGAGGTCGTCAACTCCTCGGACCTGCCGCTGCGGCTGCGTTATGACGAGAAGCGGCGCATCACCGGCTGGGAGGACCGCAACGGCGTCACCTACGCCTACGAGTACGACGAGGCGGGCCGCTGTGTCGCGACCAGGGGCGTCCACGGATTCCTCGACAGCCGAATCGTCTATGAGCCCGAGCAGTACCGCACGCGGTTCACGGACTCCCTCGGCAACACCACGGTCTACGAGTTCAATGACAGCTACCAACTCATCGCCGAGACCGACCCGTTGGGGAACCGGACCGAGCGCGCGTGGGACCGCTACGACCGGCTCGTCTCCGTCACCGACCCGGTGGGCAGGACCGTCACCTACGCCTACGACGAGACCGGCGAGCTGACCCGGATCGAGCGGGCCAACGGGCACGCCCTCGACATCGTCCGCGACGAGCGCGGCTTCGTCACCGAGCTGGCGGAGGCCGACGGCTCTCGCTGGCGGATGGAGTACGACGAGCGCGGCAACAACACGGTCGCGGTGGCGGCGGACGGCAGCCGCACGCGTTGGGAGTTCGACGCCACCGGCGCCATGGTCGCGGTCACGGACGCGCTGGGCCGCACCACCCGCCTGAGCAACGACGCCGCGGGGCTGCCGATCGCCGAGACCGACCCGCTCGGCGCCACCACCGTCCACCGCCGCGACGCGTTCGGCCGGATCGTGGCGACCGTCGACCCGTTGGGCTCCACCGCCACCGCCGAGTGGTCGGTCGAGGGGCACCAGCTCTCCCTCACCGACGCCACCGGCGCCACCCGCCGCTGGGCGTACGACGGCGAGGGCAACCGCGTGTGCGAGATCGACGAGAACGGCGGGATCACGCGCGACGAGTACGGCCCGTTCGACGTGCTGACCGCGCGGACCACGCCCGACGGGGCCCGCACCACCTGGCGCTACACCACCGAGCTTGCCGTCGCCGAGGTCACCAACCCGCTGGGCCAGACCTGGAGTTACCAGTATGACGCGGCCGGCCGAATGATCGCGGAGCGCGACTTCGAGGGCCGCGAGGTGCGCTACGAGAAGGACCCGGCCGGCCAGGTGACCGCCAGGACCAACGCGGAGGGCCAGCGGGCCGCGTTCACCTACGGCCCGCTCGGCCAGGTGATCCGCAAGGACGTGGACGGGCAGGTCACCACCTACGAGCACGACGCGACGGGCCGGCTGGTGCGCGCCGAGGGGCCGCACGCCGAGGTCACGTTCGACCGCGACATCACCGGCCGGATCGTCGCCGAGTCCGTCAACGGCCGAACCCTGCGCTACCGCTACGACGCGATGGGACGCGTCAACCGGCGCACCACGCCCAGCGGCAGGACCACCGACTGGTCCTATGACGCGGCCGACCGCGTCACCGGGCTGCGCGTCGGCGGCCGCTCGCTGGGCTTCGCCTACGACGCCGCCGGCCGCGAGACCGGCCGCACCATCGAGGGCGCGCCGCTGCTGGAGCAGCGCTGGGACGCCGAACACCGGCTGCTGGAACAGCGCGTCACGGGCGGCGACCGGACGCTCGGGCGCGCCTACCGCTACCGCGCCGACCACCGGCCCGTGGTCATCGGCGGCACCCGGCTCACGCTGGACGCGATGGGCCGGGTCACCGAGGTCGGGGGCGGGGACCGCCAGGAGAGCTACGCCTATGACGCGGCGGGCAACGTCGCCGCCTCGCGCCTGCCCGACGAGGAGGCGCCGCAGCCGCACGAGCGGGCGGGGCGCGTGGTCCGCGCCGGCCGGTTCCGCTACGAGTATGACCGTGCCGGGCGCATCGTTATCAAGCAGCGCGTCCGGCTCTCCCGGAAGCCCGACACCTGGCGCTACACGTGGGACGGCGAGGACCGGCTCGTCGAGGTGACCACCCCGGACGGCACGCGGTTCAGCTACCTCCACGACCCGGTGGGCCGGCGGATCGCCAAGCTGCGGCACGCGGCGGACGGTTCGGTGGCCGAGCGGGAGGACTTCGCCTGGTTCGGCACCACGCTGGTGGAACGGACCGCCGCCGACGGCACCGTCACCACCTGGGACTACCACGGCCTCCACCCGGTCGCGCAGACCGAGGGCCGGGTCCCCCGCCCCGGCGAGGGCGGGACCGCGACGCTGGCCAAGAGCGAGGTCGACGACCGCTTCTGGGCGATCGTGACCGACCTGGTGGGCACGCCGACCGAACTGGTCTCCCCCGACGGGAAGGTGGCCTCCGCCGCGCCCCGCACACTCTGGGGCGCGCCGGCCCCCGGCACCGACGAACCGGCCGGCGTCCGGGGCGAGTTGACCCCGCTGCGCTTCCCCGGCCAGTACGCGGACGAGGAGACCGGCTGGCACTACAACCTGCACCGTCACTACGACCCGCACCTGGCGCGCTACGCCTCCCCCGACCCGCTCGGCCTGATGCCGGCGCCCAACGCGACCGCCTATGTGGACAACCCGACCACCACCTCGGACCCCTTGGGCCTCATCAGCTGCGCGCTGAGCCGGTACGCCGACCGGCTCCAGTTCCGCGCCGGCAAGCAGGGCGTGAAGTTCGCCTCGGAATACACCTCGCCCGCCGGAGTCACCTACTTCGGCCACAACGTCAAGGGACAGATCAACTTCGTGCCCGGCGGCGTGATGGAACGCCTGGTCCGCGACCAGGGCCACCACGGGCACTGCGCCGAGATCATGGCCCTGGCCAAGGCGGAGTGGCGCGAGGGCCCGGCCGCGCTGCGCGGCGGCAGCATGGACACGGTCCGCGTCCGCAGCCCCCGGGGCGACCAGGCGATGCACGGCCAGCCGGCCCACCCCTGCGAGTCCAACTGTCAGCCGTTGTTGGACGCGCTCGGCATCGGCTACTAGAACCGCTCCCAGCAGGGCCGCCACGAGAGAACCCGTTCCCGACCCGCACCACCGGATTGGTACCGTCCAGAACCATGCGCCCCTCGATCCCCGACTACCGCCCCGAGTGGAACGGCGCCGCCGAGCTGGCGTCCGCCTCCGACATGACGGCCGTCCGCGCCGCCGGCCGGGCCGTGGTGGACCTCGTGCTGACGGATGACGACGTCTTCTACGACAGCCTCTCCGACGGGCTCCAGGCGGACATCATCACGCCCGTGGAGATGCTGGAGATCGCCCTGAAGTCCCCGTCCGACGACGTGGACGTGGTGGCCGCCGCCCGCATGGTCCGCGCGGCGGTCGACCGCCACCACGGAACCCCGGGCGCCGCCCCCGGCGAACTGACCACCCTCACCGACCGGTTGCCGCCGGCCCCGCCGGAACTGCTCCGCTGAGGCCGGGCCGGGGGTCAGGCGGTCGCGCCCGCCGCAAGCGCCGCCCGCGGGCGCGGGCGGTCCGCCAGCGCGCCCCGCCGCCGCTCCGCACAGCTGGCCGCGACCGTGTCGCGGAAGTCCCGGGTGCCCGTCACCCAGTCGTCAACAGGCATGTGCCGGAGGGTGGTTGCGGACCCGCCGGTCAGTGGCGCCGGGTCGCGCGCCACGCCACGCTGAGGGCGGCGTGGAGGCGGGCCAGTTCACGCGGGGCGTGGGGCGGGGCGTGGTGGAAGACCTGGCCGTAACGGCCCCGGTCGCCGGGTCCGAACTCGGGCCCCTGGTGGAGGCCCATCGCGCCGTGCACGAAGGTCGGCACCCAGCGCGCGGTGCCGTCGGCCAGGCGCAGCGCGATGCGCCAGCGCCCGCCGGGCTGGGTGCTGCCGGTGCGCAGCGCGAGTTCCACCGCGACGACGTCCGCCCAGCGCACCCGGCGGTTTCTGACCATCCCCACCAGCACGACGCCCTCGGGCCGCAGCACCAGCCGGCGCGCGGCCGCCCGCGCGCAGCCGGCGGTGAGCAGCGCCCACAGCGCGTACTCCGCCGGGTCCACCGAGGTCTCGGGCGCGAACGGGCCACGGTCCCTCGTCGACGCCCAGACGCTCAGCGCGGCGCAGGTGATCGCGGCGAGCGTCGCCAGCGCCCACGCGGCGCAGCGCGGGCGGTGTCGCAGCACCCGTCTCCCCACCATCTCCGGTGTCCCCCCGTGTGGCCCGGCCGTTCGTGCCGGGTCCCGGGGAGCATAGCCAGCGCCGCCGGCGTTCCTCGCCCTTGTCCTTGTCCTCGTCCTCGTCCTTGTCCTCGTGCCGGGCCGGGGGCGGCGTGCTACTGTCGTTGGCAGTTGCAGTTTTGGTTGTGGTTGTGGTTGTGACTCCCAGAACCTCCAGTGTCCTCACGTGGCCACGCACCCCAGCGAGTATCTCCGCGACTCCGCATCAGCGGAGAGGGCGATCATTACGGCGACACGGTTCTCGCGACAACGCGGCCGGCCGGTGTACCGCTCAAAGGAGATATGAGATGGCCAGCTTCGCCTTCGATCGGCAGGGCCCGGGCGCGGGGCGCGTCGTTCCCGCCTGACGCCGGCGTCCGACGTCCGGCATCCGACGTTTCGAGGTCTGTTTCCGGGCGCGATCCACGGTTCCGCCGGCGATGAGGCGCGCGCCGCGTGCCCGGGAATCCGGGCGGTCCGTGAAAGCGCCCCGCGCCCACGAGCACCGTTCCAGAACGACTTCCCAACAGCTTTTCGACAACAGTCCAACCAACCCGTCGGACCGGTTCCGAGAACGGCATGTCCGTGAAACCCGGTCTGCCCGGACTTCTTTTCTCACCCGGCTCATTCTTGCGGTTCTCCCGGACGTGCTTCTCCTGCGGGAACTCCCTGACATGCGCCGCATCAAGGAGGGTTCCCCGTGAACCGCACATTCCATGGCAACCGCTCGACCCGAGGCCGGAGCGGCGGCTCAGCGCCTTCCGCGCCACGCCGGGGCGGCGGTCGTCGTTCCGCCGTCCGGCAGGTCGAGTTCGCGCTGCCCGAGACGACCGGAGACCAGCTCCCCGCCGTCGAGCGTTTCGCCGAACTCGACATGGCCAAGCCGCTGTTGGCCGCCCTCGACGCCGAGGGCGTGACGGTGCCCTTCCCGATCCAGGCCGCGACGTTGCCCAACTCGCTCGCGGGCCGCGACGTTCTCGGCCGGGGCCGCACCGGCTCCGGGAAGACGCTGGCGTTCGGGCTGGCGCTGCTGTCCAGGACCGCCGGCCGGCGCGCCGAGGCGCGGAAGCCGCTGGCGCTGGTCCTCGTTCCGACGCGCGAGCTGGCGCAGCAGGTCACGGAGGCGCTCACGCCCTACGCGCGCGCGGTGCGGCTGCGGATGGCCACCGTCGTCGGCGGCATGTCCATCGGCCGGCAGGCGAGCGCGCTGCGCTCCGGCGCCGAGGTCGTCGTGGCCACGCCGGGGCGGCTGCGGGACCTGGTGGAACGCGGCGACTGCCGGCTGGACGAGGTCGCGATCACGGTGCTGGACGAGGCCGACCAGATGACCGACATGGGCTTTCTGCCGCAGGTCACGGCCCTGCTCGACCAGGTCGGGCCGGACGGCCAGCGGATGCTGTTCTCCGCGACGCTCGACCGCAACATCGACCTGCTGGTCCGCCGCTATCTCACCAACCCCGTGGTCCACTCCGTGGACCCGTCGGCCGGCGCGGTG
This sequence comes from Streptomyces triticirhizae, assembly GCF_003696235.1. Taxonomy (GTDB): domain Bacteria; phylum Actinomycetota; class Actinomycetes; order Streptomycetales; family Streptomycetaceae; genus Streptomyces; species Streptomyces triticirhizae. The sequence continues at coordinate 9,251 of NZ_RFFJ01000209.1, forward strand.
ACGACGATGGACCACCATCTGCTGCACATCCAGAGCGATGACAAGCGGACGATCGTCACCGAGATCGCCGCGCGCAACGGCCGGTTGATCATATTCCTCGACAGCAAGCGCGCCGCCGACCGGCTCACCACCCATCTGCTGCGCAGCGGCGTGCGGGCGGCGGCCCTGCACAGCGGGAAGTCCCAGCCGCAGCGCACCCGGACGCTGAACCAGTTCCGGACGGGGCATGTCGCGGTCCTGGTGGCCACCAACGTCGCGGCGCGCGGCATCCATGTCGACTCGCTGGACCTGGTCGTCAACCTGGACCCGCCCGCCGACCCGAAGGACTATCTGCACCGGGGCGGCCGCACGGCGCGGGCCGGCGACTCGGGGAGCGTGGTGACCCTGGTCACGCCCGAGCAACGGCGCGACGCGACGCGGCTGCTGGCCGCCGCCGGGATCACCGCGCGGACCACCCGGGTGGCGCCGGGCGAGGAGGCGCTCCGGCGGATCACGGGGGCGCGGGAGCCCTCCGGGGTGCCGGTCGTCATCACCGCTCCCGCGCCGGAGCACGCGGGGCGTGGCGGCGGCGCCGGTGGCCGCGCCGGGAGCGGGGGCGGCGGCGCCGGGAGCGCGGGAGGCAAC
>NZ_RFFJ01000021.1 GCF_003696235.1 Streptomyces triticirhizae
TGCCGATGATCCCGCCAGCGGCCACCCCGCTTCGGCGTCCGGTCCGGCAACAACGGCTCAATCCGCGCCCACTGCGCATCAGTTAACGGCACACCCAGCCCAACGATCCGATGATCCAAACGAAACGCCCTAGGAGCCGCGCGGCTTCGCCTCGAGGAAGCGGGTCAGGATGAGGCGGAGGGTGGGCAGCTGCTCGGCCGGATCGAAGCCCGGACTGGTGGCCGCGCTGGTGAAGACCGAGGCGATCAGGGCCATGATCCATGTCGCCGTGCTGTCCGGGTCCAGGCCGGGGTCGATCCGGCCGTCGGCGGCGGCTCGGGTCAGCAGCGTGGCGATCGCCGCGTGCTCGTCGGCGTTGCCGCGACTCAGCAGCGTTTCGAGTTCGGGGTCGCGGTGGGCCTGGACCATCGCCTCCATGACCAGTGCGGGCACCACCGGCTCGACCGCGGGGGCGGCGAGGTAGTCCACGAGATCCATCAGCGCCAGCAGGGGGTCGTCGGCTTCCCGGGCCTGGGCCAGCCGTTCGGCCTTGTCGTGGCCCTCCTCGTCGAGCACCGCGACGAAGATGGCCCGCTTGTTGGGGAAGTAGTGGAACAGGTTGCCCGCGCTGATCCCGGCGGCCTTGCAGATCTCGGCGGTTGTGGTGCGTTCGTAGCCCTTGGCCGCGAACAGGCCGGTCGCGGCGTTCAGGATGTGCCGCCGGCGTGCCTGGTGCTTGGCCGGGTCGACCGTTCTCATCGCGCTGTTCCCGCCTACTACCTGAGTCCTCCGGGGGCGGTTCCACCTTAGCGACCCCGTGCGCCAATAATAGACCGAGTGATCGGTCTGTTATTGCGAGCCGACCGCCGATCCCCTGCCGAAGGAACGCTCATGGCCTCAGCCCGCACCACTCGCACCCCGATGCCTCCGCTGCGGCGCAGGATCGGGCCGATCCTCGGGCTGCTGCTGCTCTCCCCGATCTGCGCCGAGTACCTCATCGGCTACCTGGAGGTCATGGGCGATCCGGTGGAACTGCTCGGCGGGCTGCTGATCCTGGCCCCGCTCTACGGCACGGCTGCCGTGATGATCCGTGAGGTGATACGCGGGACCGGGCGCGGTTGGCTGTCGATCCTCCTGCTGAGCGCCGCGTTCGGCGTGATCCAGGCCGGGCTGGTCGACCAGAGCCTGTTCAACCCCGACTACGGGCTGGCCGTGCTGGTGATCTTCCACGAGCACACCCGGGACTTCATGGCCTCGCCCGCACAGCTCGGCGCCGCTGCGGCGGTGGCCGTCGCCCTGGCGACGGCGGCCTTCCTGGTCCCGCGTCGGCGCGCCCCGAGGCGTGCCGGGTGGGTGCCGGCGCCGTGGCTGGCCGGGGGCGTCGCGATGGCGCTGATGACGGTGCACCACCTGCTGCCCCCGAGCCGACCGGGGACCGTGCTGGATCTGCTGACGCTCGTGCTGCTCGGGGGACTCGTGGTGCGGTGGTCCCGGCGGGCGGGGTGGGGGCGCGGGCACGTGCTGGCGGTCGGAGGCGCCGCGCTGGTGGCCAACGCGGCACTGTCCTTCATGGTCGAGCCGCTCGGAGAGGTCTCCTACACGGCCAAGTACGCCGCCAACGCGGTGCTCATGCTGGGCGTACTGGCGCTGCTGCTGTGGGCGCGGCGGCGTCTGTCCGAGACCGGTCCCGAGCGGGACGGTCTCGACTGCCGCGCGGACACCGCCGTACGCGGAAGCCTGAGCCAGCCGGTAGCCGACTGAACCGTCTTCTCCGGCCCGAGCGGCGGCACAACGCCGGCGCGGCTCGGCGCCCGGCCCGTCGCCGGACGGTCCCGATGGCGACAACGGCCTCGGCCGCAGGGGGCCTCCGGCCTGGCCGCAGGTACCCCCCCGCTGCCGTTGCAGGGGGCCTCCGGCCCGGGCACCGGCACCTTTCGCCCTTGGCGGAGGCATCCCTCGCCGTGCCGCGGGCAATCCCCGCCCCGCCGCAGGCGGCTCCCGGCCCCGGGGCCCGGGGCCCGCGGCGGCAGCCGCCCCAACCGGTCACCGGGCGGCGCACGTTGCGGCAGCCCCGCCAGGTCCGCATCCGCCGCCAGCGGCCCCCGGCCCCGGCCCTCCCGGGCCGTGCCCGGTCTCCCCGCCAGGGGGGACCGGGTCAGCCCACCGGCCCCGCCACCGCCCTCACCGGCTTGGCCAGCGGCGTGCCGGAGCCGTCGCGGCGCGGGTCCAGCTCCGGCAGCTCCACCGGCGCGCCGTTCGCGCCGGCCGCCCGCGCCGGCGCCGCGCCGGCCCACGCGAAGACCAGCCGCTCCTCGCCCTTGAGGAACCGCTGACAGCGCACCCCGCCCGTGGCCCGCCCCTTCCGGGGGAACTGGTCGAACGGCGTCATCTTCGCCGTCCCCAGCGAGTCGTCCAACGTGCCCGAGCCGCCGGCCACCGTGAGGACCACCGCGTCCCGCGCCGGGTCCACCACCGTGAACGAGATGACCCGCGCGCCCGCGCCCAGCTTGACCCCGGTCATCCCGCCGGCCTGCCGGCCCTGCGGTCTGACCTGCGAGGCCGGATAGCGCAGCAGCTGCGCCTCGTCCGTGACGAAGACCAGGTCCTCCTCGCCGGTCTGCAACTCGGCGGCGCCCACGATCCGGTCGCCCTCGCGAAGCGAGATGACCTCCAACTCCTCCTTGTTGGCCGGGTAGTCGGGGACCACCCGCTTGACCACCCCGTGCTCGGTGCCGATGGCAAGACCGGGCGAGGACTCGTCCAGCGTGGTCAGGCAGACCACCCGCTCGTCCGCGCCCAGCGAGACGAACTCGGACAGCTGCGCCCCGCCCGCCAGGCTGGGCGCCGAGGCCGCCGGCGGCAGCGCCGGCAGGTCCACCACCGAGATCCGCAGCAGCCGCCCGGTCGAGGTGACCGCGCCCACCTCGCCCCTGATCGTGGACGCCACCGCCGAGACGATCACGTCGTGCTTCCCGCGCTTGGCGCCCTCGCCCAACGAGCCCTCGCCGTCGGCGGTCCTGGCCAGCAGGCCCGTGGAGGAGAGCAGCACCCGGCACGGGTCGTCCGAGACCTCCAGCGGCACCACGTCCACCGGCGCGCCCTCGGCCTCCACCAGCTCGGTGCGCCGGGGCGTGGCGAACTTCTTGGCCACGTCGGCCAGTTCGGACGAGACCAGCTTCCGCAGCTCGGCGTCCGACTCCAGGATCGTGGTGAGCTGCTCGATCTCCTCCCGCAGCCGGTCCCGTTCGGACTCAAGCTCCAGCCGGTCGAAGCGGGTCAGCCGCCGCAGCGGGGTGTCCAGGATGTACTGCGTCTGGATCTCCGACAGCGCGAACCGGCCCATCAGAGCCTCCTTCGCGGCCGCCGCGTTCTCGCTGGACCTGATCAGCCGGATCACCTCGTCGATGTCCAGCAGCGCCACCAACAGGCCCTCGACCAGGTGCAGTCGGTCCCTGCGCCTGGTCCGCCGGAACTCGCTGCGCCGGCGCACCACCTCGAAGCGGTGGTCGACATAGACCTGGAGCAGCTCCCGCAGCCCCATGGTGAGCGGCTGACCGTCCACCAGGGCCACGTTGTTGATGCCGAAGGTCTCCTCCATCGGCGTCAGCTTGTAGAGCTGGGCCAGCACCGCCTCCGGGTTGAAGCCGTTCTTCACCTCGATGACCAGGCGCAGCCCGTTCTCCCGGTCGGTGAGGTCCTTGACGTCGGCGATGCCTTGGAGGCGCTTGGCGTTGACCAGGTCCTTGATCTTGCCGATGACCTTCTCCGGGCCCACGGCGAAGGGGAGTTCGGTGACGACCAGGCCCCTGCGACGGGCGGAGACCTTCTCCACCGTGACCGTGGCCCGCATCCGGAACGTGCCCCGGCCGGTGCGGTAGGCGTCCCTGACGCCGTCCAGGCCGACGATCCTGCCGCCGGTGGGCAGGTCGGGCCCGGGGACGAAGCGCAGCAGCGTCTCCAGGTCCGCGTTCGGGTGCCGGATCAGGTGGCGGGCGGCGGCGATGACCTCGCCCAGGTTGTGCGGCGGCATGTTGGTCGCCATGCCGACGGCGATGCCGCTGGAGCCGTTGACCAGCAGGTTCGGGTAGGCGGCCGGCAGCGCGGCCGGCTCCTGCTCGCTGCCGTCGTAGTTCGGCGCGAAGTCGACCGTGTCCTCGTCGATGGACGCGACCATCAGCCCGGCGGCCGAGGCCGAGCGGCACTCGGTGTATCGCATGGCGGCGGGCGGGTCGTCGTTCCCCAGGGAACCGAAGTTCCCATGGCCGTCGACCAGCGGCAGCCGCATCGAGAACGGCTGCGCCATCCGCACCAGCGCGTCGTAGATCGCCGAGTCGCCGTGCGGGTGGAGCTTGCCCATCACCTCGCCCACGACGCGGGCGCACTTGACGTAGGAGCGGTCGGGCCGCAGCCCCATGTCGTGCATCTGGTAGAGGATGCGGCGCTGCACCGGCTTCAGGCCGTCCCGCGCGTCGGGCAGGGCGCGCGAGTAGATGACGGAGTACGCGTACTCCAGGAAGGAGCCCCGCATCTCATCGACGACATCGATGTCGAGGATGCGTTCCTCGAACTCCTCAGGAGGCGGGGACTGCTTGCTGCGGCGGGCCATCGCGGCAGGGCTCCTTCGTACGGCGGGCGGTTGCTGGCGACCATTGTGGACCGCCCCGCTGACAACCGGGAACTTCGCACACCCCGGCTCACCTTGCATAAGGTGACAGGCATCTGCACCGACCGAGCGAAGGGACCTCATGTCCATGGGCCACACGGCCAGCACGGAGGATACCGTCGGTGGGCTCACCGCGACGGAGCACAGACTCGCCAACGGCCTGCGGGTGGTGCTCTCGGAGGACCATCTGACCCCGGTGGCCGCCGTCTGCATCTGGTACGACGTCGGCTCCCGGCACGAGGTCAGGGGCCGAACCGGCCTGGCCCACCTCTTCGAGCACCTCATGTTCCAGGGCTCGCGACAAGTCACGGGCAACGGGCACTTCGAGCTGGTCCAGTCGGCCGGGGGCTCCCTCAACGGCACGACGAGCTTCGAGCGCACCAACTACTTCGAGACCATGCCGGCCCACCAGTTGGAGCTGGCGCTGTGGCTGGAAGCCGACCGGATGGGCACCCTGCTGAGCGCGCTGGACGAGGAGTCCATGGAGAACCAGCGCGACGTCGTCAAGAACGAGCGCCGGCAGCGGTACGACAACGTGCCCTACGGCACCGCGTTCGAGAAGCTCACCTCGATGGTCTTCCCCGAGGACCACCCGTACCACCACACCCCCATCGGCTCCATGGCCGACCTGGACGCGGCCTCGCTGGAGGACGCCAGGGAGTTCTTCCGCACCTACTACGCGCCCAACAACGCGGTGTTGGCCGTGGTCGGCGACATCGACCCGGAGCAGACGCTGGCCTGGGTGGAGAAGTACTTCGGCACCATCCCCGGCCACGACGGGAAGCGCCCGCCGCGCGACGGCACGCTGCCCGACGTGATCGGCGAGGAGGTGCGCGAGGTGGTGCGGGAGGACGTGCCGGCGCGCGCGCTGATGGCCGTCTACCGGCTGCCGCAGGACGGCACCAGGGAGGCCGACGCGGCCGACCTGGCGCTGACCGCGCTGGGCGGCGGCGAGTCCTCCCGGCTCTACAACCGGCTGGTGCGCCACGACCGCACGGCCGTCTCGGCCGGGTTCGGGCTGCTGCGGCTGGCCGGCGCGCCCTCGATGGGCTGGCTGGACGTCAAGGCCTCGGGCGAGGCCGAGATCGCCGAGATCGAGGCGGCCGTCGACGAGGAGCTGGCCAGGTTCGCCGCCGAGGGTCCCACGCCCGAGGAGATGGAGCGCGCCCAGGCCCAGTTGGAGCGCGAGTGGCTGGACCGGCTGGCCACGGTCGGCGGCCGGGCCGACGAACTGTGCAAGTACGCCGTGCTGTTCGGCGACGCGACGCTGGCGCTCAGCGCCGTCCAGCGCATCCTGACCATCACGCCCGAGGAGGTCCAGGCGGTGGCCGCCGCTCGGCTCCGCCCGGACAACCGTGGGGTGTTGGTCTACGAGCCCACGCCGAGCACCTCCGAGCAGGAGCCGGCGGACGAGAACGAGGGGGGCCAGCAGTGAGCGAGGCGAGTGGAAACGCGGCGGGCGCCGGAGCGGAGATGACGCTCCACCCGCGCCCCACGGGCGGTGCGCCCAAGCCGTGGGCGTTCCCCGCGCCGGAGCGCGGCGCGCTGCCCAACGGGCTGACCGTGCTGCGCGCCCACCGCCCCGGCCAGCGGGTGATCGCGGTGGAGATCAACCTGACCGCGCCGCTGGACGCCGAGCCCCGTGGCCTGGAGGGCGTGGCGACGATCATGGCGCGCGGCCTCTCGGAGGGCACCGACCGGCACACGGCCGAGGAGTTCGCGGCCGAACTGGAGCGCTGCGGCGCGACGTTGGACACGTTCGCCGACCACGTCGGGGTCCGGGTCTCGCTGGAGGTGCCGGCCTCCCGGCTTGAGGGCGCGCTACGGCTGGTCGCCGACGCGCTGCGCGCCCCCGCGTTCCCCGAGCACGAGATCGAACGGCTGGTCGCCAACCGGCTGGACGAGATCCCGCACGAGCTGGCCAACCCGGGGCGGCGCGCGGCGATGACGCTCTACGCCACGCTCTTCCCCGAGGACTCCCGGCTCTCCCGGCCGCGCCAGGGGACCGCCGAGAGCGTGCGCGGCATCGACGCGGCGGCGGTGCGCGACTTCTACACCGCGCATCTGCGGCCGGCCTCGGCCACCGCGGTGATCGTGGGCGACCTGACCGGGATCGACCTGGACGCGGTGCTCAAGGAGACCCTGGGCGCCTGGAGCGGCCCGGCCGCCGAGCCGGTCCGCGTCTCGCCCGTCGAGGTGCGGGACACCCCGCGCGTGGTGATCGTGCACCGCCCGGACGCCGTGCAGACCCAGCTGTTGATCGCCCGTGTCGGCCCCGACCGCCACGACCCGGTGTGGCCGGCGCACCGTCTTGGCGTGTACTGCCTGGGCGGCACGCTCACCTCGCGGCTGGACAAGGTGCTGCGGGAGGAGAAGGGCTACACCTACGGCATCCGCGCCTCCAGCCAGGTGCTGCGCTCCAGCGCCGCCGGCGACGGCTTCTCGCTGCTGGGCATCAGGGGCTCGGTGGCCACCGACGTCACCGGGCCCGCGCTGGCCGACCTGTGGCAGGTGCTGCGCACCCTGGCCGCCGAGGGGCTGACCGACGAGGAACGGGACGCCGCCGTCCAGTTCCTGGTCGGCGTCGCGCCGTTGAGCTTCGAGACCGCCTCGGCGGTCGCCGGCGCGCTGGCCGACCAGGTGGAGGAGGAGCTGCCGGACGACTACCAGGCCACGCTCTACGCCCGCCTGGCCGAGGTCGGCACGGTCGAGGCCACGGCGGCGGTGGTCCGCGCCTTCCCGCCGGACGGGCTGGTGACGGTGCTGGTGGGCGACGCCAAGCAGATCGCCGACCCGGTGCGGGAGCTGGGCATCGGCGAGGTCGAGGTGGTCGGCGCGTAGCGCCGTCCGTGCGACCGGGGAGAGCGCGCCCGCGCCGGGCGCGCTCTCCGTCGTTTTACGCCGTGCCGACGCGTCGCGCGCCCGGAGGATTCTTCCGGACGACTGACCGAAAGGGGGCCGGTTCGCCCGGGGTGCTATCGGCATTCCCGTGGTTTTGCCATACAGTTCGGGTGAGTGACCCGGTAGTAATGCGACAGGGCAGTGCCGGCTATGTCTGTGGGGGTTGTTTATGCGTATCTCCGCGCACACGGTATGCACCGCGATCCGGGACGACATCGTGGCCGGGGTGCTGCTGCCGGGCTCCCGGCTCGCGGAGGAGCAGCTGGCACAGCGCTATGGGGTCTCCCGGGTCCCGGTGCGCGAGGCGCTGCGCACCCTGGAGTCCGAGGGCTTCGTGGTGTCGCGGCGTCATGCCGGCGCCTGCGTGGCCCAGTTGGGGGACCGGGAGGCCGCCGACCTGCTGGACGTGCGGGCCCTCGTCGAGCCGCTGGGCGCGGCCAGGGCGGCCCAACGGCGCACCGAGGCGCACCTGAAGGTGCTTCGGGGCCTGGTCAGGCTGGGGCGGCAGCGGGCGGGGCAGGGCCAGGAGTCGGACCTGCGGTCGCTGGGGGACTGGTTCCACGAGACGGTCGCGCAGGCCACCTGTAGCCCCGGACTCAGCGATCTGCTGGTGCAGTTGAGGCGGAAGATCACCTGGCTCTACACCGGCGAGCCGCTGGCCGGCGCGGTCGCGCTGTGGCAGGAGCGGGGCGCGTTGGTGGACGCCATCGCGCGCGGGGACGCCGAACGCGCCAGGGCGCTGTCCGCCGCGCAGCTGGCCCGGGCCACCCCGGCCAGGCGGCAGTTCCACGCCGCGGCCGTGGGCGCCGTGAGTACCAGGAAACCTGCCGTCAACACGGTGCGCGGCCAGATTTAACAGGAACCGTATACACCTGACGCAGAACACCCGGACCGCCGGAGAAGGCGGCCGAAACACGCGCGTCAACGCGTCGGTGTTTTTCTTTGCTGCCCAATTTCCGGGCGGTGCTGAAGGGTCGGCGAACAAACCCGTGAAACGCTCCGCGAAACGGGTCGTGCGACGGAATTCCTCAGACCGTTCAGACCGTTTCGGGAAGTTCGTCGAGGCCGTCGGAGACGAGCCTCGCCAGCCGTTCCAGCGCGGCCTCGGCCGCCCCGGTCGCCTCGGGCCCCTCGGCCGGCGAGGCCAGCACGATCTCCTCGCCGCCCTGCGCGCCGAGGCTGAGCACCGCCAGCATGGACGCCGCGTTCACCGGGGTGCCCCCGGCCCGGGCGACCGTCACCGGCACCCCGGTGGCCGTGGCGGCCCGCACGAAGATCGAGGCGGGACGGGCGTGCAGCCCCTCGGACCAGCCGATGGTGACGCGGCGCTCGACCATGTGAGTGTCCTTCCTTGGGACGGGGTGGACGGACGGACGCGGGCGGGTCCCGGGCCGCCCGTTGCGACCATGCCAACCGTACGCTGAGCACATGGAGGCATCCGCCCAACCCGCCTACCCCGCGCACTGGGAGGCCGACGTCGTGCTGCGGGACGGCGGCACGGCGCACATCAGGCCGATCACCCCGGACGACGCCGAGCGCCTGGTCAGCTTCTACGAACGGGTCTCCGACGAGTCGAAGTTCTACCGCTTCTTCGCCCCCTACCCCCGGCTCTCCGACCGGGACGTGCACCGCTTCACCCACCACGACTACGTGGACCGGGTGGGCCTGGCGGCCACCGTGGGCGACGCGTTCCTGGCCACCGTCCGCTACGACCGGATCGACCGGCAGGGCCGGGCCGCCTCGCTGCCGGCCGACCGGGCCGAGGTCGCGTTCCTCGTCGAGGACGCCCACCAGGGGCGGGGCCTGGCCTCCACGCTGCTGGAGCACATCGCCGCCGTCGCCAGGGAGCGGGGGGTGCGACGCTTCGAGGCGGAGGTGCTGCCGGCCAACCGCAAGATGATCAAGGTCTTCACCGACGCCGGCTACTCCCAGCGGCGTTCCTACGCCGACGGCGCCGTCCACCTGACGCTCGACCTGGCGCCGACCGCCGAGTCGTTGGCCGTGATGCGGGCCCGCGAGCAGCGGGCCGAGGCCCGCTCCGTCCACCGGCTGCTGACGCCCGGCAGCGTCGCCGTGGTCGGCGCCGGACGCCGCGCGGGCGGCGCCGGGCGCACCGTGCTGGCCGGGCTGCTGGCCGGCGGCTTCACCGGCCGCCTGGCCGCCGTCAACCGCGAACTGCCGCCCGAGACCAAGGTGTTGGGCGGCGTGCCGGCGTTCCGCTCGGTGCGGGAGATCCCCGCGCCCGTCGATCTCGCGGTGCTGGCCGTGCCCGCGGCCGAGGTGGCCGGGCTGCTCGACGACTGCGCGGAGCGCGGCGTCCAGGGCCTGGTCGTGATGGCTTCGGGGCACTCCCCGAGCCAGCAGCGCGCACTGGTCCGCCGGGCCAGGGCGCGCGGGATGCGGATCGTCGGCCCCAACGCCTTCGGCGTCATCAACACCGCGCCCGACACCCGGCTCAACGCCAGCCCCGCGCCCCGGCTGCCGGCTGCCGGCCGCATCGGCCTCTTCACCCAGTCAGCGCCCATGGGCATCGCCGTCCTCGACGAGCTGGAGTCGCGCGGCGGCGGCCTCTCCACGTTCGTCTCCGCCGGCAACCGGGCCGACGTCTCCGGCAACGACGTGCTCCAGTACTGGCACGACGACGAACGCACCCGCGTCGCCCTCCTCTACCTGGAGTCGGTGGGCAACCCGCGCAAGTTCACCCGGCTCGCCCGCCGCACCGCCCAGGCCGGCAAGCCCGTGGTCGTGGTGCGCGGCGGCCGGCACAGCGGTGGCGCCCCGCCGCTGGGCCACATCGTGCCCGCCAGCCAGGCGCCCGAGGAGACGGTCGCCGCGCTGCTCGGCCAGGCCGGCGTCATCCAGGCCGACACCGCCGTCGAACTGGTCGACATCGGGCTGCTGTTGGCCCAGCAGCCGCTCCCCGGCGGCCCCCGGGTCGCCGTCCTCGGCAACGCCCAGGCCGTCGCCCTCAGCGCGCACGACGCCTGCCGCGCCCAGCGCCTGCGCCCGCTGCCGCTCGGCGACGTCCGGGACGCCGCCGACGCCGCCGAGTTCGGCGCCGCCGTCGCCGCCGCCCTCGCCGACCCCGGCGCCGACGCCGTGCTGGTCGCCCTCGCCCCCACCGTCGCCGGCGTCCTCGGCCCCGACGAGCTGGCCGCCGCGCTGCGCGCCGCCAGCGCCGGCGCGCGCGGCGACAAGCCGGTGGTGGTCGCCCAACTCGCGCTCGACGAGCTGGCCCGCGAGATCGGCGCCCGGTCCATCCCCACCTACCCGTCCGCCGAGCGCGCCGCCCGCGCCCTGGCCCAGGCCGTGCGGCACGCCGAGTGGCTGGCCGGGGCCGAGAGCCGGGGCCGCGCCTTCGAGTTCCCCGACCTCGACAAGCCGGCCGCCGCCCGGCTGCTCGCCGAGGTGGCCGGTCAGACGACGGCCAGGGACACCCCGCTGCCGCCCGAGGCCACCGCCCAACTCCTCGCCAGCTACGGCGTCGAGCTGCTGCCCAGCCGCCCCGCGCCCACCGCAGCCGAGGCCGTCGCCGCCGCCGAGGCGCTCGGCTACCCGGTGGCTCTCAAGGCCACCGCCCCCAGGGCCCGGCACCGCGCGACGCCGGGCTCCGTCCGGCTCGACCTGGCCACCGAGGCCGAACTGCGCCGCGCCTACCGCGAGTTGACCGAACGCCTCGGCGAGCCCTCCCGCTCACGCCCGACCGTCCAGCGGATGGCGGCCCGGGGCGTGGACACCGTCGTCCGCGCCACGGTCGACCCGGCGATCGGCGCCGTGCTCTCCTTCGGCCTCGCCGGGCCGGCCTCCGAGCTGCTCGGCGACGTCGCCCACCGGCTGATTCCGGTCACCGACCGGGACGTCGCCGGCCTGGTCCGCGCCATCCGCGCCGCACCCATCCTCTTCGGCTGGCGCGGCTCCCCGCCGGTGGACACCGGCGCGCTGGAGGCGCTGCTGGGCCGCCTCGGCCGGCTCGTCGACGACCACCCCCAGATCGGCGCCGTCGAACTCGACCCGGTGGTCGTCGCCGAGCGCGGCGTCGCCGTGCTCTCCGCGACGGTCCGCGTCGCCCCGCCGCCACCCCGACCCGACCTGGGCCCGCGCCGGCTGCCCGCCTACTGACCGGCCGCCCGCCCACGGCAGGGACGCGCCGTCCCGCGAGGCGCCGCCGGCGTGGCCGGGAAGAACCCACCCAGCGTGCGGATTTCCCCGCCGAGCGCCCCCTGTGCTGTCGGACTCGCCCCTTAGGATGGGCCCATGGCGAAGACCGGTACCACGTCCCAGGGGCTGCGGGAGGCGATCGAGCGCAGCGGTTACTACCCAGCGCTCGTCGCCGAGGCGGTGGAGGCCGCCGTGGGGCGGGAGCCCGTCGGCTCCTTCCTGGTCCATCAGGAGACGACCTTCGACAGCAACGAGGTCCGCCGGCACGCCACGGTGCTGGTGCTCACGGGCACCCGCTTCATCGTCAGCCACACCGACGAGCAGCCCGCCGACGGCAACGCCCCGACGCCCTACGCCACCACCTCCACCGAGTCGGTCAAGCTCAGCAGGATCTCCTCGGTCGTGCTCAGCCGGGTGGTCGCCGACCCACAGTCCTACGTCCCCGGCACCCTGCCGCGCGAGGTGGTGCTCACCATCGGCTGGGGCGCCGTTTCCCGGATCGACATGGAGCCGGCCAACTGCGGCGACCCCAACTGCGAGGCCGACCACGGCTACACGGGCTCCACCACCGCCGACGACCTGTCGCTGCGGGTGAGCGAGGCCGGCGACGGCCCGGAGACGGTGCGTCAGGCACTGGAGTTCGCCCAGGCGCTCTCCGAGGCGACCGCGGTGTCCGGCAGGTGATCCCCAGGCCCGACGGCGGCCAGGCGTCAAGCTCCCCTTCCGGCGACTGGCCCGAGCCGCCGAGCCCCCTCGACCCACGGCAGGCCCCGGCCCCCCGCTACGGCACCGGATCGCTGGCCGACGTGCTGCCCGCCGTCCTCGCCGGCCTCGATGTCCCGGGCGGCCGGCCCGACTTCGCCCTCCCGCCGGCCGACCGGGTCTGCGTCTTCCTGGTCGACGGCCTCGGCTGGGAGCAGCTGCGCGCCCACGCCGAGCTGGCCCCGTTCCTGAGTTCGCTGCTGCCCACCTCCCGCGCCGGCGCCGGCGCGCCCATCACGGTGGGCTTCCCCTCCACCACCGCCACCTCGCTCGCCTCGCTCGGCACCGGGCTGCCGCCCGGCGCGCACGGCCTGGCCGGATACCGGGTGCTGGACCCGGGCAGCGGCGCCCTGATGAACCAGCTGCGCTGGGAGCCCTGGACGGACCCGGGCCGTTGGCAGCCGCACCCCACGCTCTTCCGCCGCGCCGACGCGGCCGGCGTCGCCACCTGCCAGGTCTCGGCGCCGCACTTCGAGCGGACCCCGCTCACCCGGGTCGCCCTCTCCGGCGGCGCCTTCCTGGGCCGCTCCGCCGTCGAGGAGCGGATCGACGTGGCCGCGCGCCGGCTGGGCGAGGCCGGCCGCACCCTGGTCTACACGTACTACGCCGAGCTGGACGGCGCCGGGCACAGGTTCGGCGTGGACTCCGACGCCTGGCGCGAGCAGCTGGTCCTCGTGGACGGCCTGGCCCGGCGGCTGGCCGAGCGACTCCCGCCGCGCGCCGTCCTCTACGTCACCGGCGATCACGGCATGATCGACGTCCCGGTCACCGAGGAGGCCAGGTTCGACTTCGACCACGACTGGGAGTTGCGCGCCGGCGTCGCCCAGCTCGGCGGCGAGGGCCGGGCCCGCCACCTCTACGCGGTGCCGGGCGCCGCCGCCGACGTGCACGCCGTCTGGCGCGAGGTCCTCGCCGAGGACGCCTGGGTCGCCACCCGGGACGAGGCCGTGGAGCTGGGCTGGTTCGGCCCGCCGGGCGACGAGGTCGCCGCCCGCGTCCGTCCCAGGATCGGGGACGTGGTGGTGGCGATGACGGGTGTCGCGGCGGTGATCGCCAGCGAGTCCGAGCCCAGGGAGTCGGCCCTGATCGGGATGCACGGCTCCCTGACCCCCGCAGAGCAGCTGGTACCGCTGCTGGAAGTCCGCACCTGACCTGGAGCCGTTCCCTTGGCTGAACTCGCCTTCTTCTCCGGCACGATGGACTGTGGGAAGAGCACCCTCGCCCTACAGATCCAGCACAACCGCTCCGCGCGCGGCCTGCTGGGCATGATCTTCACCCGCGACGACCGCGCCGGCGCCGGCCGGATCTCCTCGCGGCTCGGCCTGGTCGCCGAGGCCACGGAGACGGACGAGGACTTCGACTTCCACGCCCATCTGGTGCGCCATCTGACCGCCGGCGGCCGGGTGGACTACGTGATCGCCGACGAGGCGCAGTTCCTCTCGCCCACGCAGGTCGACCAACTCGCCCGCGTCGTCGACGACCTGGGCATCGACGTCTACGCCTTCGGCATCACCACCGACTTCCGCACCCGGCTCTTCCCCGGCTCCCAGCGGCTGATCGAGCTGGCCGACCGGGTCGAGGTCCTCCAGGTCGAGGCGCTCTGCTGGTGCGGGGCGCGCGCCACCCACAACGCCCGCACGGTCGGCGGCCGGATGGTCGTCGAGGGCGCCCAGGTGGTGGTCGGCGACGTCGCCACCGGCCCCGACGGGGCGCGGGGCGAGGTCGGCTACGAGGTGCTGTGCCGCCGCCACCACCGCAGACGCCTCACGGCCGCCACGGCCGGCGCGGGTCAACTCTCGCCCGAGGTGCTTCCCACGGAAGGAGTACCCCGGCAGCAGCGCTGAGCCCGCACCGGCCGACGGTCAGCGCCCCGGCGGGCGGACGACCGCGAAGATCCCGCCCTCGGGGTCGGCCGCCTTGGCCCACCGGCCGAACGGCGAGACCTCGGGCGCGCTCAACGCCCGCCCGCCCAGCCGCTCGACGTCGCGCAGCGCCTGGTCCACGTCCGGCACGGAGAAGTACGTCTGCCAGTGCGGACCACGGTCGGGCGGCAGCGCCCGCGCGCCGACGCCCCTGATGCTGGCCACCGGACGCCCGTTCAGCCTGAGCGTCAGATAGTCCATCCCCTCGGGCAGCGCCGGCTCGGGGGCCGCCTCGTACCCGAGGACATTGCTGTAGAACTTGCTCACCATCGAGGTGTCGGCGGTGATCAGCTCGTTCCACTCCGGGGTGCCGGTCGGCCCGTAGAACGGCCGGCTCCGGCGGGGCCCGCCCTGCCAGAGGCCGAACACCGCCCCGTTGACGTCCGAGGCGATGGCCAGGCGTCCCACCTGGTCCACCTCGATCGGACCCACCGCCACCGTCCCGCCACACTCGCGGATCGTGCCGGCGGTCACGTCCACGTCCTCGGTGGCGATGTACGGCAGCCAGGCGACCGCCGTGCTCCGCACCCCGGACGCCAACTCCCCAAGACCGGCCACCGGGTGGCCGTCGCGCAGCGCCCTGACGTAGGGGCCCAGCTGAGCCGGCCCGGCGTCGAACTCCCAGCCGAACAGCTCACCGTAGAACCGTTGAGCGACCGACACGTCGTGGACCATCAGACTCACCCAGCGGTGCGTCCCTGATGTCGGGGGACTCGCTGCTGCCTCGGTCATCCTGCTCCCTCCTCGATACCCATCCACACCCCTGCCCCTTCGCGCACCGAAAAAGTCTCCCCCGCACGCGGGGACAATGGGCGCCATGACAGCGATCATCCCGGCCGCGGACCTCGCCGCCCTCACCGCCCCCGGAACTTCACCGACCGAACGGCCCGTGCTGCTCGACGTGCGCTGGCGCCTCGGCGGCCCACCGGGACACCCCGAGTATCTGACGGGCCATCTGCCGGGCGCCGTCTATGTGGACCTCGACCGCGAGTTGGCCGGCCCGCCCGGGGACGCCGGCCGGCACCCGCTGCCCGACCCCGACGTCTTCGGCGCCGCGATGCGCCGCGCCGGCGTGTCGCTGGGCCGCCCCGTGGTGGTCTACGACGCCGGCGACGGCTGGGCCGCCGCTCGCGCCTGGTGGCTGCTGCGCTGGGCCGGCCACGGGGACGTGCGGGTGCTGGACGGCGGGCTGGCCGGCTGGTCGGGGCCGTTGACCACGGAGGAACCGGCGCCGGCCGAGGGCGACTTCGTGCCGGCGCACGGCGGGCTGCCGGTGCTGGACGCCGACGGCGCGGCCGCGCTGGCCCGGCGCGGGGTGCTGCTGGACGCTCGGGCGGGGGAGCGCTACCGGGGCGAGGTGGAGCCGATCGACCCGGTGGCGGGCCACATCCCCGGCGCGCGCTCAGCGCCGACCACCGACAACGTCGGCCCCGACGGGCTGCTCCGCTCGCCGGCCGAACTGGGCGACCGCTTCGCCGCGTTGGGCGTGACCCCCGGCACGGAGGTCGGCGTCTACTGCGGCTCGGGGGTCTCGGCGGCGCACCAGGTGTGGGCGCTGGACGTGGCGGGCGTGACCGCCGCGCTCTACCCGGGCTCGTGGAGCGAGTGGACCGCCCGGCCGGGGCGCCCCGTCGCCAGGGGCCCCGAGCCGGGCTGAGCGGGCCGGCCCGCCCAGCCCGGAGGAGCCGTCAGTCCTTCTTCTTGCGGCGGGTGCCGAAGACGATCTCGTCCCAACTCGGCACCGCCGCACGGCGGCCGGGGCGCACCCCGTCGGCCTCGGCCTGGCGGTCGGTGTTCCCCGTCAGCCGGTCCCGGTGCCCGCCCACCGAACGCGGCATCAGCACGTCCGCGTACGTCGAGCCGGCGCTGCCGGCGGCGGCCGCCGGGCCCCTGGCCGGCGGCGCCTCCTCGGCCTCCTCTGCGACCTCGGGCTCGTCTGCCGCGCCGGCAGCCGGGGCCGGCGACTCGGGAACGACCAGGTCGCCACGGAAGCTCGGCACCGCCTCCAGCAGGCTGGTCAGCGAGTCCGTGTCGTTGTCCGCGCGGGGCGCCGGGTCGGAGGCGACCCGGGGCGCGGGCCGCTCGTTCTCCCGGGGCAGCCGCGCGATCCTCGGCACGAACGGGGTGGAGGGCTCGGGCGTGTCGTCCGTCTCGCCCAGCAGCGACCTGGCCTCGTCGTCGACGGCCTGCACCAGCCGGCGCGGCGGGTCGTACATCCAACTCGCCGAGTGCGTCTCGCCGGCGACCCGGTAGACCAACAGCACCTCCCAGGTGCCGTCGTCCCGCCGCCAGGAGTCCCAGCGGACCGCGTCCTTGTCGGCGCCGCGCAGCATCAGCCGCTCGGCGACCGCCTCGCCCAGCTGCGGCCCGGCCGTCTCGCCGGGCCGGCGCACCGCCGTCTTGCGGGCCCGCTCCGCCATGAACGCGCGCTCGGCCAGGACCGGCCCCTCGAACCGGCGCACCCGGTCGACGGGGATGCCGGCGAACTGGGCGACCTCCTCGGCCGTCGCGCCGGCTCGTATCCGCGCCTGGATGTCGCGGGGGCGGAGGTGGTTCTCCACCTCGATCTCGATCTGACCGAGCCGCGCGCGGTCGTTGCGCACGGCGGCGCGCAGCCGCTCGTCGATCGGAAGGGTGTATTCCGTGTTGTCGGCAGCCTTCAGCACCAGGCGTGTGCCGTCATTGCTCACGGCCACGACACGCAGTTCGGGCACGAGGACCTCCCGGGTGGTGCCTGCCGACGTCACGTACGTCGCTGCTCCTGCCAGACGAGTGTGACTTGCCCGGGCGCAGCCTGCCACAACCTTGCCGACTTGCCCGGCGTGTCGGGCCATGGTCTGGCGCCGATGTTATGGCACAGTCGCGACTTTGCCACGTGCGGTGACCGGCGCGAGCGCACCTTCTCCGCATGGGGCAAACCGGGCCAAGGCCGGGTGTGGTCACACTACTCCATCGGGACCACGGGGTGGGCTGCCACGCGGTCGAACTTCTCCACCGGTAAGGGAGTTGACCCGACCATCCGGTGGAGGTTCGGGCAACAAGCGCCACAGAACTCCCCAATTCGGGACGTTCCCGCCCGTTCGCCGGCGGCATCCGAAGGTCCGGTGTGAACAGTGTGCAGGTTGGGGCGAATGGTGGAAGTTGAGGTAAAGACTGTCGCCGGGGCGGAGCGGGCCCCGGGGGCCGGGGGTGATCTGTTCGGTGGGGGATCGGCGCGGGAGTCGCCCGGGCCCGGCCCGCCGACCCGGGACGGTGCCGCGAGGTCGCCGAGCGGCTAGTGGCAGGATCGCTGCCATGGAAGGTGTGCTCGCTGCCCAGCCCTATGACGCCCTGCTCCTGCTCTCCTTCGGCGGCCCCGAGGGTCCCGACGACGTCCTGCCGTTCCTGGAGAACGTGACGCGTGGTCGGGGCATCCCCCGCGAACGGCTGGCCGAGGTCGGCGCCCACTACCACCTCTTCGGCGGGGTCAGCCCGATCAACGAACAGAACCGCACCCTGCTGGCCGCCCTGGCCGACGACTTCGCCGCCCACGGCGTCGACCTCCCGCTCTACTGGGGCAACCGCAACTGGGCGCCCTATCTGACGGACACCCTGCGCCAGTTGGTCGCCGACGGCAGGCGCCGGGTGCTGACCCTGGTGACCAGCGCCTACGCCTCCTACTCCGGCTGCCGCCAGTACCGGGAGGACCTGGCCGGCGCGCTCGCCACGCTGCGCGAGGAGGGCCTGGAGCCGCCCCGGGTGGACAAGCTGCGGCTGTACTACAACCACCCCGGCTTCCTGGAGACGGTCGCCGAGGGCGTGCTGGAGTCGCTCCAGCGCCTCCCGTCGGAGGAACGCGCCGGCGCGCGGCTGGTGTTCACCACCCACTCGATCCCCGACTCGGCCGCCGACGTCTCCGGCCCGCCCGAAGGGCACGGCCCCGGCGGCGCCTATGTCGCCCAACACCTCGACGCCGCCCGGGTGGTGGCCGAGCGCGTCGCCGAGGCCACCGGCGTGACGCGCGAGTGGGAGCTGGTCTACCAGTCCCGCAGCGGATCGCCCCGCATCCCCTGGCTGGAGCCCGACGTCAACGACCGGCTGCGGGAGCTGCGCGCCAAGGGCGAACGGGCCGTGGTGCTCGTTCCCGTCGGCTTCGTCTCCGACCACATGGAGGTCCGCTTCGACCTGGACACCGAGGCGCTGGCCACCGCCGATGAACTGGGCCTGCTGGCCGTCAGGTCGCCCACCGTGGGCGCCCACCCGCGCTTCGTCGCCGCGCTGCGCGAACTGGTCCTGGAGCGCGCCGCCACCGAACGCGGCGAGCGGCCCGAGCGCGGCGCGCTGGGCGAACGCGGCCCCAGCCACGACGTCTGCCCCGTGGGCTGCTGCGCGGGCCGGGTGGTCAAGCCGGCGGCGGCCGGCGCCGACAGCCCCTTCGCGTGACCCAAGCCGACCAGCCGTTGAGTACGACCCTCCGAGGAGACCCCGTGTCCGAGCACCCCGAACCCGCGTCGGCGGCCGCGCTGTTGGAGCTGGCCGCCGAGGCCGCCCGCCGGGCCGGCACCCTGCTGCGCGACGGCCGGCCGGCCGACCTGGGCGTGGCCGCGACCAAGTCCAGCCCGATCGATGTCGTCACCGAGATGGACGTGGCGGCCGAGCGGCTGATCACCGACTTCCTCACCGAGCGCCGCCCCGAGGACGGGGTACTCGGCGAGGAGGGCGGCGAACGGACCGGCACCAGCGGGGTGCGCTGGGTCATCGACCCGCTGGACGGCACCGTCAACTACCTCTACGGGCTGCCCCAGTGGGCCGTCTCCATCGCCGCCGAGGTCGAGGGCCGGGTGGTGGCCGCCGTCGTCGAGGCGCCGATGCGCGGCGAGAGCTACCAGGCCACGCTGGGCGGCGGCGCCCGGCGCGTCACCGCGACCGGCCTGCCCCAGCCCATGACGACGCGCCCCAGCCCGCCGCTGGACCAGGCGCTGATCGCCACCGGCTTCAACTACGTGGCCACCGTGCGCACGGCCCAGGCGGCGCTCGCGACGCGGCTGATCCCCCGGGTGCGGGACATCCGCCGCTCGGGCTCGGCCGCCATCGACCTCGCCGACGTGGCCGGCGGCCGGCTGGACGGCTACTACGAACGCGGCCTGATGCCCTGGGACCTGGCAGCCGGCGACCTGATCGCCCGCGAGGCCGGCGCGCTGACCGGCGGCCGGCTCGGGCAGCGGCCCGACGGCGACCTCACGGTGGCCGCCAGCCCCGGCGTCTTCGCCGCCCTCCAGCCGCTTCTCGACGAGTGGGGCGCCTGGCACGACGAGATGGCTGACGCCGAGGGTTGAGCGGGGTTGAGGGCGCGGCGGTGAGTGCTCGTAGGCGGTCGGGGAGCGCCTGACGGGTCGGCCGGTGTGGTCGCACGCCCCGCTGGGCGGGTTCGCCCGCGCGGGCGGTGCCATGAGTCGTGCCGGTCGCCGACGGGCGGGCCCGGCGTGGCGCCGCTTGCGACTCCGGCGGCCCCGGGACGACCACTCCGGGATTCGCTTCGAAGGGCACGGTGGCACCGGCGGCGGCGATCACGCGGATGGCGAGACGGTTCCGGGCGCGTCCCGTCACCGCTCGGACACACGTGGGGGGCGTCGGGAGGCTCTCCTCCCGACGCCCCGCCGTGGTCGTTGGTCGGTCAACAGACCTGGACGCCGTGCTCCTCGGCCAGTCGTCGCAGGTCGTCCAGCTCGGCCTGCTCCACGTCCATGGTGAACAGGTCTCCCGCTTCACGAGCGCGGTGCAGATCGGACTGGGTGTTCTCGATGCGCTGAAGGATGTCAGCGGTGAACGCGTCCAAGGTGCGCCCCCTCGGCTCTCATGGCGGCACCGGGGAAGTGCCGCGGGTGGGTGCGACCACAGCGGTCCCGCAGCGGGTCGGCAGCGCGGGGGGATGGCTTGCCGCCTTCGCGGGATGGTCACGGGGTGTGGAGGGCTACTCCCCGGCTGGCCCGACCGCAAAACCTTCCTCACCGGCCCAATCTCGCCGGCGGCCAGCCCGGGGGGCGCGGCCGTTCCGTTTACCACCGGCTTACGCGGGTTGCGGGCAGGATGGTGGCACGCGGTCAGCCGACCCAGGGTGATCGGGTGACCCCACAGCGACCCACAGAGAGGGACGGACGTGCGCGTACTCGTCGTCGAGGACGAGCGGTTGCTCGCGGACGCGGTGGCCACCGGGCTGCGGCGGCAGGCCATGGCCGTGGACGTGGTGTACGACGGCGAGGCGGCGCTGGAGCGCGTCGACATCAACGAGTACGACGTCGTCGTACTCGACCGCGACCTGCCCCTGGTCCACGGGGACGACGTCTGCCGGCACATCGTGGCGGCCGGACTGCCGACGCGGGTGCTGATGTTGACGGCCTCGGGCGACGTGAGCGACCGGGTCGAGGGGTTGGAGATCGGCGCGGACGACTACCTGCCCAAGCCGTTCGCCTTCACCGAGCTGATCGCCCGCGTCCGGGCCCTGGGCCGCCGCGCCACCGCGCCGCTGCCGCCCGTGCTGGAGCGGGCCGGCATCACGCTGGACCCCAACCGCCGCGAGGTCTTCCGCGCCGGGCGCCCGATCCAGCTGGCGCCCAAGGAGTTCGCTGTCCTGGAGGTGCTGATGCGGGGGGACGGCGCCGTGGTCTCCGCCGAACAGCTGCTGGAGAAGGCCTGGGACGAGAACACCGACCCGTTCACCAACGTCGTGCGGGTCACGGTGATGACGCTCCGCCGCAAGCTGGGCGAGCCGCCGGTGATCACCACCGTGCCGGGCGCCGGATACCGGATCTGAGGCGCCATGGTCTCCTTCCCGCCCAAGCCCCCCAGGCCCCCGAAGCCCGCCGGGACGCCGGCCCCGCCGGGCGCGCGCCCGGCGTCCCGGGTGGCCGCCCCGCCCAAGCCCCAGTGGGACCCGGGCGACGCCGACCAGCACCGCAGCTGGTTCCGGCCCACCATCCGGATCAGGCTGACCCTGCTCTACGGCGGGATGTTCCTGATCGCCGGCGTGGTGCTGCTGACGATCATCTATCTGCTGGCCGCCCGCGCCCTGGACCGGGGCAGCCGGCCGCCGTTCGAGTTCACCAGCAGCACCGAGGTCACGATCAACTCGGACATCTGCCCGGGGATCACCGGGCGGGTCAGCGCCGCCGCGTTCGAGAGCTGGCTCTCGGAGTGCTACGGGGTGCAGCGCTCCATGGCCCTGGACCAGCTGCTGAGCAACTCGCTGCTGGCGCTGCTGGGGCTGGCCGTGGCGGCGTTCGCCTTCGGCTATGTGATGGCCGGCCGGGTGCTCTCGCCGCTGGGCCGGATCACCCGCACCGCCCGCCAGGTCGCCGGCTCCGACCTGCACCGCAGGATCGAACTCGACGGCCCCGACGACGAGTTCAAGGAGCTGGCCGACACCTTCGACGAGATGCTGGACCGGTTGGACCGCGCCTTCACCGCACAGCAGCGCTTCGTCGCCAACGCCTCCCACGAGCTGCGCACCCCGTTGGCCATCAACCGCACCCTGCTGGAGGTGCAGCTCTCCGACCCGGAGGCCTCGCCCGAGCTGACCCAGCTGGGCAAGACCCTGCTGGCCACCAACGAGCGCAGCGAGCAGCTCGTCGAGGGCCTGCTGCTGCTGGCCCGCAGCGAGAACGAGATCATCGACCACAAGCCCGTCGACCTGGCGGAGGTCGCCGGCCAAGCCGTCGAGCAGAGCCGGGGCGAGGCGGCCTCCCGGGGCGTCGCCCTGTCCGGCACCCGCCAGCAGGTCTGGGTCCAGGGGAACGGGGTACTCCTGGAGCGGATCGCCCTCAACCTCGTGCAGAACGCGATCCGGTACAACCTGCCCTCGGACGGCTGGGTGCGCGTCGATACGGAGGCCAGGTCGGGACAGGCCCTCCTCGTGGTGGAGAATACGGGGCCGGTGGTACCCGCCTACGAGATCGACAACATGTTTGAGCCTTTTCGGCGGCTACGCACCGAGCGCACCGGAAGCGACAAGGGCGTCGGGCTCGGCCTCTCCATCGTGCGGTCCGTGGCGCGCGCTCACGGCGGCTATGTTCAGGCCGTTCCGCGCGAGGGCGGCGGACTGGTGATGCGGGTGACCGTTCCGGTGTGAGGTCCGGCCCGCGTTCCGGGCCGATGTGTGGTCCGCACAGCGGTCTGACAGGGCCCTGGGACGGGAAAGAAGGGAATGTGATCAATCGCATACGCACGCCGCGCTAGCGGCGCGGGCACTGGCCGGGACGGGCATTGTGACCGGTCCACGGCCCGATCGGCAGCCGTAATGATCACCTCTTCAGGCGTTCGGTTGGGTGTCGATTGAGTAACAGCACTTGATGTGAGGCAAAATCTCCGCCTCGGGTCGGGCACAAATCCCGACCCCTCGCGCGTTACGTGCGCTGAGACATCACAGACACCCGGAGGGGGAGAACGAAATGGCAACCGACTACGACACTCCACGCAAGACCGACGACGATGTCAACGAGGACAGCATCGAGGAGCTGAAGGCCCGGCGGAACGACAAGTCCGCCTCGACGGTCGACGTCGACGAGTTCGAGCAGGCGGAGGGCCTGGAGCTGCCCGGCGCCGACCTGTCCAACGAGGAGCTGTCGGTCCGGGTGCTGCCGCGGCAGGCGGACGAGTTCACCTGCATGAGCTGCTTCCTGGTCCACCACAGGTCCCAGCTGGCCGACGAGAAGGACGGCCAGCCGATCTGCCGGGACTGCGCGGCCTGAGTCCCCGCCCGGACCGGCGGCTACACCGCGTCCGGGCGGGCGGCGGCCAGCGCGGCGGCGAGCCGCTCCGGTCGACGGGTCGAGAGGTAGAGATAGGGCGTGGGGTCCTGGGGATCGGTCACCTCGACCCTTACCGCCGTGGGAATGTAGGCCCGCAGCACCATATGAGCCCGGGCATCCGCACGATGGGTGCGCCAGGCGCGCGCCTCATCGGCGTTGAGCGCCCGGGCCTCGCCCAGCGCTTCGAGGGGGATGCGGGCGTCCCCCGCCACCAGGGAGCCGGCCGTCACCCGAATCCGGGCGCCGCCGTACGCGCTCAACGCCATGCCGGCGAGGGCGCCACCGGCGGCCATCCCCGACAGCAGCGGGACCGGGCCCAGCGGCACCAGCGCGACGCCGAGCAGCAGCACGCTCATCAGGGCCATCAACCACCAGGTCGCCGGTACCGTCAGTCGCTCGTCATACGCCTTCATGGGCCCAAGCATCGCAGGCTCGCCTCCCGGCCCGCCCGGCGGCGGTAGGGTCTGCATCGTGAGTGCGGTCCTGACCCTTCCGAGGCCCAGCGGGCCCGGCCCGAGGCCTACGTCCCTCGCCGGTTCCGGCGCCGGCGTCCTCTCGGGTTTCTGCCCCCGTTCCCCGTTCCCCGCGCGGCGGTTGGCGCGCACCCTGCGGGAGGTGGCGCGATGAGCCGCCCGCTGGACGTGCTGCTGCGCAGGATCGATCCCGAGGTGCCCCTGCCCTCCCGGGCCCACCCGGGGGACGCCGGGGTCGATCTGGTCACCACCGAGCCGGCCGAACTGGCGCCGGGGGAGCGGATCGTGTTGCCGACCGGGGTTTCCATCGCCCTGCCCGACGGGTACGCGGCCTTCGCACACCCCCGCTCCGGGCTCGCGGCCCGCTGCGGGGTTTCGATGGTGAACGCTCCCGGCACGATCGACGCCGGGTACCGTGGAGAGATCAAGGTCATTCTGATCAATCTGGACCCACGTCAGAGCGTGCGGTTCCAGCGATTTGACCGCATCGCCCAGCTTGTCGTCCAGCGGGTCGAGACGGTGCGGTTCCACGAGGTCGCGGAGCTGCCGGGATCGGCGCGGTCCACCGGGGGCTTCGGCTCCACCGGGGGGCACGCCGACGCCGGGAACTCCTATGCTGCGGTCGGTCCCGGCGGGGCCGCCGACCGGAAAGGACAGTGACGTGTTCGGACGTCGTCGCAAGCGAGACGCAAAGCCCGAGGACGCGGTCGAGGCGACCGCCGACGAGACTCCGGACGAGGACGAGGTGCGCCGGGTCAGGCTGGAGCCGGCACCGCGCCCCGACGGTCCCTGGGACGTGAGCGAGGTGTCCAAGCCGGCCGAGGGCCGGGTGGACCTCGGCGGGCTCTTCGTTCCCGGCGTCCAGGGCATGGAGCTGCGCGTCGAGGTGGCCGGCGACGCGATCGTCGCCGCCACCGTGGTGCTCAAGGACAGCGCGGTGCAGCTCCAGGCCTTCGCCGCGCCCCGGCGCGAGGGCATCTGGGCCGAGGTGCGCGAGGAGATCGCCAGCGGCATCACCGGGCAGGGCGGCGCGGTCGAGGAGATCGAGGGCCCGCTCGGCTGGGAGCTGCGGGCCCGGGTGCCCGTCAAGCTGCCCGACGGCAAGCAGGGCACCCAGGTGGTGCGCTTCGTCGGCGTGGACGGCCCCCGCTGGTTCCTGCGCGGGGTGATCTCCGGGCAGGGCGCGGTGCAGCCGAAGACCGCCGGGCTGCTCGAGCAGATCTTCCAGGACACGGTCGTGGTGCGCGGCGAAGGACCGATGGCGCCCAGGGACCCGATCGTCCTCAAGCTCCCCGACGACGCCCAGATGGTGCCGGACGGCGTCAAGAAGGAGCAGGCCGGCTCGGGCGACGAGGCGCAGGTCTCCCGGTTCGCCGGCGGCCTGGACAAGCTGCGGCGCGGCCCGGAGATCTCCGAGGTCCGCTGAACCTCCGCGACGGCGCGGGTCCCCGGCGTTCCGGGGGCCCGCGCCGTCCTCGTGCGCCGGTGTGAGGGCCGGGCCGCGCGGGTACCCGGGCGCGGTCCGTCGTCCCGGAAGGCCGCCATGAGCAGAGCACGGCACGCCCGCACCGGCACCGAGCCGATCACGGCGCTCAGCGCGCTGCGGCTGCGGCTGCTGCTGTCGGTCATCTTCACCCCGCTCTTCGTCGCCGGCGCCATCGTGTTCGGCGTCTGGTGGGCGCGGGCCGAGCCGGGCGACGCCGTCGGCCCCGACGCCCTGCGGGTGATCACCCTGATCTGCGCGATCGCCGCCGTTCTGGCGCTGGTCGACCTGGTGGTCGTGGTGCGTCGCCGCCGGCGGGCGGCCCGGCGCCCCACAGCCCGCTGACCGGGGCGGAGGACGGCCGGGGGACGGCGGGCCCGGGAAAGCGACGACAATGGGTCCATGTCACGCCGTGGTGAACTACGGATCTATCTCGGGGCGGCCCCCGGGGTCGGCAAGACCTACGCCATGCTCTCGGAGGCGCACCGAAGAGTCGAACGCGGCACCGACCTGGTGATCGGCCTGGTCGAGCACCACGGCCGGCCCCGAACGGCCGCCCTGCTGGAGGGACTTGAGCAGGTGCCCCGGCTGCGGCTGGCCGGCGCGGACGGGTCGGCCGCGGCGACCGAGATGGACACCGAGGCCGTGCTGCGCCGCCGCCCGGCCGTGGCGCTGGTGGACGAGCTGGCCCACACCAACGCGCCGGGCGCCCGGCACGAGAAGCGCTGGGAGGACATCGAGGAGCTGCTGGCCGCCGGTATCGACGTCATCTCCACGGTCAACATCCAGGACCTCGCCTCGCTCGGCGACGTGGTGGAGTCGATCACCGGCGTGGAACAGCGCGAGACCGTGCCCGACGAGGTGGTGCGCAGCGCCGAGCAGATCGAGCTGGTCGACATCACCCCCGAGGCGCTGCGGCGCCGGCTGGCGCACGGCAACATCTACGCCCCCGGCACGATCGACGCGGCGCTCTCCCACTACTTCAGGCCGGGCAACCTCACCGCGCTCCGCGAGCTGGCGCTGCTGTGGACGGCCGACCGGGTGGACGACTACCTGCGGCGCTACCGCACCGAGCACGGCATACGGTCCACCTGGCACGCGCGGGAGCGGATCGTCGTCGGGCTCACCGGCGGACCCGAGGGCAGCACCCTGCTGCGGCGGGCGGCCCGGATGGCGGCCAAGAGTTCGGGCGCCGAGATCCTCGCCGTCTACATCTCCCGTTCCGGACGGCTCAGTTCGGCCTCGCCCAGGGAGCTGGCCGACCAGCGGACCCTGGTGGAGGAGCTGGGCGGCACGTTCCACCATGTGATCGGCGAGGACGTGCCCACCGCGCTGCTGGACTTCGCCAGGGCCGCCAACGCCAACCAGATCGTGCTGGGCTCCAGCCGCCGCAAGCCCTGGCAGTACGTCTTCGGCCCGGGCGTCGGCGCGACGGTCGCCAGGGAGGCGGGGCCCGACCTGGACGTGCACCTGGTGACCCACGACGAGGTCGCCAAGGGCCGGGGGCTGCCGGCCGCGCACGGCGCCCGGCTTGGGCGGGCCAGGGTGCTCACCGGCTGGCTGCTCGGCCTGGGCGGGCCCGTGCTGCTGGCCGCGCTGCTGGACGCCCCCGAGCCCGGCGCCGAGTTCTCCAGCGACGTGCTGCTGTGCCTGTCGTTCACGGTGCTGGCGGCGCTGACGGGCGGCTTCCTGCCGGGCCTGGTCTCGGCGGCCGTCGGCTCGCTGCTGTTGAACTACTACTTCGCCAGCCCGGTGGGTCAGTGGACCATCGCCGAGGGGCACAGCATCGTCGCCATCGTGGTCTTCTTCGCCATAGCGACCTCCGTCGCCACCGTCGTGGACCGCTCGGCCCGGCGCACCCAGCAGGCCGCGCGGCTGCGCGCCGAGTCGGAGACGTTGACGCTGCTGGCCGGCAGCGTGCTGCGGGGCGAGGACACCCTCGCGGCGCTGCTGGAGCGGGCCAGGGAGACCTTCGGCATGGACGCCGCCGCGCTCCTCCAGCGCGGCGGCGAGGACCGCCGCTGGTCCTGCGTCGGCAGCGTCGCCGCCCGGGAGGACGTGTGCCCGCCGCAGGTGCCCACGGACGCCGACGTGGACGTGCCGGTCGGCGACCACACCATGCTGGCGCTGACCGGGCGCGTGCTGCCCGCCGAGGACCGGCGGATGCTGGCCGCGTTCGCCGCGCAGGCGGCCGCGATCCTCGACCGGCAGCGGCTCAAGGAGGAGGCGGTGCGCGCCCACAAGCTGGCCGAGGGCAACCGCATCCGCACCGCGCTGCTGGCCGCCGTCTCGCACGACCTGCGCACCCCGCTGGCCGCGATCAAGGCCAGCGTCTCCTCGCTCCGCTCCGACGACGTGGCCTGGTCGCCCGAGGACGAGGCCGACCTGCTGGAGAGCATCGAGGAGGGCGCCGACCGCCTCGACCAGCTGGTGGGGAACCTGCTGGACATGTCGCGCCTCCAGACTGGCACCGTCGAGCCGCTGATCCGGGAGATCGACCTGGACGAGGTGGTGCCGGGCGCCCTGGGCGGGATCGCCGAGGACAGCGTGGTGCTGGACATACCGGAGTCGCTGCCGTTCGTCGCCGCCGACCCCGGGCTGCTGGAGCGCGCGGTGGCCAACGTGGTGGAGAACGCCGTCAAGTACAGCCCCGAGGACCAGCGGGTGCTGGTGCGGGCCAGCACCCTGGGCAACCGGGTCGAACTGCGCGTGGTGGACCGGGGGCCCGGCGTTCCGGCCAGCCACCGGGGGCGGATCTTCGAGCCGTTCCAGCGCCACGGCGACACCCCCAGGGGCAACGGGGTCGGCCTGGGCCTGGCCGTCGCCCGTGGATTCACCGAGGCCATGCACGGCACGCTGGACGCCGAGGACACCCCCGGCGGCGGGCTGACGATGGTGCTCACCCTGCCGACCGCGAGGGTCGCGGCGGCCGAACCGGAAGGAACGACAGCCCATGCACCGGGTGCTCGTGGTTGATGACGAGCCGCAGATTCTCCGCGCGTTGGTGATCAACCTCAAGGCGCGCGGCTACCAGGTGGACACGGCGGCCGACGGTTCGACCGCGCTGCGGGTGGCGGCCGCCAGCCACCCGGACGTGATCATCCTCGACCTGGGCCTGCCCGACATGGACGGGGTGCAGGTCATCACCCGCGTGCGGGGCTGGACCAGGACGCCGATCATCGTGCTCTCCGCGCGGCAGACGTCCGACGAGAAGGTGAAGGCGCTGGACGCGGGCGCCGACGACTACGTCACCAAGCCGTTCGGGATGGACGAGCTGCTGGCCAGGCTGCGGGCGGCCGTGCGCCGGCTCGACCCGGTGGCGGTCGAGGCGGAGCCGGTGGTGGAGACGGGCGGCTTCACCGTGGACCTGGCCGCGCGGAAGGTGCAGCGCGAGGGGCACGACGTGCGGCTGACGCCCACCGAGTGGCACCTGCTGGAGGTCCTCATCCGCAACAGCGGGAAGCTGGTCAGCCACAAGCAGCTGCTGTTGGAGGTCTGGGGCCCCACCCATCTGACGGAGACCAACTACCTGCGGGTCTACATGGCGCAGCTGCGCCGCAAGCTGGAGGCCGACCCGGCGCACCCGCGCCATCTGGTCACCGAGGCGGGGATGGGTTACCGCTTCGAGCCGTGAGTGTCGGGGGGCCACGTTACGCTGAAGGCATGACTGCGGATGGCCGCGCGGCAAGGCGCGGCGGGCGCCTGTGGCGCCTGCTGGGTCGCCCCGGGGCGGGCGAGCCCGGCGAGGACCTGGCGGCTGACCCCGCCGCCGCGCCCTGCACCAGGATCGGCGACTGCGCCAGGACCGCCGCCGGCCGTCCGGTGGTGCGGGTCACCGGCACCCTGCGGGAGGTGCGGGAGCGGAGCGTGGCGGGGATGCCGGCGCTGGAGGCCCGGCTGGACGACGGCAGCGCCTCGTTGCGCGTGGTGTGGCTGGGCAGGCGGGCGATAGCGGGGGTGGAACCGGGCCGCGAGATGGTCGCCTCCGGGCGGATCGCCGTGACAGACGGCAAGGCGGTGCTGTTCAATCCCCGATACCAACTTCAGGCCCGTGGACAGGAGTAGCCGGGTGACCTCACCTGACAACCGTCGGACCGCCGACCAGACGCCGGACGAGGCCGCCACCAGGGAGGCGTTCTTCGAAGCCTTCGGTGGGGTGCGCGGCATGGTGGAGACCACCGTGCCGGGGCTGGTCTTCGTGTTGATCTTCACCGTCACCCGGGAGATCAACCCGTCGGCGATCGGCGCGGTCAGCCTCTCCGCCGCGATGGCCGTCGCCCGGCTGGTGCGGCGGGACAGCGTCAAGCACGCGCTCAGCGGGGTCTTCGGCGTCGCCTTCGGCGCGGCCTTCGCGATGATCTCGGGCGACGCGAAGAACTTCTACCTGCCGGGCATGGTCTACACGCTCTGCCTGAGCGTCGCCTACCTGCTGAGCGCGGCGGTCGGCTGGCCGCTGCTGGGGCTGCTGCTCGGCCCGATCTTCCGGGAGAACCTCTCCTGGCGCACCAGGAACCCGGGCCGCAAGCGGGCCTATGTGAAGTCCAGCTATGTCTGGGGCGGCATCCTGCTGGCCAAGTCGGCGATCACCTTCCCGATCTACTTCTGGGGCGACGCCACCCAACTGGGCTGGTTGCGCGTCGCGTTGGGCATCCCGCCGTTCCTGGTCGCGGTGTACTTCACCTGGATCATCCTGGTGAAGGCGCCGGCGCCGATCGATGTGATCGCCGAGTGGGAGGCCCGCGAGGCGGCGAAGGAGGCCGCGAAGGACGCGGCCGAGGGGGCCGCGCCGGCCCCCGGGGGCGAGGGCGGGGCGGGGGAACGCCGCGAGCCGGCGGCCCGGCGCTCGGGGCAGGACCCGCTGCCCAGCGCCGGCACCGAGGGCTGAGCGCTCGCCGGCCCTCTCCCCACGGCTCCCTGCGGGCTCCCTGCGGCTTCCTACGGCTGCTCCTGCGGCCGGACGGTCAACAGCCGTTCCAGCTCGGCCTCCTGGCTGCCGGCGGCGACAAAGAGCAGCTCGTCCCCGGCGGCCAGCGCGTCGTCCGGGTCGGGGACCATCACCCGGCTGCCCCGGATGATGGTGACCAGCGCGGTGTCCTGCGGCCAGGCCACCTCGCCGACCCTGGTGCCGGCCAGGGCGGCGCCCTCGGGGAGGGTCAGCTCCACCAGGTTGGCCTCGCCCTGGCTGAACCGCATCAGCCGCACCAGGTCCCCGACGCTGACGGCCTCCTCCACCAGGGCGGACATCAGCCGGGGCGTGGAGACGGCGACGTCGACGCCCCAGGAGTCGTTGAAGAGCCACTCGTTGGCGGGGTGGTTGACCCGGGCGACCACCCGGGGGACGCCGTACTCCGTCTTGGCGAGGAGCGAGACCACCAGGTTGACCTTGTCGTCGCCGCTGGCGGCGATCACCACCTGGCAGCGCTCCAGCGCGGCCTCGTCGAGGCTGGTGATCTCGCAGGCGTCGGCCAGCAGCCACTCCGCCTCCGGGACCCGCTCGACGGAGACCTTGGTCGGGTCCCTGTCGATCAGCAGGACCTCGTGGCCGTTCTCCAGCAGCTCGGCCGCGACCGAGCGGCCCACCGCTCCCGCTCCCGCGATCACGACGCGCATCGGGCCGCCTCCCTCGTGGTGCCCGGCGTCCCGGGCCTCGTCGCGTTCACCGGGGCTCGGGCCCGCGCACGCAGGCCGCCTCCACCTCGGCGACCTGGTCCCGGTACATCAACACCTGCACCAGGTCGCCCTCCTGGAGCACCATGCCGGCCGTCGGCAGGGTGGCCTCGCCCAGCCGGGTCAGGAACGCCACCCGCACGCCCGTCACCTCCTGGAAGCGGCTGACCCTGTGGCCCATCCAGGACGGCGCGAGGGTCACCTCCGACAGCAGCACCTCGCCGGTCGGGTCGCGCCACAGCGGCTCGGCGCCGGAGGGCAGCAGGCGGCGCACCATCTGGTCGGCGGTCCACCGGACGCTGGCCACGGTCGGGATGCCGAACCGTTCGTAGACCTCGGCCCGGCGCGAGTCGTAGATGCGGGCCGTGACATGGCGCACGCCGAACACCTCGCGGGCCACCCGGGCCGCGATGATGTTGGAGTTGTCGCCGCTGCTGACGGCGGCGAAGGCCCCCGCCTCCGGCAGGCCGGCCTCGACCAGGGTGTCCCGGTCGAAGCCGAGACCGGTCACGCGGCGGCCGGCGAACTGGGAGCCGAGCCGGCGGAAGGCCGTCGGGTCCTTGTCGATGACGGCGACCGAGTGCCCGCGCTCCTCCAGCTCGTGCGCCAGGGTCGCCCCGACCCGGCCACAGCCCAAGATCACGATGTGCATAGGTCTCCTTCGCGCTGGCCACGCTACCGGCTGGCGGCATCCCTCGCCGCGAGCGGCCGGGCCCGGTGGGCGTAAGCCTGCCATGGGCGGCCGTAGACTTGACGGCCGCTGTCGCGTTTCCGACTCTCGCCGGCCGCGAACCCCGTTTCCCGCCATCCCGGCACCCGTTGTGCCAGACCCCTGGAGCCGCACCACCATGGCCACCGAACCAGCGTCCAGCAAGGCGGCCTCCCTGGTCGGCCAGGAGTACGAGGTCGAGGTCGGCCCCGTCGCGCACGGGGGGCACTGCGTGGCCAGGACCGACGAGGGGCGGGTGCTCTTCGTCCGGCACACCCTGCCGGGGGAGCGGGTCGTCGCCCGGGTGACCGAGGGCAGCCAGGACGCGCGCTACCTGCGGGCCGACGCGGTGCGGGTGCTGAGCGCGAGCCGGGACCGGGTGCCCGCGCCCTGCCCGTTCTCGGGGCCCGGGCGCTGTGGCGGCTGCGACTGGCAGCATGTGAAGCCGGGCGCCCAGCGGCGGTTGAAGGCCGAGGTGCTGACCGAGCAGCTGGCGCAGCTGGCCGGGCTGACCCCCGAGGAGGCCGGCTGGGACGGCACGGTCGAGCCGGCGCCCGGCGACAAGGTGGCGCCGGGCGAGGTGCCGGCCTGGCGGACCCGGGTGCAGTACGCGGTGGACGAGGAGGGGCGCGCGGGGCTGCGCCGGCACCGTTCCCACGAGGTGGAGCCGGTCGACCGCTGTCTGATCGCCGCCGAGGGCGTCTCGGAGCTGGGCGTGGAGCGCCGCCAGTGGCCGGGGATGGCGACGATCGACGTGGCGGCCGCGACCGGCTCCCACGACCGGCTGGTGGTGCTCACGCCCCGGCCCGAACGGCGGCTGCCGTTGGTCGAGTTGGACCGGCCGGTGTCGGTGATGCGGGCCGAGCCGACGAAGGGGCGCGGCGGGGAGCCGCCGCTGCACCGGGTGCACGGGCGGGCGTTCGTGCGGGAGCGGGCCGACGAGCACACCTGGCGGGTGAGCGGCGGCGGCTTCTGGCAGGGGCACACCAAGGCCGCCGAGCTGTTGGTGGACGCGGTGATGCGCGGGCTGATCCCCCGGCGCGGCGAGACGGCGCTCGACCTCTACTGCGGGGTCGGCCTGTTCGCCGGCGCGCTGGCGCGACGGCTGGGCGAGAAGGGCGCGGTGCTGGGCATCGAGGCCTCGGGCCGGGCGGTGCGCGACGCGCGGCACAACCTCGCTGAGTATCCCCGGGTGCGGGTCGAGCGGGGGCCGGTGGCCCGGGTGCTGCCGGCGACCGGCATCACGGAGGCCGACCTGGTCGTCCTGGACCCGCCCAGGGCGGGCGCCGGCGGCGGGGTGGTCCGCCAGGTCGCGGCGCTGGGGCCGCGCCGGATCGCGTATGTCGCCTGCGACCCGGCGGCGCTCGCCCGCGACCTGCGCCACTTCGCCGGGGCCGGGTATGTGCCGCGCTTCATGCGGGCGTTCGACCTGTTCCCGGTGACCCACCACCTGGAGTGCGTGGCGATCCTCCAGCCGGCGGGCGCGGCGGGACTGAGGGTGCGGCGGGACTGAGGGGGAGGGGCCCCGGCCCGCTCGAAGCTGTGTCGGTCCTGGTACATGTACGAGCTTCGGTACATGTCCATGAAGCGCACCAACGTCTACGCGGACCTGGAGGACCTCGCCATCATCAAGGAGGCGGCCCGGCGGCGGGGCGTCAGCGAGGCCGAGATCATCCGCGAGGGCATCCATCTGGCGGCCATGGCCAACCGGACCTGGGACGAGCCCCTCTTCTCCCGCACCTTCGAGGGGACCGGGCGCACGCCCACCAGGAGCGACGTGCGCGTCGCCGACGCCGTGCGCCGCGAGGCCGGAGGCGAGCCCGCCGCGTGATCATCGTTGTCGCGGACGCCTCGGGCCTTCTCGCGGCGCTCGACAGCGCTCATCCCGAACACCGGGCGGTCAACGAAGCGATCATGGTCGCCGGGCTCCTGGTGATGTCCCCCCTGTCGCTCTCCGAACTCGATCACGTCGCCACCCGCGAACTCGGCCGTGAGGCCGCCCTCAGCGCGGTCGACGACATCCGACGCTGGCTGCGTGCGGGGCGCGTCACGGTGCCCCAGATCACGGACGAACACCTGGGCGTCGCGCGGTCCGCGCGGGCTCGCTACCGCGATCTTGACCTGGACCTCGCGGACGCCGTGAATGTCGCTCTCGCCACGGACTACGACACGGATGCCGTGCTCACCCTCGACCGGCGTGACTTCAGGACCGTGCGCCCCCTGAGCCGTCACAAGGCGTTTCGCCTGTTGCCCGACGACCTTCCGGTGTGATGTCGACGGT
Source organism: Streptomyces triticirhizae (assembly GCF_003696235.1). Lineage (GTDB taxonomy): Bacteria > Actinomycetota > Actinomycetes > Streptomycetales > Streptomycetaceae > Streptomyces > Streptomyces triticirhizae. The sequence continues at coordinate 33,782 of NZ_RFFJ01000021.1, forward strand.
GGGTGGCTGTCGACCGCTCGGCTGGCATGTTCCGATGTCCTGGTTTCGCCCGCGACTGTCAGCGCTGTCGTCTACCGTGGTCTGCCAGATGACGTCGAGGCCGTTGGGGAGGAGGCCGACCGGGGGGTGCGTAGGGTTCCGCCGGAGATGTTCCGGTTCACCACGGTGGAGCGAACCGACCTGTATGGCGCGTTGCTTGAGGCGTTCGGGGTGGCCGGCGAGCATCTGGAGACGGCACTCGGGTTCGACGCCGTGCGCGAACGACTGCGTGTCGTTGGCTGGTTGGCGGCGGTCGAGGACGAGGAGCTGTACGAGGCGCTGCGGCAGTTGGTGGCGTGGGAGCTGCTGGACGTCGTCCACAACCACGCGGAGAACTATCGGACGGCCGAGGAGTACGAGCGACGCAATCTCCAGTACTCGCTGACTCGACGTGGCGAGGCCGCTCTCGCCGGGGTCCGGCACGCCCTGGAGGTCCTGGCTTCCACGGGGGCCCTACAGACGGCGGTGCTGGAGGCGATCGCCGACCGTCTCGACGAGCTGTGCCTCCTGTGCGACGAGCCGGCCACGGCCGATCGCCGGATCTTCAGCACCTTACGGGAGTTGGAGGGGCACCTGGAGGCCCTGGTGGAGAACACCAAGGCCTTCAACGGTGAGTTGCAGCGGCTGCTGCGGGCCGAAGGCGCGGACCTGGACGTGTTCCGTGAGGTCAAGGCCGCCACCGTCGCCTATCTGAGGGAGTTCCTGGTCAACCTCGACCGCCGGGCGGAGACCGTCGCGGACGCCGTGGCCCGGGTGGAGCGGCGCGGGGTCGCCGACCTGCGCGAGCGCGCTCTGCGCGGAGCCGAGCTGCCGCCGTCAGCCGGCGCCGACCCCGTCCCCGGCTGGCTGGAGAGCCGACGGGCGCGCTGGGCCGGCCTGCGGGCGTGGTTCCTACCGGAGGACGGGACACGGCCCCGGATCGACCAGCTCCACGACATCGCTCGACGAGCCATCGTCTCGCTGATGCGGGTGCTGGAGCGGATCAACGAGTCTCGCCGCCGTTCCTCAAGCGCCGTGCGGGACTTTCGGGAGCTGGCCCGCTGGTTCGCCGCCGCGCCCAGCGAGGAGGATCTCCACCGGCTGTGGTCGGCCGCGTTCGGACTCGGCGCGGCGCGGCACGCACATCTGGCCCATCCGGACCCTGAGTTGATATCGCCGTCGCTGCCCTGGGCGCAGGCGCAACCGGTGGAGGTGTCGGCGCTGCTGCGGACCAGGGGCAGAACGGAGCGGTTCACCCGCACGGGCCGGGTTCGGGATGTGGCGGCGGTCAGGGCCGAACGGGCCGAGCGCGCCCGCGCGGAGCGCGCGGCCCTCGCCCGGGCCTGGCGGGAGTTGGTGACGGACGGCGCCGTCCGCCTGTCGTCCTTCGGCGCGCTGGACCCGGGGGTGCTCCAGCTGCTGCTCGACCTGTTGGGCCGGGCCCTGTCGGCGCGGCCGGACTCCGGGGGGCTGCGTCGCGGCGTGACGAGCGACGGCGAGGTGGAGGTCCTTCTGTCTCCCCCGCCGGACGACCGCACCGCCGTGCTGCACACCGCGGAGGGTTCGCTGGCCGGCCCCGACTATGTGGTCCGGATCAGCGTGGCGGGCGGAGCGGACGCCTTCCCGTCTCCGGGGGCGGGGCGGCGGGGGGCGCTGGGATGAGCAAGCTCACCAACCAACTCGCCGCCGCCGAGGCGGCCGAGATCGCGCGCGGCGTTCGGCTGCTGCTGGCGCACCCCCTGCTCACCGCCGAGGCCGACCCCGCCGGGTTCGAGCTGGTGCGCCGGCGTCATCCCACGCTCGCCCGGTGGTTCGACTACGCCTGCGGCTGGAGCCTGGTGGTCGAGCCCCGGCGCGGATACGCCCGCCTCGCCAAGGTCCGTACGGGCGCGGACGGTTCGCGGCCGGCCCGCAGGACCCGCTCCGGCCGGGCGCCCTTCGACCGGAGGCGCTATGTGCTGCTGTGTGTGGTCGCGGCCGAGCTGCTGTCGATGCCGGTGACGACCATCGGTCTGCTCGCTGACCGTGTTGTGCGGGCCACGGCGACCGATCGGGCGCTGCCGTCCTTCGCGCCGGTGGAACGGCGGGAGCGGATGGCCTTCGTCGACGTTCTGAAGCTGCTGGAGTCCTATGGCGTGGTGCGGGCCGTGGACGGGGCGACCGACGCCTATGTCGAGTCGGCGGAGGCCAAGGTTCTCTATCGGGTCGACACCACCCTGCTGCTGCGACTGCCCACGGCGCCGGTCGGCGCCTCCCGGCTGGCCGTTGACCCGGAGGAGGTGCCCGCGCGGTTCGGTGAACTCCTCGCCGGACTCGTCTGGGAGCCGCGCTACGGCCCTGTCCCCGACGCGGCCCGTGACTCCGGTGACGAGGAGGGCCCCGAGTCACCCGTCTCGGCCGCCCAGCGGAATCTGCGGCTGCGCCACTCGGTGCTTCGTCGACTCTTCGACGAACCGGTGCTGTACCGGGACGACCTCTCCGAGGAGGAGCTGGCGTATGTCACCTCCCTGGCGGGGCGCCAGCTCCTGCTTCGGACGGTCGGGCAGGCGGGCTTCGTGCTGGAGGAGCGCGCGGAGGGGTTCCTGCTGGTCGACCCGGAGGCGCTGGCCACCGACCAGCGCTTCCCCGATGACTCCTCGACGGCACGGGTCGCCGCGCTCCTTCTGCTGGAGCCGCTGTGCGCGGCGCCCGCCGGGATGCTGCCCGAGCAACTCGACGCGTTCGGGGTGGAGTTGCTGCGCCGCTTTCCCGGGTGGGCGAAGGCGTACCGGTCCGAGGAGGGCCCGGAGCGGCTCGTACGGGACGCGGTGCGCGTACTGCGTGACGCCGGGCTGCTCCGGGAGGCGGGTGATCGGGTCGTCGCGCGTCCGGCGGCCTTTCGCTACCGGCTGGCCGAGACGTCCGGCGGGGCCGCGGAGGGCGAACGCGGCGGCGGGGAACCCGGCCGCCCGGACGAGAGGGGAGACACGGCATGAGCGTGACGGAGCTTCCGCTGCCGCGCCGGCAGGGGGTGACCGGGCCACAGTCGACTCCGGCCGGACCTGGGGGCGTCGACGGGGGCCGCTGGCGTCCGCACCGCGCGGGCATCCTCAACGTCTGGCGCTACTACGACGAGGTCTTAACCTTTCACCGGGGGCGGCTGCTGCTGCGTGGCCAGAACGGTTCGGGGAAGTCGAAGGCGTTGGAGCTTCTGCTGCCGTTCCTGTTCGACGCGAGTCTGCGCCCGCATCGGCTGTCCACGTTCGGCGGCTCCGAGCGCACCATGCACTGGAACCTGATGGGCGAGGGCGCCACCGGCAAGACCCGCGTCGGCTATGTCTGGATCGAGTTCGGTCGCGTGGACGAGGACGGCGCCGAGCGGTGGTTCAGCTGCGGGGCGCGCCTCCAGGCGAGCACGCACACCAGCGGCGCGCACGCGGATTACTTCACCACCGTCGCCCGCATCGGCCGGCCCGGGGGCGTGTTCCTGGTCAACGAGGCCGGGCAGCCCCTGACCCGCGCGGCGCTCGTGGCGGCGCTGGGCGACCGGGGGGAGGTTCACCCGTCGCCCGCCGAACACCGCACGGCGGTTCGCCGGACGCTCTTCGCCGGCATGGGGGAGCAGCGCTACGACTCGCTCCTGTCCGCCCTGCTTCAGCTACGTCAGCCAAAACTCTCGGAACGGCTTGATCCCTCCCTCCTCTCCACGCTGCTCTCGCGTGCACTGCCGCCGCTGGGGGAGGGCGAGATCGCTGAACTCGCGGAAGGCTTCGAGAGGTTGGATCGCCAGCGTGAGTACCTCACGCGTCTCGACGACGAGGTGAAGGCGGCTGGCTCCGTGGCGTCCCGTCAGCGTGACTACGCGCGGCGGGTGCTGCGTGCCGGCGCTGCCGCGTTGATCTCCGCGACCACCGAAATGGACAACCTCACCCGTGTCGCCCGCCTCAGTGCGGAGGAACTGGAACGCGCGGAGGCGGAGAACACGTCGACCGCAGAGCGCCGCCGGGAGCTGGCGGAGCGCGCGCACACCCTGGAAGAGACCATCGAGGGCCTGCGGGAGAGCGACGCCTACCAACGCGGCGCGGAACTGGACCGCCTGCGGAGCCGCGTCGAGGAGGCGACGACCGCCGCCCTCGCGCGGCGCGCCAGCGCGCGGGAAGCCGAGAGCCGCGCCCTGGACGGCCAGCGAAGCGCCGAGCGGGCCGCGCTCCGCGCGCGCACCCTCGACGCCAACGCCCAGCAGGCCACCGACGAGGCCCGTGCCGCCGCCAGGGCGGCCGGTCTGGAGTCCGTCCACCACGAGGTCAGGACGCTCCTGGGGGAGCCGGGCGCCCCGGCCGGGGCCGAGGAGGAGGCGCTGTCACCGACCGGCGCCGAAGCGGGCGGCGGCGCCACGGGCGAGCGACGGGCCGGCCGGGCACGCCAGTTGGCGCGTGGCGCGGCGGAGGCACGACGGCAGCAGATCGCGGAGGTCAGCGAGGTGCTGGACGGCCACGAAACGGCCGTGCGGGACCGCGAGGCCGCCGAGGACGCGCTGGAGGGCTGTCGCAGCCGGCTCACGGAGGCGATGGGCCGTCGCGACGAGGCGGTCCGCGCCCGGGACGAGGCCCTGTCCGCGCAGGCGGAACGGCTGCGCGCCTGGGCCACGTCCTGTGCCGAGTTGCGGGTCGCCGACCCGGACCACCTGGCCGACCTGGCCGATGCGGAGCCCGAGGTGCTGGCTCTGACGGAGGCCGCCGCCCGCGCGGTGGAACGGGAGATCGCCACCGCCGAGGCCACCGTGCGGGCCGAACGGCAGGCACGAGCAGACGAGTTGCGCCGTGCGGAGGCGGAGCTGCTTGGGCTGCGCCAGGAAACGGATCTGCCACCCGCGCCTCCGTTCACCCGCACCACCGACCGGACGACGTTGCCGGGCGCCCCTCTGTGGCGGCTGGTCGCCTTCCGCGACGATGTCCCCCCTTCCGCGCGGGCCGGCGTCGAGGCGGCGTTGGAGGCGTCGGGGCTGCTGGACGCCTGGGTCTCTCCCGACGAGGGGGGCGCGCTACCCGGCCACGACACCCGGGTCGACGCGGCCCTGGCCCGGCCCGCGCCGGGCCCGAGCCTGTTGGACGTGCTGCGCCCGGCGGAAGACCTTCCCGTGCCGGCCGAGACCGTGACACGTCTCCTGGCGGGCATCGCCTATGGCACGCCGCGCGGCGGCGACCACCCGGTCGCGGTGTCCGCCGACGGCGCCTGGCGCCTGGCGCTCGCCACCGGCACATGGGCCAAGCCGGAGCCCGCCCACATCGGTGCCCTGGCCCGCCAACGGGCTCGGCAGCGCCGGATCGGTGAAGTGGCGGGCCGCATTGATGAGATGAACTCCCTCATCGCCGCCCTCGACGACCAGTCGCGCGACCTGGCCACCCGCAGGGCCCGTCTGGACGCCGATCGTGCCGCGCGTCCCGACCACCGGGAGCTTCGGGCCCGAGGCGACGCGTTGGCGCGCGCCGAGGAACGCGTGGCGGCCAGGGACGACGCGGTGCGGGACGCGGCCACGCGTCTGGCCCGGGCCGAGGACGAGGTCGAGGCCGCCCTGCGGGCGCTCACCCACCGGGCCGTGGAGCACGGGCTGCCCACGGACCGGGGCCGGCTGCGTCAACTGTCCGGCGCGATCGACCAGTTCCGGGACGCCACCGACGCCTGGGTGGATGCCCGCCTGGCCGCGCGCGCCGCCGCCGACACGGCCCGCCAACTGGCGGAGCACGCGGATCGAGCACGGGGCGAGGCCGAAGAACGGGGTCGGGACGCGGCGGACGCCGAGAGCACGGCCGCGGGGCTTCGCGCGCGCCTGGAGGCCGTGGCCGCGACGGTCGGAGAGGACTATCGACAGGTCGTTGCCCGGGTCGGCGAGGCGCGCGAGGAACTGCGCCGCTGCCGCGAGGAGGCCGCCGACGCGGAGAGCCTCCTTCTCCGCCTCCAGCACCGCATCGGGGAGTTGACGGCCACCAGCAGGCAGGACGCCGAACGGCGGGAGTCGGCGGTCGCCACCCGGGACGAGGCGGTGCGACGGTTCCGCCATCTGTGCGCGACGGGGCTGGCCGAGGACGCCGGGTTCGCGGAGCGCCCCGGGGACGAGGGCGGTGCCAGGGCCACCCTGGAGGCGGCTCGCGCCCTCGCCGCGCGGTGGGCCGATCTGCCTCATGCCCCGCGTCACCTCAGCGATGCCGCGACCCGCCTCTCCGAGGCGGTCCACGCGGCCCGCCAACGCCTGGGCGCCCGCGTTGACCTGGAACTGGAGCCCGACGACGACATCCAACTCCTGACCGCCTCCCTGGACGGGGCGCGCGTCGGCGCGTCGGGTCTGCTCGGCGCGCTCGCCCAGGAACGTGACCGTGGCCGCGACGACATCACGGCCGCCGAGCGCGGTCTTTTCGACCAGATCCTCACGGGCGACATCCGCCGCCACCTCGCGGCCCGTATCCGTCGAGCCCATGAGCTGGTCGACCGGATGAACGGGCATCTGGAGCGTGTCCGGACCGCGTCCAGGGTCGCGGTGCGGCTCGTCTGGGACGTTCGTCCGGATCTGCCCGACGGAACGCGCACGGCCCGTGAGCTGTTGCTGAAGGACCCCAGCAGGGCGACCGAGGCCGACCGGGAGGCCCTGCACGCCTTCTTCCGCGCTCGTATCGAGGAGGCCAAGGCCGCCAACACGGCGGCGAGTTGGGAGGAGCAGCTGGGCGAGGTGCTCGACTACACGGCCTGGCACCGGTTCACGGTTCGCCTGGACCGGGCGAACGGGGCCGGCTGGCAGCCGCTGACGAAGAAGCTGCACGGCGCGCTGTCCGGCGGGGAGAAGGCCATCGCGCTGCACCTGCCGCTGTTCGCCGCCGTCGCCGCCCACTACGAGGCGGTTCCGCTGGCACCTCGCCCGATCCTGCTGGACGAGGTCTTCGTCGGGGTGGACACCGTCAACCGTGGACAGATCTTCGCGCTGCTCACGGCGCTCGATCTGGACCTCGTGCTCACCTCCGACCACGAGTGGTGCACCTATCGGGAACTGCCGGGGATCGCGGTGCACCAGCTGCTGACCGGCGCCGGTGACGACGCGGTCACCAGCGCTCGCTTCGTCTGGAGCGGCAGCGACTGGGAGGCAGAGTGACGCCCCCGGGCTCGGGGCGGGGTCAGGAAGGCGTGCGGCGCCCGGAGTTGGCACCGGTGTGGCGGGCCGTCCACGACCGTCTCTCCTCGGGCCGCCCCGTCACCCGGGTGCGCCTGGGGCCGCTCGATGAAGCCCAGCGCGAGGCCCTGGCCGATCTGCTCGGCATGGACCGTCTCCCGGCCGTGCGGCCCTCCGTTCCGTTGGCCCGCCTGGAGGAGGCGGTCACCGAACTCTCCGGGCACACGGTGCGCGAGACCGTCAGCGCGCTCCTCGGGCCCCTGGACGACCGTGCCGAGACCAGGCGCCGCCGAGAGGCCGAGCGAGCCGAGCTGTGGGCGTGGCTCGACGACCATCCCACCGTGCGCGCACAACCCGCGCTCGCCGCCTGGGCCGCGTCGTGCCGGGCGGGTGGCCTGGTCGACGGTTCACCGACAGCCACCCGGTCCCTGCTCACCGACGCGCTCAGCGTTCTCGACGCCCTCCCCGCCCCCGCCGAGCCCCTGCCCGCCTTCGCCGCGCGCGTGCTGCGGGGAGACTCCCACGCACTCGACGACGGCACCCGCCTCTCCTCCCTGGTCCTGCGCGCCCTGGCCGCCCTCCACGACACCGACCCACCTCGGTCGGCGGCGGACCGGCGCGCCCAGTGGGCCCGCGTGGGCATCGCGGACGACGAACTGTCCACCACCGTCCTCGTCGCGGGGCTGCGCCCGCTCGGCGACGGCCCGCTCGCTCGCCTGGCCCGGTTGTGCGCGGAGGCGGGGCAGGCCGCCAGCCTGACCCTGGCCCAGCTGCGGACTCCGGGTGGGTTCGCCCTCGACGCCGAGGCGAGACCCGTCGTGTCCATCGTGGAGAATCCGAGCGTCCTGGCCCTCGCCGTCCGGCGCTTCGGCACCCGCTGTCCACCGCTCGTCTGTACGTCCGGCTGGCCGAACAGCGCGGTGCTGCTGCTGCTTCGGCTGCTCGCCGACGGCGCCGCCGTCCTCCGTTATCACGGCGACTTCGACGGGGAGGGCATTCGCATCGCGGCCCACCTCCTGGCCCGGACACCGGCCCGCCCCTGGCGCATGTCGGCCGCCGACTACCGCGCGGCGGCCGCTCGCGCCCCGCACGGTCCTCCGCCCGGCCGTCTCACCGAAGCGCCGTGGGACCCCGAACTGACGGTTGCCATCGCCGAGCACGGCATCTCCGTCGTCGAGGAACTCGTGGTGGACCTCCTGTTGGAGGATCTCGCCGTCACGGCACGTGGCGGTGGCCGCGCTCCCGAGAACGCCCCCGACTCGCGTGGGTCGGAGGCGGGCGAGGGGCCGACGGGGGGCGGGCCACCGGCCGGCGGCCGGTCGTCGGTGGTGAGATAAGTCGGACGAGCCTTTTCACCGGCTGAGCCGTCGTGCGACGATCACACCTCGAACAGCGACGGAATGACGGGGGATGGCGACGTCGGCCGATCTGGTCGACGGCATGGCTCGTTGGGGGTACCCGTGGACATCCGCCTGCTCGGTCTGGTGCGGGTGCTCGGCGACGGCGGTCGGGCGCTGCCGTTGACCGCGCCGTTGACCTGCGCCACCCTGGCGGCGCTCGCGCTGTATCCGGGGGAACTGGTGCGCACGGCCGAGCTGGCGCGGCAGCTGTGGGGGCCGACGCCGCCGGAGGGCGCGGCCGGGCGGCTGCGCCGCCAGGTGGCGCGGCTGCGCGCGGTGTTGCCCCGGGGCACGGTCCGCACGCTGCCCGGCGGCTATGTGTTGGACGTGCCGCCGGAGACCACGGACGTGGGCCGGTTCGCCGGGGCGCTGCGCCGCGCCGACGCGCTGGCGCCCACGCGTCCGGAGGCGGCGCTGGCCGCGCTGAACGAGGTCCTTCCGCTGTGGACCGGCAACCCGCTGATGGGCCTGCCCGACTGCCCGTTGCGGGAGGTCGAGCGCGGCCGACTGCGCCTGCTGTGGTCGCGCGCCCTGCGGCTGCGCGCCGAGGTGGAGCTGCGCCTGGAGGAGGAGGCCCCGGCCTCCGAGTGGGCGCGGGGCGACTCCCCGGCGGCCGAACCCGAGCCCTGGGCCGAGGAGGCCACGCCCGGGGCCGCCGGACCGTTCCCCGGGGCCGCCGGACCGTTCCCCGGGGACGGGGACGGGGAGGCCGGCGGCGAGGCGGCCGCCTTCGCCGGGATCGTCGAACGCGCCACCGCCGGCGACCCGCCGCCCGCGCCGACCGGACTGCCCGCCGGGATCGGCACGTTCGTCGCCCGCGCCGTCGAACTCGGCCGGCTGCGCCGCCGGTTGACCGACGCCTCGGGCGCGCCGGCCGTCTGCCTGATCGACGGCCCCGGCGGGGTCGGCAAGTCGACACTGGCGGTCAGGGCGGCCCGTGAGCTGGCCGACCGGTTTCCCGACGGGCTGCTCTATGTGGACCTGCGCGGCGCCGACCCGCGCAACCCGCCGTTGACCGTGTCCGAGGCGCGCCGGCTGCTGCTGGCCGCGATGGGCACGCCCGGCAAGGAGATGCCGGACGAGGCCGGCGCGGCCGCGACGTACCACGCCGAACTGGGCCAGCGCCGCGTGCTGTTGCTGCTGGACAACGCGGTGGACGGCGCCCAGGTCACCCCGCTGCTGCCGACGGAGGGCGGCTCGGCCGCGCTGGTCACCAGCCGCGCCCTGCTCGCCGGGGTGCCCGGCGCGCTGCGCCTGTGCCTGGGCACGCTCGCCTCCGACGAGGCGGTCGCGCTGGTCCGCTCGATCGCGGCCGCCGGCGGCCACGAGGAGGAGCGGGGCACCGCCGACGAGTGGACCGAACTGGTCGAACTCTGCGGTCGGTTGCCGCTGGCGCTGCGCATCATCGGCACCCGGATGGCGGCCAGGCCCGGCTGGCGGGTGGCCGACTTCCTCGGCCCGCTGCGCGACGAGCGGCGCCGGATGGACGAGTTGACCGGCGACGACCTGGACCTGCGGGCCAGCCTGATGGTGAGCATCGACCAACTCGCCGCAGGCCGGGGCGAGGACGAGCGGCTGGCCGCCGCGCTGTTCCCGGCGCTGGGCGCGGCGGCGGTGCGTTCCTACACGCCCGGCTCGGTGGCGGCGCTGATGGACGTCACCGCCAGGGAGGCGGGCGCCGCGCTGGACCGGCTGGCGGACGCGCGGATCGTGGACTGCCCACGGCCGGGCGTCTACACCCTGCACGACCTGCTGCGTTCGGCGGCCGGCTGGGCGGCGGCGCGGATGCCGGGGGAGTGGCACCGGGCGCGCCTGGCGGCGCTGGCCAACTGGTACGCCGGCTCGCTCTACCGGCTGAACCTGCCGATGGCGCTGAGCACGACCTACCGGAACCGCTACCAGGACGGCGCGGCCCGGTTCCCCGCCGGCCGCCCGTTCACCTCGGTCGACGAGGCGCTGCCCTGGGCCGACGAGGTGTTGGACGACGTGCTGGCGCTGGCCGAGCAGCTCTCGGTGCCCGACTTCGACCGGGGTGGGGCGTTGGCCGGCGCGCCGCTGTCCCACTTCGCGCTGGAGAGCGCGCGGGCGTTGGAGACCTACTTCGGCACCCGGCTGGCCTGGAGCGCGCAGGCGCGGCTGTGCGAGCTGGCGTTGACGGTGGCGCGGCGGCGCGGGGACCGGTTCGCCGAGGCCGTGACGCTCGGCCAGCTGGGCAAGTTGTGGGGGCAGCGTGGGCAGGGGCTGCGCGGCGCGGCGCTGCTGCGCTACGCGATCACGGTGCTCCGCTCGCTGGGCCGGACCGAGGAGGCGCTGGGCTCCACCCTCAACCTGGTGCCCTGCCTGGGCTCGGCCGGGCACCTGGCGGACGCGATCGGCCTGGCGGAGGAGACGCTGGCCGAGGTCGACGCCGAGGGCTACGACGACTTCCGCATCCCGTTGACCAACAACCTGGCCCGCTGCCACCTGTATCTCGGCGACCACGACCGGGCCAGGGAGCTGCTGTTGGCGAACTACGCGGCGGCCCGGCTGGCCTGGGACCGGACCATGGCGGCGGGGGTGTTGACGGAGTACCACCTGGAAGTCGCCGAGTACGAGGAGGCGGTCCGCTGGAGCGAGCGGGGGATGGCCCACGCGGCCGAGCAGCCCTTCGACCCGTTCGTGGTGGCCCAGCAGCGGACCTGGCGTGCCGAGGCGTTGCGCGGCCTCGGTGAGGAAGCGAGTGCACACGTCGAGGAGATGCACGCGAAGGCCGTGATCGAGGACCTCAACAGCCGCGAGAACAGCCACTTGCGAGTGCGAATAACGGATCGGTATCTCGCCGGCTGACCGGCCAACATCATGGACACCTGCGGTTCTTGCCGTTGCTACAGTTCTGATACACAGATGCGGGTGCAATTTTGCGCCGGGTGTTCCACCATGGTGCGACGACCGGGCGCGGCATGTTCCGCGCGGTCGCGCATTGCGACGGTGAACATCAGCGGCGAACACCAGTGACGGGGAGGAACGCCATGGGCGACGAGATCAAGCTCTCACCCGAGGAGGTCGACCGGGTGATGGCGATCATCAACCAGGCCTACACCGACATGGAGGAGGTCGCCACGGGCATCGGCGGGCACAGCGCCAACGTGTCCACCGCCTACAACGGCTCGGGCACCAGCCGCGCCATGGAGACCTACGACGACCTCGGGCGCGCCGGCCAGGCCCTGGCCGCCGCGCTCGACGGGCTCTCGCAGGACCTGGGCCTGACCGCGACCACCGGTCGGGAGACGGACGCGGACGCGCAGGGCGTGCTCAACAGCGTGCAGACGCCGGGGATCACCCCCGACGCGGGCATCGCCCAGGCCGTCTGACGCACGGCCGGGCGGAACCGGCCGACCGACCCGCCGACCGGCCGTCCACGGGGGCCGGCCGGTCGGCGACGGCGCCACGCGGTTTCCGTGAACGGCGGCGGTTTCCACGAACGGCGGTGCGGCGCACGGCCGTTCGGCGGCGGTGACACCAGCAGGCAGCGACGAGGCAGCGAGGAAGAGGACAGCACCCATGGGCTACGGCGAGGGCATGATCCGGTTCGGCAACGAGGGCCTTGAGGCCATCCAGTCGGCGACCACCGGCCAGCAGGAGCGGTACCAGGAGATCTGGGACGACGTGCACACCCAGCTGACGTCCCTGATCGAGCAGGGGCAGGTGGACGCGTCCATCGCCTCGGTGCTCAGCGAGCGGGACGAGCAGTTCCGCCGCGAGGCCGGCGGCTTCGACGAGAGCGTCAGCGGCCAGAACCGCGCGATGCGGGACGTGCAGACGATCGGCAACGAGGGCGGCGCGGCGATGGTCAGGGCCGCCGGCGGCGGGCGTTAGGTCGGGTCCGTAAAGTCTCGTCGGATCAGACCGCGGCGTTGGACGCGGTGCGTCGCAAGGCGCCGGATCGCAGCTCATACCTGGCCGTGTTCGCGCGATGCGGTAACGCGGCGAGGTGCCGCGTATGGCGTCGCGGGCCCGGCGAGACGTCACGGACACGGCCTGGTCCCGTTCCGTTCCACGGGGGCCGGGCGGGTCCGGCCGCCCGGGGAAGCACACGAATCCGAAGAGCAGGAAGGCGGGCCGGAGCATGTCAGGCGACGTCGAACTCAACCCGGACGCGATGCGGGACGCCGAGTCCGCCGCCGGGGGCAGCGGCGAACTCGCGGCGATGCGCGAGAAGTTCATCGACATCGCCGCCGCCAGGGGGCTGTTCGGCACCGTGCCGGGCGGCTCGGAGGCGGAGGCCGCGCTGGAGAGCGCGGCCCGCGCGATGCTGACCGAGGTGGAGGCCGCCGGGGTGACCGTGGCGGACATCCAGGCCAGCGCGGGGGAGGCCGCCGCGATCGCCGACGAGACGGACGCGTCGGCCGGGCAGCGGCTGAACGACGCCTCGGGGGCGGTCGACTACTTCAACGGCCTGATGAACAGCGGCTCGGGCGGCGGCGGTCAGCGCCAGGAGGTGTACTGAAGCGTGAGCAGCGACGACGCGTTCCACGGCATAGTCGACGACATCTACAGCGCCCGGCACATCCGGATGTACGCGGCGGCCGGCGCGTGGATCGCGCTGGCGGGCGCCGGCACCGGGGAGAACGACCGGCTGGCCGGCGCCGCCGAGAGCGCGGCGGCCGAGCCGGGCGTCGGCCTGATCGAGCTGTCCGACCGGATGGCGGAGACGGCCAGTTGGGCCTCGGGCGCCAGCGCGGTGGCGATGTCCATCGCCAACCAGCTCCAGACGGCGGGTGACGCCGCCGCCGGCGCCACCGAGGAGGCGCTGCTGCTGGAGGAGCAGTACGCCGAGGCGTCCCAGGCGCCGGCCGGCCAGGACGTCGGGATGGCCGCCGTCGGCGCGGCCGGGCGGCAGAGCGAGGAGAAACAACGGCTGGTCGCCGAGGCGCAGGGGGTGTTGGACCGGCTGGCCGCCAGCTTCGCGCAGGTGACCGGCGGCAACGCCCCGGCCGCCCCGGGCGGCGGCGCCGGCGGCGGGGGCGGCGCGCCCCAGCTGGCGGGCGGC
>NZ_RFFJ01000210.1 GCF_003696235.1 Streptomyces triticirhizae
TCCCCGGCGCGGGCTCGGCGGCGCGCTGCCGCCACGCCAGCTCGAACGCGGCGCGGAGTGGTCGGATCACGCCCACCCCCGCCTCCCGCCGCCGGCGGCGGCGTGCGCCGGGCCGGCCGGTCGCCGCCCCTCCGGCCGTCGTCCCCCCGGCCGTCGGCTCACCGGTAGTTGACGAACTGCACTGCGAAGTCGAAGTCCGCCTCCTTGACCAGGCGCTGGACCTCCTGGAGGGCGTCCCTGCTCTTCGAGCTGACCCGCAGCTCGTCCCCCTGCACCTGGGCCTTCACGCCCTTGGGGCCCTCGTCCCTGATCAGCTTGGCGACCTTCTTCGCGTCCTCGGTGGAGATGCCCTCCTTGATGCTGGACACCAGGCGGTACTCCTTCCCTGAGGCCGTGGGCTCGCCGGCGTCCAGCGCCTTGAGCGAGATGCCGCGCTTGACGAGCTTGGACTGGAAGATGTCCAGGACGGCCTTCGTCCGCTCCTCGGCGTTGGCCCGAATCTCGATCAGCTCCCCCGACCAGGCGATCGAGGCCCCGACGCCACGGAAGTCGTAGCGCTGCGAGATCTCCTTGGCGGCCTGGTTGAGGGCGTTGTCGACCTCCTGCCGATCGACCTTGGAGACGATGTCGAAACTGGAGTCGGCCATGGTGGTGTTGGCTCCTCACACATCCGGGATCGGGCACGGTCGCCGACAGCCTAGCCACCAGCGCCCCCGTTCGACCCGGCCGAACCGAGTGGCGAACCACCCCTGCCGATCGGGTATGGTTTACCCGCAGCAAGGCGGTGTGCCCGAGCGGCCAAAGGGAGCAGACTGTAAATCTGCCGGCTCAGCCTTCCCAGGTTCGAATCCTGGCGCCGCCACAGTGCGAGTAAGGCCCTCTGACCAGCGAAATCGGCTGGGCGGGGGGTCTTTTCGTCCGGGCTGAGCCCGGGCCGCCCGGGCCGCTCGGGCTGGGCTGCCCGGGCCGGGAACGGGCGGGGCGGTGGCAAGCCGGGGGTGGGCCGGCCCGTGACTCCTGTCCGGTTCCGCCCGACCCGAGTCGCCCGCTTTTCGTCGCCGCCTCGGCCCCGTCGGGCCCCCCGCGAGACACCACCCTCGGCGTGATTCCGTGGCCACCGCCGAGGGTGTTCCATGGCCGGGTAGATCGCACGTTGGTTCGACGCAGTAATTAATATGGTGTCAGGAGCCGTTTCCTGGGGGTGGGATCGTCATGTCACGGCCGTCTGACTGGTCTCCGGTGGACATGGACCGGGACCCGACACCGGGTGATCCGGACGAGGTCCGTGAGCTCAGCGAGGAATTACAGGAGTTCGCCGATGATGTCGGCGAGGCACTGGGGAAGATCCGTGGCCTCGCCTCCGAGCGCGCGGTGCTGGACTGGGCGGGGCTTTCGGCGGACGCGTTTCGCCGGGAGTTCGAAGGCGTGCCGGACAATCTGACAAAGCTGGAGGACAGCTACGCCCTGAGCGCCGACGCGCTGAACTCCTATTGGCCCAAACTTCAGACCGCACAGGGGATGGCTGATCGCGCGTTGGATCGAGCGAATCTCCGCGCAGGCCGACCTCGCGTCGGCCCAGTCCGCCCTGGGCGACGCCACCGACTGGCTCGGACGCGCCGGCGAGGAGGCCGAGCGGCTTCAGCGGGAGGGCGAGCGGGAGAACGTCGAGCCACCGGACGAGAACGACGTTCGGGCGGCGGCACGGGACCAGCAGGCCGCCGAGGCGGCAGCCACCGCCGCCCAGGGGCGCGTCGACGACGCTGAGGAACGCCTTTCCGCCGCCCGCCAACTCGCCCAGGATGCCCGGGAGATGCGGGAGGAGGCCGCCCGTGTCTGCGCCCAGGGCATCGAGGAGGCGTCCGACGCCGGTATCCAGAACCGGCGGTGGTGGGAGAAGGCCATCGACTGGGTGACGGACAACTGGGACACGCTCGTCGACGCGTGCAAGCTGGTCGTCGCCGTGCTCGGCATCGTGGTGATGATCATCGGAGGGCCACTCGCCTGGGTGGTGCTGGCCGCCGCGATCGTGGTCCTGGCCGACACGCTGATCAAGTATGCGCGAGGCGAAGCGGGACTGCTCGATGTCGCTTTTGCGGCATTGGACTGCATTCCGGGGATGAAGGGTCTGACGACTCTCGGTGGTCTGGCGCGGGGTCTTCGTTCGGCTGCCTCCACCGGGTTGGCCGGGCTGCGGATGGGGGTGCGCGGGTTGGGGCGGGCGGCGCGGCGGACCGGGCGGCAGGGGGACGCGCTGTTCTGCCGGACCGACCCGATCGACATGGCGACGGGTGACATGGTGCTGGATGCCGTGGACGTGCAACTCCCCGGTGTCCTGCCCTTGGTGCTGCGGCGCCATCACCGCAGCACACTGCGGGACGGGCTGTGGTTCGGCCCGTCCTGGACATCCACGCTGGACCAGCGACTGGTTCTGTCACCGCAGGGTGTGCGGCTGATCACGGACGACGGGATGGTCCTCCACTACCCCAGGCCGATCGTCGACGAGCCGGTGCTGCCCGTGGAGGGTCCACGCTGGGAGTTGTCCTGGGACGGACACCCCGGCGGGGCGATGGAGGTACGTCGTCCGGAGTCCGGTCTGGTCACACGCTTCGCGCCCGCCCCGGGTCAGCCGGGGGGAGTGCTCCCTGTCGCTGCCGTCCGTGACCCCAACGGCAACGAGATCACCTTCCTCCACGACGAGTCCGGGGCGCCGAAGGAAGTGCGCCACCATGGTGGTTATCGCCTGGGCCTGACCGTGGTGGATCGCCGTGTGACCGCGATCCGTCTGCTGAGTCATCCGGAACGGCCGGTGCTGACGCGCTACGCCTACAGCGCCCATGGTGACCTGTCCGCAGTGGTGAACTCCTCCGGCCTGCCCCTCCTTTTGCACTACGACGAGCAGCATCGCATCACGGGCTGGGTGGATCGCAACGAGTTCCGGTACCGCTACCACTACGACGAGCAGGGCCGCTGCGTCATCACCGATGGTTCGGAGGGCGCCCTGTCCAGCCGGGTGGACTACGACGCCGACACATATCGCACCGTGTTCACCGACTCCCTGGGGCACACGACGGTCTACCAGTTCAACGACAGCTACCAACTCACCACCGAGACCGACGCGTTGGGGCACCACACGCACCGCTCCTGGGATCGCTACGACCGGTTGGAGTCGGTCACCGACCAGTTGGGGCGCGTCACCCGGTACGAGCATGACGAACGAGGTCGCCGCACCGCCGTCATCACCCCCGACGGCGGGCGCACCGAGATCATCCCCTGGGAGTTCGGGCGGTGGGCCGGGGTCACCGATCCCGACGGTGCCCACTGGTCCCGGGAGTATGACGAACGCGGCAATCTCACCCGGATCGTTGACCCGGCGGGAGGGGTGGAAACCTTCCAGTACGACGAACGCGGTGCCACCGTCCGGCACACCTCGCCGGCGGGCGTCACGCACGAGTTCAGGAACGACGCCGCCGGGTTGCCGACGGCGGTCACGGGCGATGGCTCGATGGACGTACGCCTGCGGCGGGACGCGTTCGGCAGGGTCGTCGCCGTCGAGGAGGTCGGCGGCGGAAGCGTTCGATCTACCTGGAGTATCGAGGGCGCCCTCCTCTCCCGGACCCTCGCTGACGGGCGCACCGAGCGCTGGACCTACGACGGCGAGGGCAACCTCGTCGAGTCGGTCGACGCCGCTGGGGGCCGAACCCGTCACAGCATCGGCGTCTTCGACCAGACAGTGGAGACGGAACTGCCGAGCGGTGCGCGCTGGCGGCGCGTCTACGACACGGAGTTGCGCCTGCGCACTGTCATCAACCCCGCTGGCCTGACCTGGACCTACGAGTACGACGCGGTGGGGCGGTTGGTCGGCGAGACCGACTTCTCCGGACGACGGGTGACCTATGAGTACGACGCCGCCGGACAGCGGATCGGGCAGACGAACGGCGCCGGTGAAACGATCCGCCGCGCCTTCAACGCCAGGGGTGACATGGTCACCCAGACCATCGGGGACCAGACCGCGCACTTCACCTACACCGCCGCCGGCCTGATGACCGGCGCCGCCAACGAGACCGTCGCGCTGCGATTCACCCACGATCCGCTCGGACGTGTCATCGAGGAGAGTTCCGACGACCACCGCACGCTCTTCGGCTACGACGCCGACGGCCGACGCGTCTACCGCCGGACGCCGGCCGGTGTCGAATCCCGCTGGGAATGGGCCGGCGCCGACATGCCCGAGGCCGTACATGTCGCGGGGCGGACCATCACCTTCGCCCAGGGGTCCGGTGACTCCCGCGACCGGGAAGTGGTCCGTCACCTGCCTGGAGGGGCGCGTGTCGAGCAGTCCTGGGACGTTCTCGCGCAGTTGAGCGAGCAGCTTGTCACCGCGCGGGGTGACCGGCGGCTCCTGCACCGCACCTACGAGTACGGTCCCGAAGGCCATCTTCGGTCGATCCAGGAGGTCACGCCCCACGGCGACAACACCAGGCGACTCGTCACGGATGCTGCCGGCCGTGTCACCGCCCTGCGCGGCGGCACTCAGCCCGAGGAGCGGTACGCGTACGACGCCTCGGGGAACATGACGGTCGTTGTCGCCCCGCAGTTGCCGAACACCGTCGATGAGGGGCCTCACGATGCCCCGGACTCGCCCCAATCCGACGTCATGGATGGGATCAGGGTCACGCGGGTCGGCCGGACACACTACGACTACGACGGTCAGGGCCGCGTTGTCCGCCGTCGTCAACGGCGACTCTCGGGTCAGACGCGCGAGTGGCGCTACCGGTGGAACGCCGCCGACCAACTCACCGAGGTGTGGACGCCCGACGGGAGCCACTGGCGCTACTCCTATGACGCGCTGGGGCGACGGGTCGTCAAACAACACATCGACCGCAGCGGCCGGATACTCCGGGAGATCCGGTTTGTCTGGGACGAGACCAGGGTCGCTGAGCAGAGTGTCGACGAGGGTTCGGAGAGGCGGACCACCACGTGGGAGTGGGAGCCCGAATCCCATCGGGCCATCGCACAGACCGAGCGGCGCTTCCTGCGGCACGCCCGGCAGGAGGAGATCGACGAGCGCTTCTACTCCATCATCGCTGACCTGGTCGGAACGCCTACCGAACTAGTCGATGAGGCTGGTGACATCGCCTGGCGCCGGCGGACGACGCTGTGGGGCTGGGCTCCGGACACCACGTCCGAACCGGGCGGCGCGGAGGACGCCTCGCCCCGGTGCCCCCTGCGGTTTCCTGGCCAGTACCACGATGACGAGACACATCTTCACTACAACCTCTTCCGGTACTACGACCCGGAAGCCGGTTGGTACTGGAGTCCGGATGCGCTCGGGCTTCACGTGTCCGACCATCCCTACCGATACGTCGACCACCCCCAGCTGGCCAGCGACCCCCTCGGCCTGGCACCGTGCCTTGCGGAACAACTCGCCGGCAGAGCGTCCGAGTTCGCCGGTTCACAGTCGGCACGTACGCAGAGTCACCAGACGGTGGCGGTCGTCCGGGTCCGAACCCCTCATGGGGAGCTGGACCTGGTCGCCGGCAGTGGCTCCGGGCTACGGAGACCGCAGCCATCCATGGTGGACCCGTCGCGGGTGCCGCCCGAGTGGGCTGTGCCGAACATCGCCGGGACCCACGCGGAGCAGAACGCGCTCCTGTACGCGAACTCCCAGGGCTGGACCCCCATCGCCGGGGGCGCGTCCAGGCAGGTCTGTCCCGACATCTGCGCTCCTCTCATCAGGGCGGGGGGAGGCCGGGTCACCGGTAACGTGATGCCGAACGAACAGAGGCCAAGGACATTCGAATGGTGAACCTTCCCGCCCGGATCGCGACGCTCACGGAGTCGGGAGCGCCGGCCGCACAACGGATCTTCGCCGCAGCCGGAGTGGAACGCGCTGCGGCGTGTGCACTGTGGGCGCTCAGCACACAGGAGGAGCGTTCGGCGGACGCGGACTTCTATATCGCCGCGTTGGAACAGTTGTGGTCATCGGAAACACCCCCGAGGTCGTTCGTCACGCGGCTGAGCGCCTGGACCGACGGGCTGCCCGAGTTCGCCGAGGAGGACCCCCCCGGAGGAGTGCCGGGCTACGTGTTCGAGGGGGTTCTTCTGTTGGAACTCGCGGCCAAGGCGACCCTCGCACCGGACGAGCCCGAAACTCTCGGCCAGGTCTCCGATGCCCTGCTGGACTTCGCCAACACACTCGACCAGGAGGAGAGCACGGACGACCCGCTCACCCCTGGGAGTTTCGACTTCGCTCAGGTCTTCTCCGGCCCCAGGGAGCCCCAGGGGCGGCACTGTGTCGGTGAGAAGGAGGAACAGCTCCACACGCTGAGTGCGTTGGTGGGCGCTGAGGTCGGGGCGGTTCCGGCTGAGGACACGGTGCTCGAGCTGCGGGCACGCGCCCGCGCGGTGGGACGGCAGCGACTGGAAGCCCTCAAGGCGGCTCAGTCGCTGCGCAAGCCGTGGGAGCCTCGTTGACGAGGCGGCTACCGCATCTGCACGGACGCGCCCAAGGGCGCGGCAAGGGACGTCGGGGACGTCGCGCCACGCGCCTCCCGTCGCGCCATGATCGTCAGGGAGGCCGGGGGCCGATAGCGTCGGGGGTGATGAACCACGACACCCTCGCCCCGCCGGCGGCCTCCGCCGCCGTGCTCCGCGACGCCCTCGTCGACCAGCTCACCACCGTCCGCACCCCCGCCGTCGAGGCCGCGATGCGGGCCGTTCCCCGGCACCTGTTCGTGCCCGGCGCCTCGCTCGCCGACGCGTACATCAACGCCCCGGTGCACATCAAGCACCAGGCCGACGGCACCTCGATCTCCTGCGCCTCCCAACCCAGCGTGGTCGCCCAGATGTTGGAGCAGCTCCAGGCGCGGCCCGCCGACCGGGTCCTGGAACTGGGCGCCGGCAGCGGCTACAACGCGGCGCTGCTCGCCACCCTCGTCGGCGACGACGGGCATGTCACCACCGTCGAGATGGACGGCGACCTGGTGACCGGTGCCCGCGCCCACCTGGCGGCGGCCGGCATCAGGAACGTCGAGGTGGTGCCGGGCGACGGCGCGCTCGGCCACGCCTCGGGGGCGCCCTACGACCGGATCGTGGCCACCGTCGGCGCGCACGGTGTGCCGCCCGCCTGGCTCGACCAACTCGCGCCCGGCGGGCGCCTCCTCGTGCCGCTGCGGCTGGCGGGCAGCGTCTGCCGTTCCGTCGCCTTCGAGCGGTCGGAGCGCGCGGAGCGGTCCGAGGGGTCGGCGGCATCGAAGGGCGCGAAGGGGCGGTGGCGTTCGGTCAGCAGCGCGCTGAACACGTTCGTTCCGCTGCGCGGCGAGACCGCGGGCGACCCGCGTCGGGTCGTTCCGCTGACCGCCGACGGTTCGGTGCGGCTGCCGGTCGGCGCGGGCCAGCCCGTGGACGCCGAGGCGCTGTCCGACGTGCTGGCCGCACCGCGCACCGTCGCCTGGACGGGCGTGCGCTACCGGGCGATGGAGTCGCCGGAGTGGATGGAGCTGTGGCTCGCCTGTGCGCTGCCGTCCGGCCTCAACCGGATGCTCTTCCCGCTCGCCGCCAAGGGCGGCCTCCTCGCCGACGACCCGTACCCCTCCTCCTCGGCCGCGTTCGACGGGGGCGCGCTCGCCTACCTCGCCCGGCGGCTGTCGGAGCGGACGACGGAGGACGGCGGGAAGCTGTGGGAGTTCGGCGTCGTCGGGCACGGTCCCGGGGCCGACGGCCTGGTCGACCGCGTGGTCGAGGCGATGCGGGCCTGGGACCGCGACTGGCGGGGCCGCGAGGCGGCCTTCGAACTGCTGCCGACCGGGGCCGATGCGCCCGAGCCGGGGCCCGGGCGCTTCGTGCTGGACACGCCGCTCAACCGCCTGGTGGTCGACTGGAGTTGACGCCGGGAGGGCCGGCGCGGTCACGGGGTCACGCCGGCGGCGGGACGTCCTCCGGGAGGAGTTCCGTGAGGGCGGCGGTCGGGGCCGGGTCGGCGACGCGTTCGCGGGCGGCGATGCGGCGGGCCTGGGCGAGGCGCATCGTCTCCAACAGCTTGCGGATCTCCCGCGCGTTGCCCCGCGCGAAGGTCCCGGCGTGCGCCTCGACATGCGCGCGGACGGCGTCGAGGGTCGCTGGCCCGAGCGTGAACCCCGCCTCGACGGCGTGCCGGGTCAGGATGGTGACCAACTCGTCGTGGCCGTACGGCGGGAACTCCACGGTGTCGGAGAAGCGGGAGGCCAGCCCCGGGTTGGCGTCGAGGAACGCGCGCATCTCGGCGGTGTAGCCGGCGGCGATCACCACGACCTCGTCGCGGTGGTCCTCCATCAGCTTGACGAGGGTGTCGATCGCCTCCCTGCCGAAGTCCCGCTCGTGGTCCGTGCGCGCCAGCGCGTACGCCTCGTCGAGGAACAGCACGCCGCCCCGCGCGCGTTGGAACGCCTCGGCGGTCCGCGCCTCCGTGTGCCCGACGAACCGGCCCACCAGGTCGGCCCGGGAGACCTCCACCAGCTGGCCACGCGCCAACAGCCCGGTCGCGGCGAGGAGTTGACCGTAGAGGCGGGCGACGGTGGTCTTGCCGGTGCCGGGCGGGCCCGAGAAGACCAGGTGCCCGGCGAACGGTTCGCTGCTCAGGCCCTCCCGCCGGCGGCGCCGCTCGGTGGCCAGCAGGTCGAGGACGTCGCGCACCCGGTCCTTGACCCGCGCCAGGCCGACCATGCCGTCCAGCCGCTCCAGCAGCGCGTCCACCTGGCCGCCGTCGCCGTCCTCGCCGTGCCGCAGGCCCAGGCCACGGTCGATGACGCCGTCGAGGTCGGCCGGCAGCAGCTCCGTCAACTCCTCGGCTGAGGGCGCCTCCAGCTCGGCCAGCCGGAGCGCCTGCTGTTCCAGCGCCGCCTCGAAGATCCGCCGCGCCTCCCGCCCGTTGCCGTACCGCTCGGTGCGCCGCACGCCCCGGAAGTGCGCCAGCAGCGCCTCGCCGGTGGCCTCGGGGACCCGGAGGCCGTAGCGGTCGGCGGTGCGCCGGAAGATCTCCACCAGTTCGGCGGGGCCGTAGTCGGGGAACTCGATCGTCCGGGAGACGCGGGAACGCAGGCCCGGGTTGGCGTCGAGGAACGCGCGCATCTCGGCCGAGTAGCCGGCGAACACCACGACCACCTCGTCGCGGTGGTCCTCCATCAGCTTGACCAGCGCGTCGATGGCCTCCTGCCCGAAGTCCGTGCCCACGCCGAACTGGCGGGAGAGGGTGTACGCCTCGTCGACGAACAGCACGCCGCCGCGCGCCCGTTGGAACACCGCGCGGGTCTTCTGCGACGTCTCGCCCAGCCCGACGCCGACCAGCTCCGCCCGGGAGACCTCGACGAAGTGGCCGGAGGAGACCGCGCCCAGCTCGGCGAGCAGTTTCCCGTAGAGGCGGGCGACCGTGGTCTTGCCGGTGCCGGGCGCGCCGGAGAACACCACGTGGCGCCCGATGGGCGGCCCCTCGGGCAGCCCCGCCCGCCGCCGCTGCTCGGCGATCCGCAGGAACGCCACCAGCTTGTGGATCTCCTGCTTGACCTCGGCCAGGCCGACCATCGCGTCCAGCTCGGCCAACAGCTCGTGTTCGTCCGCCCGTTGCCCGCCCCGGTCCGGGGGGCGCGCGGCGGGCGGCTGCGCGCCGGGCGCGGAGCCGGCGTGGGACGGGGGCGCGGCGTCGGCCGC
>NZ_RFFJ01000211.1 GCF_003696235.1 Streptomyces triticirhizae
GCCCCCGCGCGGGGGCGCGGCCGGCGCCGGCGGAACGCCGGTCCCTCGCCGTACACCCGCCCCGGGGCGACCGCGCCCCGGGGTTCGCGTCGCTCCGCCGGGCCGGCGCGGAGAGTCGGCGGGACGAGGTCACCGCACCAGGTCCCGTGCCGTGCGGCGCCGTTGACCAGCCGCGTGGGATACCCGTTCTCGGGCGCGGCACACCCCGGAGTGACGCTGCTCACGCGTCGCCGTGCGCCGGCCGGACATCCGCTGCGCGACCGCGCTACGCTCCCGCGCACGCCCCCTCCCCCACGTGCCGCCTTCGTCCCACCCGTTTCCCCACGCCGCCCCGAACCGGCGCACGCCCGCCAGGACACGGCTCCCCCACGCCC
Organism: Streptomyces triticirhizae; assembly: GCF_003696235.1. Taxonomy (GTDB): domain Bacteria; phylum Actinomycetota; class Actinomycetes; order Streptomycetales; family Streptomycetaceae; genus Streptomyces; species Streptomyces triticirhizae. The sequence continues at coordinate 375 of NZ_RFFJ01000211.1, forward strand.
GTTCACCGTCGCCCCCATGCCCGATCCTGGCCGCAGAAGCCGCCTCCGTGCCCACATCTGACCGTTTCCATCGTTGGCCTGTTCGATGCTGGACGGCCGTAACACGAACCGCGTTACGGCGCGAGACATCTCAAACGTGGGATGGTGACCGACCGACGCTCTGCACAATGATCGGTCGAACAAGCGGAAGACAGACTGGCATTCGATGCAACGGGGAGTCGCGGCCAGACCTGACCGACTCGCCTCACGGGCGGACCGCTGCGGCCACCCTCCGGCGCGCGGTTCCGCCGTCCACTGGACTGTATCGATGACGGTCTCGGCCCGTCTCGAAACCGGGAGGCGTCGTGAAACTGTTGGAACGAGACTCCAATATTACACAGTTGAATTTTCTACTGGACAGGGTTGCCGGTGGAACGGGCCAGGTAGCCGTCGTCACCGGACCCGCGGGCGCCGGCAAGACCACCCTGATGTCGGCGTTCGCCGAGGAGGCCCGAGCGCGGGGTGTGCCCGTGGTGTTCACGGCGCTCTCGCCGTTCCGGCAGGGCCTGCACCAGGAGGCCGGTCTCGGCCCGGACCCGGGCGACGAGCCGCGCGTGCTGTGCGTCGACGACATCCACCACGCCGATCCGGAGGCGTTGTCCCTGATCACGCGGCTGGCCGTGGAGGCCGGCACCCGGCCGCTGCTGATGCTGCTCACGATGCGCCCGACCCGGCCGACCCACGAGGAGGTGCTGGCCGAACTGAACGGGCTGGCCCACTCCCGGCTTCTGCGGCTGCATCCGCTCACCCCCTACGCGATACGACAACTCGCCGAGGAATCCTTTGGGTTGAGCCTGAGTGACGCGGCGCTGGCGGAGGCGGGAACGCTGTCCGGCGGCAACACCGGGCTGCTGAAGGCGATCCTGATGGACTACCAGCAGTCGCTGGAGCGGCTCACCGGAACGCCGGGTCCCGCCGCCGGCCTGCCCGTGGGGCCCACCTATCGCAGCACCGTCCTCGACCACTACTTCCGGCTGGACACCGAGCTGCGCCGGGCCGCCCAGGGCATCGCGATCCTCGGGGAGTTCAGCACCCCGCGCAGCGCGGCCCAGGTCGCCGGGACCACCGTCGAGGTCATCGACCAGACGCTCCAGGTGCTCAACTCGGCCGGGCTGATGGAGAACAACCGCTTCCGGCACCGGGTGATCGAGGAGGCCGTCATCTCCACGATCCCCAGCGCCCAGGCGTCGGCGCTGCGCATCCGGGCCGCGAGCGCGCTGCGCGGCATGGGCGCGCCCGCGCTCGAGGTCGCCAGGCGGCTCATCGCGGCGGACGACGAGCATGTCCCCTGGTCGGACTCCCTGCTGCACGAGACCGTCATCCAGGCGATGGCCTGCAACGACCGACACCTCGCCGTCAGCGCCCTCCAGTTGGCGCTGCGCAGCACCTCGGAACCGGGCCGCCGCGCGGCGATCCTCACCAAGACGGCGCTGGTGCTCACCGCCTACGACCCCGAGCTGAGCTGCCAGTACTTCCACGAGGCCGGCGCTCTGGTACCCATGGTGGACCTGTGGGTGCACCATCCGACGGCCCTCGCCGACCAGATGATCCGCCGAGGCCACGCCGACGAGGCGCTGGAGATGCTCGCGGCCGCCCGGCGCAGGTCCGCGCGCGGTGAGCGTGCCGAACACCCGGAGTTCACGACGGCCCAACTGCTGGTCCTCGGCGAGTACCCCGCCCTGCTCGGGTCGGCGGGGGCCTCGGACCTGCCGCCCGAGTCCGAGGCGTCGGGCGGTGAACTGCCCGACCCGGCCGCCGCGTTACTCCGCGTCCTCACCTCCGGGCGGGCCGATCCCGAAACCGTGGCGGCCGCGTCCGACGCGCTGTACAGCACGCCGTTCAACGACGACACCGCGCCGTCGCTGTGCGCCGCGCTCGCGGCCCTGCTCTACTGCGGGGAACGCCCCCTGCTGCGCGGGTTCCTCGACCGGCTCCTCACGGAGGCGGAGTGGCAGCGGGCCCCGATGTTGCAGGCGCGGCTGCTGTCCATCCGGGCGGCGCTGGCGCTGGCCGAGGGCAGCCACTACGCCGCCCGGCAGGCCGCCGAGGCCGCGCTGGCGCTCGGCTCCCCGCAGGCGTTGGGGACCCGGATCGGCGGTCCGCTCGCCGCGCTGACGCTCAGCACCATCGCCACGGGGGACCTGGACCGGGCCAGGAAGTGTCTGGACCAGCCCGTTCCGCCGAAGTTATTCGAGTCGCGTCACGGGCTGCCCTATCTCTACGCCCGGGGACACCTGAGCCTCGTGGACGGCAGATCGGACGCGGCCCTGACCGACTTCCTGGCCTCCGGCCGACTGATGTCGGCGTGGGGCATCGACCACGAGTCGATCCTGCCGTGGCGGCTCGCGGCGGCGGGCGCGCTGCTCACCCGGGGCCGGCAGGAGGACGCGGTGCAGCTCATCGACCAGCGGTTGGACCGGCTGCTGGTCCGCGACCAGGAGACGGAAGGCGAGGGCGCCTCGAACGTCATCGACAGCGTGGAGCAGCACAACTCGGCCCGTGAGCACGTCTTCGCCGTGCTGACCGAGGCCGCGCAGGAGGGCCAGATGTTCGAGGCCGTGCGCAAGCTGACCATGCCGGGGCCACTGCCTCCGGTGGAGGCGAGTGCCGCCCGGTACCGGATCGAGGACCGCTTCTCGCACTACCTCAACAAGTTGACGCACTCGGAGCGCAAGGTGGCGATGCTGGCCGCGACGGGCAGCAGCAACCGCAAGATCGCCCGTTCGCTGTCGGTGACGATCAGCACCGTCGAGCAACACCTCACCCGGACCTACAAGAAGCTGGGTGTCACGGGGCGTCGCGAACTCCGCGCCAAGCTCGGCTGACAGGCGGCCTGCCCCGTCACGGTTCGGAGACGACGGGGCAGGCCGGGGTGGCGGACGCGTTGGCGCGCGGGGACGGGGCCGTGAAACCCCGCGCGCCGGCGGCGGGTCAGGGTGCGAGCGTGCGACCCGTCGCCTCGTCCGTCACGGTGATGGCGCCCACCGGGCAACACTCGGCGCAGTCGAGGACCGCCTCGTCGGGCGAGACGAGTTCGGCGCGGGCGCGGGCGGCGTGGCCGTCGCCCCAGTCGAAGAACGTGGGCGCGGCGGCGATGCAGGAGCCGCTGCCGATGCAGACGTCCTCGGCGACGGTGACCCGGTAGCGGGTCGCGGTCTTCTCATCCATGACGGTCCTTCACTGCGATGGCTGGCGTTGTTCCGGATCGCCGGGGGCGCTGCCGCCGCTGCCGGGTTCCGGCCCTGGCGGGTGCCCCGGCGGCCACCAGGTCACGGGCAGCTCGGCGAAGATGCGCGCCTGGCTGCCCCCCTGCCAGACCAGTTCCTCGGGCGAGACCGCCAGGCGCAGCTCGGGGAAGCGGCGCAGCAGGGTGCCGAGGCCGATCTGGAGTTCCGCGCGGGCGAGTTGGGCGCCCGGGCAGTGGTGCGGTCCGTGGCCGAAGGCGATGTGCGGGTTCGGAGAGCGGGTGATGTCGAGGTGTTCGGGGTCGGTGAAGACGCGGGGGTCGTGGTTGGCCGCCACCCGGGAGCCGAGGACGGGTTCCCCGGCGCGCACCACGATGCCGCCGAGTTCGACGTCCTCGCGGGCGTAGCGGGCGAAGATGGCCGCCTCGTCGTTCTTCCCGAACCGCAACAGCTCCTCGACCGCGCTGTTGATGAGGTCGGGGTCCTTGGTGAGCTTCTCCGCCTGGTCGGGCGTGGAGAGCAACAGGTAGGCGCCGTAGGAGATCTGGTTGGCGGTGCTGCCGTGGCCGGTGGCGAGCAACATCATGCCCAGCCGGGCCAGTTCGTCCCTGGATGTGCCCCCGTCGGCGCGGTAGGCGGCGACCAGGTCGCTCGGCAGGTCGTCGGCGGGGCGGGCGGCGCGCTGGTCCATCAGGTCGGCGACGTACCGCTCCAGGTTGGCGTACGACTCGGCTATCCGCTCGCCCGTCATGGACGTGGTGGCGGTCAGCGCCTTGGACCAGCCGGTGAACAGCGGCTGGTCCTCGGCCGGCACGCCGAACAGCTCCGCGATGACGGTGACGGGGAACGGCATCCCGAAGTGGCTCACCAGGTCCAACGGGGGACCAGCGGCGGCCATGGCGTCGATGAGGTCGTGGGCGATGCGCTGCATCCGGGGGCGGAGGCGGCGCACCTGGCGTTCGGTGAAGGCCCGCGCGGCGACCTTGCGCAGCCGGGTGTGCTCCGGCGGGTCCATGCCCATGATGTTGACGTCAGGCATCACGGGGAACACGCGCGGCTCGTCGTGCTCCTTGGCCAGGGCCCGGCTGAGGCGCGGGTCGGACATCACGGTTCTGACGTCCGCGTACCGGGTGGCGAACCATGCCTCCTCGCCGTAGGGCATTCTCGCCCGGGCCAACGGCTGTTGTTCCCTGAGTTCCGCATAGGCCGGGTTGAGCCGGGGCGGGCCCGCCTCATCGAGTGGATAGTCGATGGGTTCCATGGTGTGCTCCATTGAATTGCTGCCGAAGTCCGGCTTCTTGCAACCGGATTCCCGCCCGACGGAACACGGTGATCACGGCGAACACGGCTCGGGTGAAAACTACCGGCCTTCCGGAGTCGCGCAACCCCTACAAAACCCCTTTCGGAGCGGCGCCGACTTCGGGTGTTTTCGGGGGGATTCCGGCGCCGTCCGGGCCGGTTTTCCCGTGCCCCGCAAAGCGTCTCGCCTTCGCCATGAGCGGGCTATAGGCTCCGCCTCTCGCCGACCCGCGAACGCCCATCCGGGCCGCGTCGCGGGTCGAACACCCGCCCTACGAAAGGCCCTTCTCCGACAGGCCCGGGCATCCCGGTTGCGATCCGGAGAGTCCTCCCCGTATCGTGTCGACCGGGAACCGGGGAGCACTCTCCGATTCCGCGCGCACCACCCTCCGCACCGACACCGGCGCGACCAAGCGCACGCACCGACGAGACCCGCGTACCCATGAAGTCGCCTCACTGAAGGGGGCCAGGCGTCATGCCTGACAGTCAGGGAGCCACCAGTCCGGCCAAGGACACGGCCTCCACCATCACGCCGCACGCGACGGCCATCCTCACCATCATCCTGTGCGTCCAGTTACTGGATGCGATCGATATCACGGTCATGAACATGGCCGTGCCGAACATCCAGCAGGACTTCAGCATGTCCGTGACCACCCTGTCCTGGGTGCTCAACGGCTACACGCTGGCGTACGGCGGCCTGCTCCTCCTGGGCGGTCGCGTCGGTGACATCATCGGCCACCGGAAGGGGCTGATGATCGGCGTCACGGTCTTCACCCTCGCCTCCCTGGTCGGCGCGGTCGCCCAGGACTCCTGGATGCTGCTCGCCGCCCGTGCCATCCAGGGCGCCGGGGCGGCCATGACCGCGCCCTGCGCACTGGCCCTGATCGTCACGTCCTTCCGCACCGAGAAGGAACGCACCAAGGCGTTCGGCATCTCCGTCATGGCCCAGGGCCTCGGCTTCGCCGGCGGCCTGATCATCGGCGGAATGCTCACCGACCTGATCTCATGGCGTTCGGTGCTGTTCATCAACGTGCCGATCGGCATCGTGCTGCTGATCGCCACCCCCCGGTTCATCCCCGAATCGCCCGGGCGGCGCGGCAAGTTCGACTTCGGCGGCGCCCTCAGCGCCACCGTGGGCATGGGCTCCATCGTCTACGGATTCGTCCATGCCTCGGAGGAGGGATGGAGCGAGCCGTCGACGCTCGCGGCCTTCGCCGTCGGCGTGATCCTGCTGGGCACCCTGGTCGTGATCTCCACACGCCACTCCGAGCCGGTGCTCAACCTGAAGCTGCTCATCAACCGCAACCGAGGCGGCGGTTACCTCACCTTTGTCTGCTCCGGCGCGGCCCTGTTCGGGATGTTCTTCTTCCTGACCCAGTTCGTACAGGACGTGCTCGACATGCGCCCGTTGATGGCCGGCTTCGCCTTCCTGCCGATGGCCATCACCATGATGATCGCCCCTCGCTGGATCGCCCCGCCGGTGATCGAGCGCTTCGACGCCAAGACCGCGATGGTCACCGGCCTCGTGCTGGTTTTCGTCAGCATGGTGTGGCTGACCCAGGTCTCCGCGTCCACCGAGTACTGGTCGGGCATCCTCGGCCCGATGGCGCTCGCCGGCGTCGGCGTCGGAATGCTCAACCCACCGCTCATCGGAACGATCCTGTCCAGCGTCAAACCAACGGAGTCGGGCGCCGCCTCCGGCGTGCTCCAGACCATGGGCATGGTCGGCGGCTCCATCGGAACGGCCGTGCTGGTCACCATCTTCACCAGCGCCACCGACAGCCCGGACCCGGGCCTGGGGGCCAAGGAGATCCTCGCGGACGGCATCGGAGCCGCCTGCATCGGCGGCGCCGGCTTCGCCCTCGTCGGCCTCCTCCTCGTCATCGGGGTGATCCGCACGCCGAAGGAGGCGCCCGCGGCCAGCGAGGAGGCCGCCTAGGACCGAGGGCCAAGCGCCCATGCGCCTCCCGGCCCGTCACCACTCACGGTCAACCAACTCGCGGGCGGCGGGGAGAAGGCCAGCGAAGCCTTCTCCCCGCCGCCCCGCCCGCACGCCTGCCGCACCGAAAGCGAAGGGGGTTCCGGCCTCGTGTTCCTGACCAAGAGCGACATCTGGAGACGAGTGGCCGGCCTTCTGGTGTGCGCACTCGACGTCGACGAGCCCTGCACGGTCGACGCCGACTTCATCTCCGTCCTCCTGGACGACCTGACCGCGATCGCCGCCACCCCCGACCACCCCGTGACCGCCCTCGCCGAGGAACGCATCACCCATCTCATCGGCGCCTTCACGGCGGCCTTCATGTTCCTCGCGGAGGTCCACGACGGGACCGACCCCGAGACCCCGTCCCTGGAGGCGGCCCGAACCCTCGCGCTGACCTGGGCGGAGATGGACGTGTGACCCGTCACCCCTGATCACACGTCCCAGGCACCCGGCGGCCCCCACGCCGGGTGCACCCTCCGCCCACACCCGAGGGCTCCCTCCCCCGCGTGGGGGAGGGAGCCCTCGGGTCGGTCCGGGGCAAACCCCGGGTCGGTCAGGCCCTGGTCGCCGGGACGAAGGGCTCCAACAGCGCGCCCAACTCCGGGTGGACCCTGGCCTTGAGCAGGGTGCCCTCGCCGGTGTGCTCCTCGGAGAGCACCTCGCCCTCCTCGTGCACCCGGGAGACCAACGCCCCCTCGGTGTACGGGACGAGCGCCTCCAACTCGACCGAGGGATGCGGCAGTTCGTCCTCGATGAGGGCCAACAGCTCCTCCATCCCCAGGCCGGTGTGCGCGGAGACGGCGATGGCCCGCCGCTCGGTGCGCAACAGCCGCTGGAGGGTGACCTCGTCGGCCACGTCCGCCTTGTTGACCACGACGATCTCCGGCACGTCCCGCGCGCCCACGTCGTTGATCACCTCGCGGACGGCGGCCAGCTGCTCCTCCGGCGTCGGGTGCGAGCCGTCCACCACGTGCAGGATCAGGTCGGCGTCGGCGACCTCCTCCATCGTGGAGCGGAACGCCTCGACGAGGTGGTGCGGCAGATGGCGCACGAAGCCCACCGTGTCGGCGAGGGTGTAGGCCCGGCCGCCGGGCGTCTCGGCCCTGCGGACGGTCGGGTCGAGGGTGGCGAACAGCGCGTTCTCCACCAGGACGCCGGCGCCGGTGAGCCGGTTGAGCAGGGAGGACTTCCCCGCGTTGGTGTAGCCGGCGATGGCCACCGAGGGCACCTCGTTGCGGTGCCGCTCCTGGCGCTTGACGTCCCGCCCGACCTTCATCTGGGCGATCTCCCGGCGCATCTTCGCCATCTTCTCGCGAATCCGCCGCCGGTCGGTCTCGATCTTGGTCTCACCGGGACCACGGGTCGCCATCCCGCCGCCGCCGCTGGAACCGCCGCCGCCCATCTGCCGGGAGAGCGACTGACCCCAGCCGCGCAGCCGGGGCAGCATGTACTGCATCTGGGCCAGCGACACCTGCGCCTTGCCCTCGCGGGACTTGGCGTGCTGGGCGAAGATGTCCAGGATCAGGGCGGTGCGGTCCACCACCTTGACCTTGACGACGTCCTCCAGGTGAATCAGCTGCCCGGGGCTCAACTCACCGTCGCAGACCACCGTGTCGGCCGCCGTCTCGACGACCAGGTCGCGCAGCTCCTGGGCCTTGCCCGAGCCGATGTAGGTGGCCGGGTCCGGCCGGTCACGGCGCTGGATCACGCCGTCCAACACCTGGGCGCCGGCCGTCTCGGCGAGGGCGGCCAGCTCGGCCAGGGAGTTCTCCGCGTCCTGGGCGGTGCCCGAGGTCCAGACGCCCACCAACACCACGCGCTCCAGGCGCAGTTGGCGGTACTCGACCTCGGTGACGTCCTCCAGCTCGGTGGAGAGGCCGGCGACCCGCCGCAGCGCGGCGCGCTCCTCCCGCTCGAACTGCTCGCCGTCCCGGTCCTCGGAGAACTCGTCCCAGGCAACGTCCTCATCCATCAGGGCGTCGGCCCGGCGGTTCGCCGTGGTGTGGCGCTGGGTGTCCTGAGGAAGGGAAGAGAAGGTCAATGCGATCCTTAGGTTCGACTGGTCAGCCGGCCAGCGGGGACGCTGTGCGAGCTGAGGAACGTGGCTGCCCCGACAACGCCCGAGCGGCCCGGAAGATTCCCGTTCGACGCCGTCGGCGCCCCGGGTGTCCCCCCGCCATAGTGGCACGGCCATCCCCGCCTGGCACGGGATTAAGGGCCACGAACCCACCACGAACCCGGCCGTCGCCGGCCCTCCCGCCCGTTCCTCGGGGGGCTCAGGGATGCACGCGGACCGCGCGCGAAACGTCATACACGCCGGGTACCCGGCGCATGGCCCGCATCAACCTCGGCAGCCCGGAGGCATCGGGCAGGCGCAGCGTGTAGGTGTGGCGGACCCGCTGCTGGCGCGGCGGCTCGACCTCCGCGTGCACCACGGCGGCGCCGTGCTGGGCCAGGGCCTCCGTGAGGTCGGCCAGCAACTCGGGCCGGCCGAGCGCCTCGGCCTGGAGGGTGACCCGGCAGCCCACCGAGTCGGAACGCCAGCGGACCGCCAGCGCCGGCCGCCCGCCCTCGACCATCTCCACGGCCTTGGGGCACTCCTCGCGGTGCACGGTGACCGCGCCGCCCCGCACGGCGAAGCCGCAGGCGGCGTCCGGCGGGACCGGGGTGCAGCAGCGCGCCAGCCGCACCGGGGCCCCGGGCGCCCCCGGCACCACGGCGGCGGCCTCGCCGGCCAG
>NZ_RFFJ01000212.1 GCF_003696235.1 Streptomyces triticirhizae
ACTGACCCCCCGGGCCGGCGAACGCGATCGCCGCCGGCGTGGCACCCGGCCGCTGGTCGGCGGCCGGCCAGCCCGTCAGGGCGCCTCCGCGTCGGCGCCCCCGCCCTCGGCGGCACCGGCGTCCTCGCCCCCGCCCTCGGTGGCGGCGCCCGCCGTCCCGTCCTCGGCCTCGCCGTTGCCCCCGTTCTCCTCCGTCAGCGGAACGGCCTCGCCCTCCGGGCCATAGACGGCGATGTCCTGGTCCAGCGAGAAGTCCGAGACGCTGTAGACGAGTTGGCCGTTCAGCCAGGCGGTGTAGAACGTCGGCTGCAACCACGCCTCGTCCGTGCGGAACAGCGGCTCGACGGTCTGCCCGTCCGCCGAGATCCTGGCGACCTGCCCGGACGACCCGAGATGGCTGGCCTGGTGGATGATGACGCCCTCCTCATCGGCCGCCAGCACCGTCTGCTTGTAGAACTGCTCCGTTTCGTAGGTCCACTTGACCGCCCCCGTGGTGACGTCCATCGCGGTGACCGGGTTGGGGCCGGACAGCCCCGAGGGCGAGGCATAGAACGTGTCGCCGCCGACCGCCGTGCCGCCGCACTCGTCCACCCCGTTGTAGGGGACGAGGCTGTCCCGGCACCACTCCTCCAGGAGCAGATGGACGTCGTTCTCGGCCACGCCGGTGGTCTCGATCGGCACCTGCCCGGTGATCTGACCGGCCTCGTCGACGAACATGAGGTCGGTCACCCGCCCGAACTCCTCCGAGCGCAGCGAGACCACCAGCGGCGTCGCGCTGTGGATCTTGCTCACCCAGCGGCCCTCCGGCACGTCCAGGCTCCACAGCGTGTCGCCGGTGTCCGGGTCGATCTGCTCCAGCTTGAAGAACGGCGCGCTGGTCGTGCCGTTCGCCGCGTCCGTCACCGTGGCGCAGGTGCGCCGGCGGATCAGCCGCTCGCCGCCGGCCACCCCGTCCACAGCGCAGATCTCCTGGCCGTTGGTCGGCGCGTTCTCCTGCGCGAAGTCGGTCCGGTTGACGGCCTGGTGCAGCGAGCTGTAGACGGCGGCGGCGGCCGAGATGAGTTCGCCGTCCGCGATGCGGTGGAGGTTCCAGCCGCCATGGGTGTGGATGGCGTACGAGGAGCCGGAGATCGCGATCTGGAAGCCGTCCGGGGCCTCCTCGGGCTCCAACGGCCGGCTCCATCCGGTCTCGCCCGTCGTCAGATCGACCTGCGTGATGTTCTGACCGCAGTTGTACTCCCCATGACCGACGACGATCAGCCCGTCCTCGGTGGTGCCGGACGGCGCGCACATCGAGTCGCCCTCAAGCGCCAGGGTCCACAGGGAGGAGCCGTCGGCCAGGGAGTACGCGGTGAAGACGTTGTCGACCGCCTTGACCAGGGTGTCCTCGCCGACCGTCCAGAACCCCTCGATCCTGGCCCCCTCGGCGACCTCCTCGTTCAGCGACCAGACCACCCCGCCGGGCGTGTCGGGCGTCGCGCCCATCGGCGGCCGCGTGTTGCTGTCGTCCGAGCCGGGCCCGAACAGGAACCACCCGCCGCCGCCCAGCGCCAGCACCAACACCACGACGAGGATCGGGACCCACGGGGAACGCTTCCGCTGCCGGTGCCCCGGCGGGGGCGGCGGACCGGGCGGCATCCCGCCGGGCATTCCGCCCGACGGCGGCCCGCCCCACGGCTGCTGCTGTCCGGGATGCCGCGCGGGTTGCCCCGGCTGCTGCCCCGGCTGCTGCCCCGGGTAGCCGTACGGCCCCGGCGGCGGCACCTGCCCCTGCGGAGGCTGCCCCTGCCCCGGCGGCACCTGTGGCTGACCGTATGGCCCGAACTGCCCCGGCTGGCCGCCCGGTTGACCCGGTTGACCGGGTTGACCCGGTGGCCCGGGCGGGCCGCCGTATCCCTGGCCTCCCGGCTGCTGATATCCCCCGGGCACGTCGCCGCCCGGCATTCCACCTGACATGAATGACTCTCCCTCAACGACCATGAACCGCCGGACCGTCGGTCCGTTGGATGGCCGGATCGCTGGACCGGATCGCCGGACCGGGGCCCTCAACCCACGGTCGCGGCGATGTGCCGCACCAGTTCCACGGCCTCGGGCGCCGGCTCCGACATCGCGCCGGCCTCCGGCGCGTAGACCGCGCTGACCACCACGACCTTCGTGCCGCCCACGTTCACCGTCGCGTCCAGTGGACCCTGCGCGCCCGCATCGGCGGGCATCACCCGCACCCGCGCGCCGTCCCCGAGGTCCGGCACATTGACCTCGGCGGCCGGCACCCCCATCGAGGCGACCCGCGCGGGATCGGTGACCGCGAGCACCGTCAACTCCGCGTCCACGCCCCCGAACTCGCAGTTCAGCGCGCCGTCCTCGCCGACCACCGAGCCGGCGGTGGTCAGCTCCCCGCCCAGCGCCTCGGCGGCCAGCGCGAGATCGATCTCCGCGCAGGGCCCCTCGGGCACGCCGTCCGCGATGGTCACCTGGTCGGGCAGCCGCTCGATCGCCGATGAAGCGATCGCGGTCATGGCGTCCACCATCGAGTCCTCGTCGAGGGCCGGCATCCCACCAGGGTTGTCGTGGTAGGTGTAACGGAGGTGCAGCCCGGTGTCCCCCTCCATGATCCGCAGCTCGCGGAAGTGCACCGAGCCGTCGCCGGTCTCGTAGCCGACATAGAGGTTGCGCTCGCCCAACTCATCGACGGCGTAGAGCCCCTCGCGCTCGGCGAACGGCATGAAGAACGCCTCGTCATCGGTCCCAGCGACCACGTTGAGGGTCATTCCGGCGATGCCCGGCACATCCTCGTTGAGGTACGAGCAGCCGGCCAACCGTCCGCCGTCCACCTCGGGGGCGACGCGTCGTGACGTCACATGCAGCGCCTCGGCGCCGATCGCGGTGGCCACCTCCTGCTCGGTCAGCAGCTCGCAGGCGTCGAGCCCGGCCGCCTCGGCGTCCTCCTCCGGCTCCGGTTCGGTCTCCTCCGCCGGCGAGGCGTCGCCGCCCGCCGACGACGCGCCGCCGTCTCCGTTCCCGCTGCCTCCGTTGTTCCCGCTGTCGCTGCCGCCACAGCCCGCGACCAGCAGCGTCGCCGCCAGTCCGCAGGCCGCGACGGTCCGGCGCCGCCACCCCGTTGCCATGTTCATCCTTCTCGTTCCCGAAACTTCGACGGGCCGACAGCGGTGTTGACGCTGCCGGCCCGTCTCCCCCGATAGGTACCCACGGACGCAGTGCGTCCGGCGTGCCTTTCACTTCCCATCATGGGGATGCCGCTTTCATCGCACTTTCCTCGCGCCTGCACGCTGCGCGACTACTCGCTGGGCGCCCGCACGCTGGGCGACCGCCGCCCCCTCAACCCCGGGGCAGGGCGCCGAGCAGTCGCCGAAGGCGGCTGCCGAACGCGGTGCGCGCCGGGTGGAGCGCCGTGGCCAGCCAACGGACCGGCGGCGCCGGCCGGTTACGCGTCGGGTCGCCGTACGGGACAACGGGTCGACCGTTCGCGTCGATCGGCGCTGACAGCATCGCCTCGGCGTAGTCCCAGGTCATGGCGTGGAGCTGGGTGAGGCAGGGCCGGCAGGCGTAGAGCGGGGCGTGCGCGCCGGCCGTGCTGACGGCGCCGATCCAGGTGACGGGGGTGACCTGGTGGTCGCAGAAGAACCAGCACGGTCCGATGACCCACCCCTGGTCGCCCTCCCGCCCCGGCGCGGGCGGGAGGAACTCCCAGGCGGCGCCGCCCTCGACCATGCTCAGGCGAAGGCGGCTTCGGGCCGGTCGCCGTTGATGAGGAGCGGGAGCTTGCGGCGCTGTCCGGCGGCGATGATGGCGTACTGGTAGAGGCCGGGCGGCTCGTGCAGTTCGCGCATGGGGACCCAACTGGCGCCGGTCTTGGGGTCGTTGGACGGCAGTTCGGGGAGGTGGCCGCCGTCGAGCACGAGGTCGAGCCCAATGAGGGTGCCGTGGTCATCGGTGCGGGGTGAGGAGGCGTAGATCTCGGCGAGGGTGCGGTCGTAGCCGGTGGTGGCGATGAGGTGTTCGCGGGCGGCGAGGATGACGCACCGCCCGTTGGGCACCTGCCCGTGCGGCAGGACCCAGCCCTCACCGCCGTCGTCCTGCCGGGCTCCGCGCACCATCAGCACGTGGTTGCTGTGGGTGGTGGCGAGGATGTGGAAGGTGAGGGGGATCGGGGAGTCAACGATGGTGGTGTGCATGGGGTTTCCGGGTTCGCTTTCTTCTCGGGTGACTGTTGTGGTCGGGGTCAGTTGAGGGTGGCCGGCAGGAGTCCGGCCAGGGCGGTGAGCAGGCACATGAGTCCGACGAACGTCGGTCCTGCGGCGCGTTGGAGGAAGGAGTCCGGTGCCGGCGGGGTGGGCCCGGGGCGGGGGTGGACGCGCCAGTGCTTCTCGGTGGTGGCGATGAACTGGCGGTGTTCCGGTTCCTGTTGCACGTGTTGAATGGCCCAGACGGCGACCGGGAGTTGGTCGTCGTCGAAGAGCGGGGAACGGGCCTCGCAGGTCATGCAGGCCACGCCGTAGATCCCCTCGGGCACCCCCGGCCCGCGCTCCTCGCACAACACCCAGTCGGCACTTTTTACGATCGAGGCTTCCTCGGTCACGCCTCCGGTCCTTCCTCTCTCCTGTGGGTGGGGCGAGCGTTCACCGCCGGGCCTCCTCGCCGTCTCCGCAGGCGAGCGGGAAGCGGAACCACACGGACTTGCCCTCGGCGAGGCGGGTGCAGCCCCAGGCCGGCGCCATCTCGCACAGCAGCCAGAGACCGCGCCCGCTCTCCGAACTCCAGTCGGGAACGGTCAACTTGGGGACTCGCAACGAGCGGTCGCAGACCGAGATTCGGACGTCCTTGTCACTCTCACAGGTGACAACCAGTCGACAACGCGGGTCGTGCGCCACATGCTTGATCACATTGCTGATCAGCTCCGTGACGCCGAGGCGCGTGAGCGCGACGGCATCCCGGTCACCGCCCAGCCGGCCAACGGTCCCTGCCGCAATCGCACGCCAGTGTTCGAGTTCCGATGTGCAAGCGACCAGATCCCAGGCGTAGGTTGCGTCGTCCTCAGCGATCCTGGCGATGGTGACGGGCATGGGGCACCTCCCCGAAGCGAAGCTTGTCGACCCGTCAAGGAAGCGCCTGAGCAGGCCGGTTGACCGCGAACACGGTCCGTGTCGCGGTGTTCACGCACTCAGCATGGACCGGTCGGCTTCTGTGGTGCAAGTCGGATGTTGAAATTCATTTGTTCGATCGCGCGATTCCGCACGGCACGCTACGCTGTCGGCCAGCTACCGAAAGGACCGTCAGATGCCGGACAACCCGAACCCGACCGTCCGCCGCCGTGTGCTGGGCACCAACCTGCGCCGACTGCGCGAGCGCCACGGACTGCTTCTGGAGCACGCCGCCGAGCAGTTGAGCTGCAACATCTCGAAGGTCTCGCGCATCGAGTCGGGCCGAAGCCCGATCCGGCCGCTGGACCTCAAGGCGCTGCTCGACCTGTACCAGGTCAAGGACCCTGCGGTGCGCGAGGGTTGGCTGTTCCTGGCCCGCGAGAGTCGCAAGCAGCGCTGGTGGCGCGTCCTGGAGGACCAGCTGCCGCAGGACTTCCTCGACCTCATCGGCCTGGAGGAGGACACCTCCTATGTCCGGGGCTTCCAGCCGAGCGTGATCGAAAGCCTCTTCCAGACCGAGGAGTACGCTCGGGCCATCATCGGTGGCGGCTCGCCCAAGCCGCCCGGGTCGGAGGAGCAGACCAAGCTCAACGTCCGGTTGGAACGGCAGAAGGCGCTGGACCGCGAGGAGAACCCGATCGAGGTCTGGATCGTCCTCGGCGAGGCCGCCCTGCGCCAGCAGGTCGGCGGACCGGCGGTCATGCGAAACCAGTTGCGCCATCTGATCGAGCTGGCGAAGCTTCCAAACGTGACGATGCAGGTACTACCCTTCTCCGTAGGGGCGTACCGAGGTGGGCCCTCCCCCTTCAAGATCTACCGGTTCCCCGAGCCGTCCGACATGGAAGTCGTGCTGCTGGAGAACCACATCAGTCACACATACCTCGAAGACCCCGCCGACATCGGGCTCTACGCGGACATCTTCAACCACCTGCGGGCCACGGCCCTGGGCGAGTTGAAGAGCCAGACCCTGATCGAGAGCATCATCAGGGAAACGGACTCATAGGTAAGAAGGAACACGGGAAATGCAGGCAGACCAGTCCGGGTGGTACAAGAGCAGCTTCAGTATGCAGAACGGCGATTGCGTTGAGGCCCGCCGCCGCACCGAGGGCGGCCTGCACGTTCGTGACTCCAAGCGCACCGAGGCGACGGCCATCGCCTTCGAGGCGGCGCCCTGGGCGGCGTTCGCCCAGGCGCTGAAGGCCGACACTCTCGACGCGCGCTGACGGACCTCACACACCACACGGGGCGGCGGAGATTCTTTTCTCCGCCGCCCCGACCTTTTTCGCGAGGAGAGGCAGGACGATGGCAATGGAACGACCGAACCAGCCCTGGCGGAAGAGCAGTTACAGCGCACAGAACGGCGACTGCCTGGAGGTGGCGGCGACGCCTTCGGGGCGGGCGGTTCGGGATTCGAAGGTGCCGGCGGGTCCGGTGCTGACCTTTCCGGCGTCCCAGTGGCGGATGCTGCTGGCGCACCTGACCACGGACTGAACCCTTACCCGACGACCCCCCACCGCGCCCCGCCGGGACGGCAACACCCCGGCGGGGCCGTCCGCATCCCGCGCGCGGCGTCGCCGCGTTAGCGGCCGGCGCGGGCGGGCCGGCTCAGCAACTCGGCCAGCGCCTCGCCGAACCCCACCAGCCGTTCCAACTCCTCGCCGCCCCGCGCGATCCGCACCCCGTGGCGCCGCGCCCAGAACACGCCCTGCACGGCGTGGAACTGGGCCCAGCGCCGCACCCGTTCCCGTTCCAACTCCGCCGCCTCGGCGAACGCGTCCACGACCCGGTGGACCGCCCGGCCGAGGTCGTTGGCCCCCAGCAGGGCCAGGGCGCGGGACTTCAGCAGCGTTCCCCCGTCGTAGGCGGGGTCGCCGACCAGACCCTTCGGGTCGACGGCCAGCCACGGCTCGCGTTCGGCGCGGAGGATGTTCCCGCCGTGCAGGTCGCCGTGCACCATGACCTCGGGCTGGTCATAGCCAAGCTCGGTGGCGGTCGCGACGGCGGCGGCCACCGTTCCGGGTGCCAACCCGTGTGGCAACTCGGCTCCGTCCGCGCGAAGTTGGTGAACCCACTCCTCGACCCGTTCCCGCAGCCTCGGCAGGCCGGGCGGCGCGGGGACGGCCAGCCGGCGGCTGATCCGACCCGCCACCGTCAGCACCTCGTCGCCGTCCTCGACCTCCGCCAGGCTGCTCGCGTGCGCCCGTTCCAGCAGCATCGCGAAGCGCGCGTCATCCCGTTCGTACAGCAGCACCGCGCCGCGCCCGCGCCACGCCATGAACGCGTCCGGTTCATGCACATTGCCGGGGTGCGGGAACGACACCTTCAGCACGGCCGGGCTCGCAGCCCGCCGCCGCACCGGGACGATCACCCCGACGCCGCCGTGCATGACCTCGCCGTCCGGCAGACAGTCCCAGCGTTCCAGCAACTCGGCCACGATCCCGGGCAGTTCCGCGTTCCAGGCCGCGCCGGGCGCGCCCTCCCGTTCGACCGTTTCCCGCGCCAACGCCTCCGGTACCTCGAACATCCCGGCAGCCTACGCGCCGGCCCGGCCCGGACCCCGACCTGCCCCCGTGCCGCCCGTCGCCGTTCCGCCGACTCCGCCGTACCGTGGAGGAGGCGGAATGCGAAAGGTGAACCCGGGGGGGCGAACTTCTGTGCTGCGCACACGACTTCGGAACGTTCTGGTGGCGGGCCTGGCCGTCGGCTTGCTCGCGGCTTGCGGCGGCGGGACGGACGACCAGGTGGACGGGAGCCTGACGGAGGCTTCCGACGAGGAGAAGGACGGCGGTTCGGCGGCCTCGGGTGGGCCGTCCGACGACGAGGGCGATGCCGAACTCGGCCCGCCCGAAACACAGTTACCGGTGCCCGCCGTCTACGACACCTCGCGGGGATGGCAGACGGAGAGCGGCGAGGCCCTGGCCCTGCCCCACGCGCGGGCGGTGGCCGAACCAGTCTGGGGCGCCAACACCGCAGAGGCGCGACTGCGAGTCCGCGACCTTGCCACCGGTGAGACGCGGTGGACCAGCGAGCCGGTGACGGCGGTCAGCCCGGATTCGGCCCTCGCGTTCCTCGCGCTGTCCTACGAGGGGCGGGACTACGCCGTCGCCTGGTCGGCCGGCGTCACCGAGGGAGACGCCATCGAACGCGGCGACGAGGTGACCGTGCTCCACATCTTCCCGGTGGACGAGTCGACGGACGCGCCCGAGCCGACCTATGTCGAGGTGGAGGGCGAGGGGCGGGTCGAGGAACGGGGTGGACTGGCGGTCACCTTCGGCGGCGACCTGGACTTCCTTCCCGGAGCTGAGTCCGTGGTGGCGGTGGACCCGGCAACGGGGGACCGACTCTCGCTGCTTCCGGAGGTGTTGGAGCCGCCCGCCTCCTGCGCGGACTGCGGCCCGGTCAGCGACGCGTCGGAAGCCGTCATCCTCGGGACGACCCCGAGCGGTCCGCTGCTCGGAGAGCCCGGGCTGTACGACGACTTCGACGCGGTCTGGGTCTCCGGCGGCTGGTCGCTGGCCGACATCGCGCCCGACGACGCCGACCCGACGGACAGCACGGGCAGCCTGGTCGCGGACGGCGCGATCGTCGCGGTCTGGCCGTCGTTGGAGGACGAGAACCAACGGGTGTGGGCCGCCGTGGACAGCGCGACCGGCGAGATCCGGGCGAGGCTCCAGTGCCCGGTCGGCCACACGGCGGTCGGGGCGTCCGAGGGACTGTCGTCGAACGGGCGCTACCTGTTCCACGAGCGGGTGGTGTTCGACCTTCAGGAGGGCACCGGCGACTGCTTCCCGGAGACCGAGGACACCAACCCGGTCCGCTTCACGGCGATCACGGACACGGGCCGCGCGTTCGGCACGGCCGAACTCCCGGACGACCCCTTCGGCGACGTCCCCCTCCAACTGGACCTCGCCACCGGCGAGGTCACGGAGTTCCTCGACGAGGAGCCGCCCCCGATCTTCCCCACCACCGACATCGACGGCTACGGCATCTTCACCGACGACCCGGACTACGTGACGGTCACCGTGATCTACCCACCGTCCGAGGGGGGAGACGCGTGATGCGTGATGCGTGAACGAGGAACGATGGGGGAGCGTGGGCCTGGCAGGGCGACGAGGAGAGGACATGCCCCGGGTGGTGGGGATGGATGGGGTGCGGGGCGCTTCGCCCCATAGGTCACGCTCTCAGGAAGTAAGCAAAATCCGCCCCGAGCGCCGATAAAACCCCAGCTCACGACCTCTGCTCCCCGCACGCGCGGGGAGGTCCCCGGGCGGGCGTGCATCGGTCAACTCGGGTGCCCCGGCCTCCCTTGCGGGCGCCAGAACCCCCCGCCCCGGCGCCGCCCAGGCGCCGGGGCCT
>NZ_RFFJ01000213.1 GCF_003696235.1 Streptomyces triticirhizae
GCGGCGAGCGCCGTCGCGGCCAGCGCCCCGGCGGCCACCCGGCCGCGTGGGCGGCGGCGGCCCGAGGGGGCGGCCTTCGCGGCGCGTCCCGTGACGGATTCCGGGGCGGCTCCCGGAGCGGATGCCGGGGCGGATCTCTTGCCGGGCTCCCGGTCGGGCTCTCGGTCGGAGTGAGGAGACATCAGCGGCTCGTTCCTGGGGTCCGAAGGAGAACCGCCGCCGGGTGGTGACCATCGTTCGCCCTGCGGCGATCGACGGTCGGACTGGGAGCGCTCCCACCCGGCGGCGGCAGCTTAATGATGCGAATCCGCCATGCCCCCGTCAAGACTGTTGACTTAACGAGATGGAGCGATGGAACGGATTCGACGTCGTTCTGGCCTCTGTTGACTTCACCGGGCGAAGGGCCCGGGCGTTCTCCTGGTGCGGCGTTCCCGTGGCGACCGGCCGGTCGCCACGCTCCCGTCGCGGTGGTGCCGCCACGGCGGTCGTTTCGCCCCCGCCCGTCCCCGACCGGGGCGAAACGACCGCATCCCCGCTGGTCCGCCGGACACCCCCTCCCGCAGGGGGTCCGGAGCGGCGAAACCACGGCGGACAGCGGGCCGTTGGTCACCGCCGCCGATGCGGCGGCGACCTGGTCTCTCGGCGGCGCTAGACGCCGCCCCCTCGGCTGCGCCGGTTGAAGTCACTCCTTCTGTTGACCTCTTGAACCCAGAGCCGAAGCAGCGGCCGCCGATCCTGGCCACGGGCCGGCAGCGCGCCCTGGCACGGCGCGACGCGGGTCGGCTCCGCGCGGTCGGCTCCGTCCGCCGGCTTCCCTCGCTCGTCGCGACACTCGGGGTCCTGGCGGACATCGGAGACACCTGGTGGGGGTGGCATGGGACGGCCCTCTCGATCCTTGGTCGGCGATCCGAGAAACCACCGCCGAGCGTGAGACGACTCCCGGTTGGGGATGGGAGCGCTCCCACCTTGCGGTTGCCCCTCATACTGGGAGCAGAGCATGACCCCGTCAACCGTTGGCGCAGTCTTTTGTCAAACAAAATCGGCGCGGAGCGGTCGCGATCGCGCCGAACGCGTCCAGGTTGTGAACGGCCGGCGCCCATACGGGGGTTGCTACGGACCGCAGGGCGGGCGACGGCTTCGGGGCGTGGAACCACACCCCGGGCGGAACTCTCTGACGCCGGGCCGGGTCAGCCGATCCTGGTGGGGGCGTGTGGGGGGCCGGCGCGGCGGGTGGGTCCGGGGCGGGGGCGGGCGTTGCGCATCCGGATGGCGCTGTGACCGAGGCTGCTGCCGACGGCCGCGTCCCAGAAGGGCCAGAGATTGTCGTAGAGCCGCAGTTGGATGCCGGCCTCGCGGTGGAGGGCGAGAAGGTTGCCCACCTCGACGGGTGCGCCGAGCGGCTCGACCGCCTCGCGGGCGACCAGCGCGTGCCGGTCGTTGCCGAAGGGGCGGAACGGGGCGGCCGGCAGCCGGTACGCGTAGAGCCTGGTCTCCAGCAGCCGGGAGAGCCAGCCGTACTCGATGGCGTGCACCCGGTGGCCGCCGCCGTCGCCTATCAGGCGTTGCCGGTCGGCGCGTGAACTGCTGGGCCTGAGCCAGACCATGGCCCTGGGGCACTGCCGGGGGAACCAGTAGTCGGGGGCGCGCTCGGCGTCCACGGCCCACACGAGCGCCTCCAACGGGCCCGCGCTGGCGGAGACATGAGGGCGGAAGACCTGGATGCCCGGGTCTTCGGAGAAGTGCAGGACCTCGCCTGGAGCTGGACGCATGGTGATCATCATCGCACCCGGGGCCCGGCGGGGGGACGGGTGGGGGCACGGCGGGGCGGACGGGGTGACCCGGGGGCGGCCGGGGGATACGGGATCGCGCGCCAGGGCTGAACGGGCGCCTCCGGGATGCGCAAGACCCACCATCGTTTTCCGGCCAGCGGTGGAACTCGCGGCCCCTCCCCCGGGGGCTTCGCGCCTCGACCGCGAAAGCGGCATGTCAGGGACACATCGGGAGGCTGCGGGGCGGGCCGCGCCAGCGGGGAAAACCCGTTGATTTTCGGCACCGGTGGCCGTGACCCTTGCAAGGTTGCCCAGTTACGACACG
Source organism: Streptomyces triticirhizae (assembly GCF_003696235.1). Lineage (GTDB taxonomy): Bacteria > Actinomycetota > Actinomycetes > Streptomycetales > Streptomycetaceae > Streptomyces > Streptomyces triticirhizae. The sequence continues at coordinate 2,095 of NZ_RFFJ01000213.1, forward strand.
TACTGACTCTGGGATGTCATGCAGATTCGCGATCTTCCGCATACCGACCCCGGCCAACCGGACGTGAGGTCGGGATTTCGTTTTCTGGTCTGGCTCTTCCGCTGCCAGCTCGGCGGCCAGGCCAAGGCCCTGGGGTGGGGCACCCTGCACATGGCTAGCATCGCCGCCCTGCCCGTGGCCGTGGGTTCCGCGATCTCGGCCGTGGTGGACGACTCCGGCCGACGACTGCTGGTGACCGGGGCCTTCCTGGTCGCCATCGCGCTGGTGATAGCGTTCGCCGACGCCATGCTGCACCGCTCTGCCGTCACCAACTGGATCACGGCGGCGGCCCGGGTACAGCAGCTCCTGGCGCGCCAGACCGCCGCGTTGGGCGGGGTGCTCACCCGCCGGGTGGCCGCCGGCGAGGTGGTGAAGGTCTCCACCGGAGACGTCGAGAAAATTGGCTGGTTTGTTGAGTCCTTCTCCCGGTTCGCCGCGGCGGTGGTCGTCACCGTCTCGGTGTGTGCGGGGCTGATCTGGTTCGAGCCCCAGCTGGGGCTGCTGGTCGCCGGCGGCGTGGCCGCCGTGGTGCTGAGCGTCTTCCCGCTGCTGCCGACGGCGATCCGACGGGCCGAGTTCGAACGGTCGAAGTCCGGGCGGGCCACCGAGTTGGCCTCGGACACGGTGGCCGGGCTGCGGGTGCTGCGCGGGATCGGCGGCGAGGAGCTGTTCCTCGACCGCTACCGCAGGGCCTCGCAGGAGGTGCGTTCCGCCTCCGTGCGCAACGCGCGGATGTGGTCCCTGATCGACGCGGTGCAGGTGGTGATGCCGGGGCTGCTGCTGATCGCGGTGGTCTGGCAGGGCGCCAGGCTGGCGCTGGACGGCCGGCTGGGCGCGGGTGAGCTGGTGACCGTCTACGGCGCGGTCAGCTTCCTGCTCTTCCCGCTGCGGCTGTTCACCGAGGCCGCGATGGCCTTCACCTTCTCGCGGCCGTCGGCACGGCGGGCCGTCCGGGTGTTGGGGCTGCGCCGCGAGGGTCGCGAGGGCGGCGCGGAGGCCGCGCGGGGCGGGGACGCGCGCGAGGCGCCGCGACCGGGCGGCGATCTGACCGATCCGGCGACCGGGCTGCGGGCGGCGCGGGGGCGGTTGACGGCCGTGGTCTGCGGCGCCCCGGACTTCGCGGAGCGGCTGGCGGAACGGCTCGGGGGACACCCGGTCATGCCGGGCGACGAGGCGTCGGCGCGGCTGGGCGGGGTCGCCCTGGACGAGGTGCCGTTGGCCGAGGCGCGGGCGGCGGTGCTGGTGCAGGACAAGGACCCGGTGCTGCTCTCGGGCACGCTGGCCGAGCTGCTGGACGTGCCGTCGTCGGGGCGGGTCGACGCCGAGGCGGCGCTGCGCGCGGCGCACTGTCACGACGTGCTGGAGGCGCTCTCGCGGGCGACGCGGGACGGCAGCCGGGACCCGATGCGGGGCATGATCACCGAGCGGGCCCGTTCCCTCTCGGGTGGCCAGCGGCAACGACTGGCGCTGGCGCGCTCGTTGATCACCGACCCCGAGGTGCTGGTGCTCGACGAGCCGACGTCGGCGGTGGACGCGCACACCGAGGCGGGCATCGCGCGCGGGCTGCGGTCGCTGCGCGCGGGGCGCACCACGGTGGTGTTCACCTCCAGCCCGCTGATGCTGGACCAGGCCGACGAGGTGGTCTTCGTCAACGACGGCGCGGTGGCGGCCGTGGGGTCGCACCGGGAGCTGTTGGGGACGACGCCGGCCTACCGGGCCGTGGTCACCCGTGACACCGAGACCGTTCAACTCGCTGAGGAGTCCGCATGATCGGCGTGCAGCCGCCCGACTACGACCCGGCCGGCACCGAACACGCGACGACCCTGCCGGTGGCGGGGCCGGAGACGGTACGTGACTATGTGCGGTCGCTGCTGCGCCGACATCGCGGCGCCTTCGCGGTGCTGATCGCGGTGAACGCGACGGCGGTGGTCGCCTCGATGGTGGGGCCCACCCTGCTGGGTGGGCTGGTGCAGGATCTCGCCGACGGCGAGCGGGAGTTGCGGCTGGGGAGGAACATCTCGCTGTTCGCGGTGGCGCTGGTGGTGCAGGCGTTCTTCGTGCGGATGGTGCGGCTGCGCGGGGCGGTGCTCGGCGAGCGGATGCTGGCCGATCTCAGGGAGGACTTCCTGGTCCGCTCGGTGGGGCTGCCGCCGGGGGTGCTGGAGCGCGCGGGCACGGGCGACCTGCTGGCGCGGATCAACACGGATGTGGACCGGCTGTCCACGGCGATGCGGGAGGCGCTTCCGCAGATGTCGATCGCCGTGGTGTGGGCGGGGCTGCTGCTCGGCGGCCTGGTGGTCACGGCGCCGCCGCTGGCGCTGGCGATCGTGGTGGCGCTGCCGGTGCTGCTGGGCGTGTGCGTCTGGTACTTCCGGCGGGCGCCGGCCGGCTACCGCTCGGAGGCCGCCGGGTACGCGGCGGTGGCCGCCGCGCTGGCGGAGACGGTGGATGCCGGGCGGACCATCGAGGCGCACCGGCTGGAGGAGCGGCGGATCGCGCTCTCGGACCAGCGGGTGGCCGAGTGGACGAGTTGGGAGCGGTACACGCTCTGGCTGCGGTCGATCCTGATCCCGGCGATCAACTTCTACCACGCCTCGCTGCTGGCGGGGGTGCTGCTGATCGGCGGCTGGTTCGTGCTGGAGGACTGGCTGACCGTGGGGCAGTTGACCACGGGCGCGCTGCTGACCCAGCTGATGGTCGAGCCGGTGGGGATGATCCTGCGGTGGATGGACGAGTTGCAGGTGGCGCGGGTCTCGCTGGCGCGGCTGGTGGGCGTGCGGGAGATCGAGGAGGACGCGGGGGACGGGTCGCTCGCGCCCGGCGGGCGTGAACTCCTCGCCGAGCGCGTGCGGTTCGGCTATCTGCCGGACGTGGACGTGCTGCACGACGTGAGCCTGGACGTGGCTCCGGGGACCCGGCTGGCGCTGGTGGGTCCCTCGGGTGCGGGGAAGTCCACGCTGGGGCGGCTGCTGGCCGGGATCTACGGGCCGCGTACCGGCTCGGTGACGCTGGGCGGCACGCGGCTGTCGGAGATGACGGCGGAGCGGGTGCGGGAGCGGGTGGCCCTGGTGAACCAGGAACACCACGTCTTCGTCGGCCCGTTGCGGGACAACCTGCTGTTGGCGCGGACGGACGCCTCGGACGCCGAGCTGTGGGCCGCGCTGGGCGCGGTGGACGCCGACGACTGGGTGCGGGGGCTGCCGGAGGGGCTCGATACCGAGGTGGGTTCGGGCGCGTTGTCGGTGACGCCGGCGCGTGCCCAGCAGATCGCGCTGGCGCGGCTGGTGTTGGCCGATCCGCACACGCTGGTGTTGGACGAGGCGACCTCGCTGCTGGACCCGAGGGCGGCGCGTCATCTGGAGCGTTCGCTGGGGCGGGTGTTGGACGGTCGGACGGTGATCGCCATCGCGCACCGGCTGCACACGGCGCACGACGCGGATGTGATCGCGGTGGTCGAGGACGGCCGGATCACGGAGCTGGGCAGCCACCACGAGCTGGTGGCCTCCGGCGGGGCCTATGCGGCGCTGTGGCGGTCCTGGCACGGGTGAGGGAACGTCGCCGGCCGTCGGCCGGGGAGGTCCGGCCGCGTGCCGGGGGTGTGTGGGCCCGGCTCCCGTTGGGGAGTCGGGCCCCTCGTCTGTCCGGCCGAGGGGAGAAAGGCCGCGGGGCGTGAGGTGGCGGCGCGTCAGGGGGTGACAGGGCTTCGGGGGATGGCGGGGCCTCAGGGGGTCAGCAGGCCGGCACCGACGCCGCCGGCGGCGCCCAGGACGATGAAGGCGGGCATCAACACCTTGTTCTCCACCCAGGCACCGGCCCGGAACCGCATGAAGCTCGGGGTGCCCAACGGGTACCAGCGGCGGCCGGCGATCGGCAGCGGCCAGAGCATGGGGCAGCCGGAGATGGTGATGGCGTCCCCGAGGGTGTGCACGACGGCGCCCAGGACGATGGGCAGGCCGAGCCAGGCGTAGGGCTCGTCGGTGAAGAGCCAGTTGGCGCCGTTGCCCGGCTCGTTGAGGACGCCGGCGATGATCCAGGCGGTGGCGGCGCCGAGCAGCCAGACCAGCACGTCGCTGGAGACCCGGGCCATCCGCCACAGCAGCCCCTCGACGGCGAGCACCATGTGGACGAAGAGCGTGAACAGGACCGCCCAGCGGCCGAAGGCGACGGCGGCTCCGGAGAAGCCGGCGCCCAGCAGGACGGCCCAGATCCAGGTGTGGGTGAGGGTGCGGTGGCCGCCGCTGCGGCGGCGGTCGCGTGGGCCCCGGGTGGCGTTGTAGACGGCGCTGGAGAGCTTGTCGATCAGGCCGGCGAGGATCCTGGAGAAGGGCCCGAAGGCGCGGGATATGGTCGCCGACTTGTGGTCCAGGTCGGGGGCGAGCGCGGCCCCGGCGCAGATCAGGGTGCCGGCGACCAGAACGGGCCAGGGCATCGGGTGGTCGGCGGCGGCAGCGGCGGCACCCACGCCCAGCCAGGCCATCGCGCCGGAGAGCGAGTGCGCAGGTCCCATCATGGTTCGAATCCCCCGCCTTTTCTTGACCGTTGGGTCTTCCTACGGCGGGACAGCGTAGCGCCATGTGATCTTCGCAGGAGTGGCCGGTTCTCGTTTGGGCGGGTGGGGCGGGCAGTATGGGACGGTGACCCTTATCGATCAGATGCCGCAGAACAGTGACCCCGACGCTCTCTTCGACGCGTTCTCGTCGTGGGCGAGCGAGCGGGGGATCACCCTCTACCCCGCCCAGGAGGAGGCGCTGATCGAGGTGGTGTCGGGGTCCAACGTGATCCTCTCGACGCCGACGGGCTCGGGGAAGTCGCTGGTGGCGGCGGGGGCGCACTTCGCGGCGCTGTCGCGGGACGAGGTGACCTTCTACACCGCGCCGATCAAGGCGCTGGTGTCCGAGAAGTTCTTCGAGCTGTGCAAGCTGTTCGGGACCGAGAACGTCGGGATGCTCACCGGGGACGCCTCGGTGAACCCGGACGCCCCGGTGATCTGCTGCACCGCCGAGGTGCTGGCGTCGATCGCGCTGCGCGACGGGGAGCGGGCGGACGTCGGCCAGGTGGTGATGGACGAGTTCCACTTCTACGCGGAGCCGGACCGGGGGTGGGCCTGGCAGATCCCGCTCCTGGAGCTGCCGCAGGCGCAGTTCGTGCTGATGTCGGCGACGCTCGGCGACATGACGCGCTTCGAGGAGGACCTGACGCGTCGTACCGGGCGGGCGACCGCCGTGGTCCGCTCGGCCACCCGGCCGGTGCCGCTGAGCTACGAGTACCGGACGACGGGGCTGACGGAGACGCTGACGGAGCTGTTGGAGACGCGTCAGGCGCCGGTGTACATCGTGCACTTCACGCAGGCGCAGGCCGTGGAGCGGGCGCAGGCGTTGATGAGCATCAACATGTGCAGCCGGGCGGAGAAGGACGAGATCGCCGCGCTGATCGGGAACTTCCGCTTCACCACGCGGTTCGGACGGAACCTGTCGCGCTATGTCCGGCACGGTATCGGGGTGCATCACGCGGGGATGCTGCCCAAGTACCGGCGGCTGGTGGAGAAGCTGGCGCAGGCCGGGCTGTTGAAGGTGATCTGCGGCACGGACACGCTGGGCGTCGGCGTCAACGTGCCGATCAGGACGGTGCTGTTCACCGCGCTCACCAAGTACGACGGGAGCCGGGTGCGGGTGCTGCGGGCGCGGGAGTTCCACCAGATCGCGGGGCGGGCGGGGCGGGCCGGCTTCGACACCTCGGGGCTGGTGGTGGCGCAGGCGCCGGAGCATGTGGTGGAGAACGAGAAGGCCCTGGCGAAGGCCGGGGACGACCCCAAGAAGCGCCGCAAGGTGGTGCGCAAGAAGGCGCCCGAGGGCTTCGTCAACTGGAGCCAGCAGACGTTCGAGAAGCTGATCGCGGCCGACCCGGAGCCGTTGACGTCCCGCTTCCGGGTGACGCACGCGATGCTGCTGTCGGTGATCGCCCGACCGGGCGACCCGTTCGCGGCGATGCGGCGGCTGTTGGAGGACAACCACGAGCCGCGCCGGCAGCAGCTGCGACTGATCCGGCGGGCCATCGCGATCTACCGCTCGCTGCTCGACGGCGGCGTCGTGGAGCGGCTGCCGGAGCCGGACGCGCAGGGGCGGACGGTGCGGCTGACGGTGGACCTCCAGGCGGACTTCGCGCTCAACCAGCCGCTGTCGACGTTCGCGCTGGCGGCGTTCGAACTGCTTGATCCCGAGTCTCCCTCCTATGCGTTGGACATGGTCTCGGTGGTCGAGGCCACGCTGGACGACCCCCGGCAGATCCTGGCGGCCCAGCAGAACAAGGCGCGGGGCGAGGCCGTGGCCGCGATGAAGGCCGAGGGGATCGAGTACGAGGAGCGGATGGAGCGGCTGATGGACATCAGCTATCCGCGCCCCCTGGACGAGCTGCTCTTCCACGCCTTCGGGCTGTACCGCAGGAGCCACCCGTGGGTGGGCGACCACCCGCTCTCCCCCAAATCGGTCGTCCGGGACATGTACGAACGGGCGTTGACCTTCTCCGAGTTCGTCTCCCTGTACGAGCTGGCCCGGACCGAGGGCATCGTGCTGCGGTATCTGGCCAGCGCCTACAAGGCGTTGGAGCACACCGTGCCGGACGATCTGAAGTCGGAGGACTTCCAGGACATCGCGGCCTGGCTGGGCGAGATGGTGCGTCAGGTGGACTCCAGTCTGTTGGACGAGTGGGAGCAGCTGGCCAATCCGGAGACCGAGGACGCCGAACAGGCCCAGGAGCGGGCGGACCAGGTGCGGCCGGTGACGACCAACGCGCGGGCGTTCCGGGTGCTGGTGCGCAACGCGATGTTCCGCAGGGTGGAGCTGGCGGCGCTGGACCGCTTCGGGGAGCTGGGCGAGTTGGACGGCGAGGACGGCTGGGACGCGGAGGCGTGGCGCGCCGCGATGGAGGGCTACTGGGCGGAGTACCACGAGCTGGGCACCGGGCCCGACGCGCGGGGGCCACGGCTGCTGCGGATCGAGGAGCATCCGGAGGACGGGCTGTGGCGGGTGCGGCAGACCTTCGCCGATCCGTCCGGCGACCACGACTGGGGGATCTCCGCCGAGGTGGACCTGACCGCCTCGGACGCCGAGGGCCGCGCGGTGATCAAGGTGACGGACGTGGGCCAGCTGTGAGCACGGGCAGCGGGCGCCGGCGGGCGAGGCGGAGCGCGGCGGCCAACTGCTGGCGGTACCAGCCCGACTCGTCCGGCTCCTGCGCCGTCAGCAGGCGCCGCACCGTGCGCCAGGGGCCGGCCGCGAGCCCAGCCGCCACCAGCGGCGGCCGCAGCCGCCCGAGGGCGGCGCGCTCGGCCGGGT
>NZ_RFFJ01000214.1 GCF_003696235.1 Streptomyces triticirhizae
GGCGGGGCGGCCGGCGGCGCGGGTCTCGGCGCGCAGGATGGCGCGCAGCGCGCGGGCGGCGCCCAGGGTGGGCGTGCCGGCGAAGACGCCGTCGCCGGTGCGGGCGGCCAGCCGCAGCCCGGCCAACGAGGAGGTCGCCTGGAGGACGAAGGGGAACGCGGCGGAGTAGGGGGCCATGTCGAGCGGCCCGGTCTGCTCGTAGAACGTTCCGTGGTGGACGACGTCCTGGATCAGCTCCTCGCGCACGAAGCGGTCCCGCGCCGGGTCGGGCCGGTTGGCCTCGGGCGGCCAGCTCGCCCACAGCCGGCGCAGCACGTCGAGGAACTCCTCGGTCTGGGCGTGGCGTCGCTCGGGCGGGGTGGCGCGGGTGATGCCGATGGCGGTGCCGGAGCGGAAGGAGGACACCACGTTGACCCAGGCGCGGCCCCGGGAGATCCGGTCCAGGCTGGCGAGGGAGCGGGCGGCGGAGAACGGGTGGGTGTGGAGGGTGGAGACGGTCGGCAGGACGGCGATCCTGCTGGTGGCCGAGGCGATCAGCGCGGCGGCCTGGAACGGTTCGAAGACCGTCAGGGGCGGTCCCGCGCGCAGCGCGGCGCGGTTGACGCCGGAGAAGTCGGCCTGGAAGAAGGCGTCGAACCCGGCCTCCTCGGCGCGCCTGGCCTCGCGCACGAAGGTGTCGACGAGGAACGGGGAGTCGGCGCGTCCCGCCTCGGTGCGCCAGTCCCGACTGGTCGGCAGGTACTGGGCGTTGAGCAGCAGGGTGGGCGTGGTCGGCGGTGTGGTCACGGGGGCGGTCAGGGGGCTGGTCATGCGGTTCCTCGGCTCGCTCTGGCTCGGTCGGCGGGTGGCGGCGGCGTCCCTCGGTGCCGGTGGTCAGTCCTTGGTGACGCGGTGGAGGATCGGCTCCCAGGCGTTCACGGGGAAGGTCAGGTCGCGCACGGAGTCGCGGGCGAGCAGCACCTGCGCGGAGTCGAACAGCGGGATGCCGTAGCCCTCCTCGACGAGGATGGTCACCGCCTCGTCGACGAGCTGGCGGCGGCGCTCCGGGTCGACGGTGGTGGCCTGTTCGGCGAGCAGCTCGTCGACCTCGGGCCGGGGGGCCTGCCCGGTCCACTGGGCGAGTTCGGTGTGGTAGAACGCGGCGATGCCGTCGGCGTCGCCCCGGCTGGCGCCCTGGTAGACGGCGAGCTGCCAGTCGCCCGAGGCCCGCAGGTCGGCCTGTTCGGCGTCGGAGACCTGGTTCAGTTCGAGGGCGACGCCGATCTCGGCGAGGCCGCTCTGGAGGTACTCCCAGCCGGCGGTCGAGGCGCCGATGTCGGAGCCGACGAACGTCAGGCCGACCTCAAGCCGCTGCCCGTCGCGGACGCGCACCCCGTCCTCGCCGACGCGCCAGCCGGCCTCTTCGAGGAGGGAGCGGCTGAGGTCGGGGTCGTGCGCGAGCGCCTCGCCCCGGTCGGTGTGGAAGCGGTGGCCACGCGAGACCACGTCGGTGGCGGGCTCGACGCCCTCGCCGTAGAAGGTGTCGACGAACTCCTCGCGGTCGATGCCGTGTTGGATGGCGCGGCGGACGGCCGGGTCGGCGAGGACGGGGTCGGCGGTGTTGACGACCAGGGTGTTGACGACGGAGCGGTCGGGGGCGAGCACGGTCTGGACGCCGTCCTGGCCCTCGGCCTGGGCGAGCCCCGAGTCGGTGATGGAGTAGGCGACGTCGTACTCGCCGGAGAGGACGCCGGCGGCCCGGACGCTCTCCTCGGGGACGATCTGGATGGTGACCCGTTCCAGGGCGGCCTCGCCCTCGCGGCCGTGGGCGGCGGGCGCCCAGTCGTAGCCGTCGCGGCGGACGTACTCGACGCGTTCGTCCTGGACGGCCTCATCCAGCACGAACGGGCCGGTGCCGACGGTGCCCTCGGCGCAGCGCTGCTCGGGGGTGCGGGCCAGGGACTCGGGGGCGACGATGCCGAACTGGCCCTCGGTGTTGGCCTGGAGGAAGCCGGCGTTGGGCTCGTCGAAGGCGATCCTGACGGTGCGTTCGTCGAGCGCCTCGGCGTGGTGGTAGCCGCGCAGATAGGCGTCGACGGTCGGCGAGACGCCCTGTTCGGCGAGGGTCCGGAGGGTCTCGAAGTTGTCGGCGACGACCTGGGCGGTCAGCTCCTCGCCGTTGCTGAACGTCACGCCCTCGCGGAGGGTGAACTCGTAGGCGCGGCCGTCCTCCAGGGTCTCCCAGGACTCGGCGAGATAGGGCTCGATCTCGCCGGTCTCGGGGTTCTCGCTGAGCAGGGTGTCCAGCACCTGCCGGCCGAAGAGGGCGAACGGGTTGGACTGGGCGTAGTCGAAGCAGGTCGGGTACCAGCCGTAGGCGATCCGCAGATGGGTCGCGTCGCCGGCGTCCGTGGAGGAGGCGGAGCCGCCGCAGCCGGCCAGCAGGAGCGTGGCGGCGGTGGCGAGGGCGAGCGGGACCTGGCGGGTGGTGCGGGTCATGGCGTGGTCGTCCTGTTCTGCTGCTCGGTCGGGTTGGTGGTCGGGTTCGGGGTCGTCTTCCGGAGGGGCCGGGTGGGCGGCGGTCCGGGTTCGGGCAGGGTGGGCACGGCGTCCAGCAGGGCGCGGGTGTGGGGGCTGGTGGGGGCGGTGAACACGTCCTCGGTGGGGCCGCGTTCGACGATCCGGCCCCGGTGGATGACCAGCACCTCGTCGGCGACGGCGCGCACCACGCCGAGGTCGTGGGAGACCAGCAGGTAGGCGACGTCGAGCCGTTCCTGGAGTTCGGTCAGGAGCCTCAGCAGGGCGAACCGCACGGCCTGGTCGAGCGCGGAGACGGGCTCGTCGAGCACCAGCACGTCAGGCTGGAGGGCCAACGCCCGGGCGATGGCGATCCGTTGGAGCTGGCCGCCGGAGAGCCGCGGCGGGCGGCTGGCGGCCGTCTCGGCCGGGAGTTCGACCTGGGCGAGCAGCTCGCGGACGCGGGCCGCGCGGGAGGCCGGGGTGCCGACGCGGTGGGCGTGCAGCGGCTCGGCGACGATCTGGCCGACGGTCAGCGCGGGGTTCAGGCTGCGCGCCGGGTTCTGGTAGACGAGCTGGACCCGGCGGGTCGCCGCGCGGCCAGCGCCCCGGCCGGGGGGCGGGGTCACCGTTCCGGCGTCGGGCCGGTCCAGGCCGGTGAGCAGGCGCAGCAGCGTGGACTTGCCGGCGCCTGACTCGCCGACGACGGCGACGGTGCGCCCCCGGTGGAGGGCGATGTCGACGTCCCGCACGGCCGGCACGCGGGGCGCGCCGCGCCCGCCGCCGAAGGACTTCGCCAGGCCGGTCGCCGCCAGCACCGGCGGCTCGTCGGCGGCCCGCGGGCGCGGGCGGCGCGGCGGCAGCCGGCTGGGCAGGGCGGCCAACAGCTCGCGGGTGTAGGGGTGTCGGGGGCGGGTCAGGACCTCGCGGGTGGGGCCGGTCTCGACGGCGTGGCCGTGCCGCATCACCAGCAGCCGCTCGGCGCGCTCGGCCGCGACGGCGATGTCGTGGGTGACGAGCAGCACGGCCAGGCCGCGTTCGGCCCGCACCCGGTCCACCAGGTCGAGGACGCGCCGCTGGACGGTGGTGTCCAGGTTGGAGGTCGGCTCGTCGGCGAGGAGCAGGCGCGGCTCGCCGACCAGGGCGAGCGCGATCAGCACGCGTTGGCGCTGCCCGCCCGACAGCTGGTGCGGGTACTGCCGCAGCCGCGCCTCGGGCCGGTCCACGCCGACGTCGGCGAGGGCGGCGACGGCGCGGGCGCGGCTGTCGGCCCGGTCGGTCAGGCCGAGGAAGTGGCGGTGCAGTTCGGCGAAGTGGCGTTCGATCCGCACCAGCGGGTCCAGGGCGCGCACCGGGTCCTGCGGGATCAGGCCGACGGAACGGCCGCGCAGCGCCCGGGGGTCGGCGATCTCGCGCGGCGCCTCGCCGTCCCCGTCGCGGACGGCGAGCCGGCGGAAGGCGACGTGGGCGGTGCGCGGGGTGAGGCCCAACAGGGCGTGCAGCGTGGTGGACTTGCCGGAGCCGGACTCGCCGACGACGGCGAGGGTCCGGCCGGGTTCGACGGTCAGGGACAGGTCGTCGACGGCGAGCAGCCCGCCGGCGTTCCGGCCGGGGCGCGGGTAGCGCACGGTGAGCCCTTCGAGGGCGAGCGCCGGGGCGCTGGTCGCGTGGTGGAGGTCGGTCACGGCGTCAGCCCCTCGTTGGCGTGGCCGACGGCGCGGCCCAGGCGGTGCAGGGCCAGCACCACGCAGGCGAGGACGGCGCCGGGCAGGGTCGTCAGCCACCAGGCCGTCGCGAAGTAGTCGCGTCCGCCGGCGATCAGGGTGCCCCACTCGGGGTCGGGCGGCTGGGTGCCGTAGCCGAGGAAGCTGAGGGCGGAGACGGACAGCACCATGGTGGCCAGCTCCAGCGCGGCGAGCGCGCTGATCGGGCCGCGCGCGTGCGGCAGCACGTGGCGCGGCAGCACGCGGTGGCGCGCGACGCCGAACCCGGCGGCGGCCTCGACGAACGGCTGGGAGCTGACGCGCAGCACCTCGGCGCGGGTGACGCGGGCGAGCGCCGGCACGGAGGCGATGCCGACGGCGACGGCGAGGTTGCCGGGTCCTGTGCCAAGACCGGAGACGATCAACAGCGAGATCAGCAGCGAGGGCAGGGCCAGCAGCACGTCCACGCCGGCCATCAGCACCCGGTCGACGAGGCCGCCGAGGTAGCCGGCGGCCAGCCCGACCAGCAGGCTGAGGCCGAAGGCGAAGGCCAGCGCGAGCAGCGCGGTGACCAGCGTGGCGCGGGTGCCGTGAACCACGCGGCTGAGCAGGTCGCGGCCGAGTTCGTCGGTGCCGAAGGGGTGCGTGGCGGTGGGTCCGGCCAGCCGCTCGGTGACGTTCTGGGTGAACGGGTCGTGCGGCGCGAGGAGTTCGGGCAGCAGCGCGGCCAGGCCGACGGCGGCGAGGACGAGCAGCGCGGGCCAGGGGGCGGTGGCGCGCCGGCGGGTGGCGGCGGGCGCGGGGGCGGTCATGCCGGCGCTCCCCCGTTCTCGCGGCGCAGCCTCGGGTCGAGCAGCGGGTAGAGCAGGTCGACGGCGAGGTTGACGGTGGCGAAGACCAGCGCGGCCAGCACGGTGATGGCCAGGATCACGGGCGCGTCCTGGGTCTCGACGGACGAGGCCAGCAGCCGCCCGAGGCCGGCCCTGGCGAAGACGGTCTCGGTGATCACGGTGCCGACCAGCACCCCGCCGACGGTCAGGCCGGCGAGGGTGACGAACGGCAGCAGCGCGTTGCGCGCCACATGGGCGAGGTAGACGCGCCGCCAGGGCAGCCCACGGGCCGTCAGCAGTTCGACGAACGGGGCCTGCCGCACGTCGTCGAGGGAGCGGACCAGCACGGCGGCCAGCGCGGCGGAGACCGGGAGTGCCAGGGCGACGGCGGGCAGCACCAGCCCGGCCAGCCCCTCGCCGCCGGAGGACGGAACCCAGCCCAGGGTGAAGGAGAACAGCCGCAACAGCAGCAGGCCGAGCCAGAACGCGGGGATGGCGGCGATCAGCGCCGGCGCGTGCCGCAGCAGCCGGTACGCGAGGCCGTCGCTCCGCCAGGAGGTGACCAGGGCCAGCGCGACGGAGAACGGCACGGCGATGACGAGCGCGGCGGCGGCGAGGCTGAGCGTGCCGGGGGCGACGGCGGCCAACACCTCGGGCACCGGCCGGCCCGACTGGAAGGATGTGCCGAGGTCGCCGGTGAGCAGCCGGCCCAGCGTGGTGAGGTAGCGCAGGAGCAGCGGGTCGTCGAGGCCGTGGGCCTCGCGCAGCGCGGCGATCCGCTCGGGGCTGGCGCCGCCGGCGCCGGAGGAGCGGCGCTCCAGCATCAGTGCCACCGGGTCGCTGGGCAGCGCGTAGAGCAGGAAGAACGCCAGGGTGTACGCCGAGAGCACCACGGCCGCGAACGAGCCGGCCCGGCGCGCCGCGTGGCCGGCGCGCCGCGCCGGTGCGGCGGGCGGGACGGTCGGGTCGAGGATCTCCGCCATGCGTCTACAGCCCCCGCCAGGCGTCGGTGAGGGCGGAGCGCAGGACCTGTTCGACGAAGGTGAACTCCTCGGGGCCGACGACGGTGGGCGGCGCGAGGAGGATCGCGGGGTCGCCCCGCTCGTCGATGCGGGCGTGGAGCCCGGCGGCGCGCAGCGCGGGGGCGAGCGACTCGTCGATGAGGCGGCGGCGTTCGGGCCCGGTGAAGGGTTCGCGGGTGTGCTGGTCCTTGACCAGCACGACGCCCCAGAAGTAGCCGGCGCCGCGCACGTCGCCGACGATCGGCAGGTCCCTGAGGCCGGCCAGGGTGGCGGCGAACGCGTCCTCGTGGTCGCGGACGCGCTCGTTGAGCTTCTCCCGCTCGAAGATGGCGAGGTTCTCCAGGGCGACGGCGGCGGCGACGGGGTGGCCGGCGAACGTCAGGCCGTGGGCGAAGGTGTGCTCGGGGCGGGTGAACGGCTCGAAGAGGCGGTCGCTGACGACGGCGACGCCGGCCGGGACATAGCCGGAGGTCAGGCCCTTGCCGCCGGTGATGATGTCGGGGGTGACGCCGTAGCGGTTGATGGCGAAGGCGTCGCCGACCCGGCCGAAGGAGGTGATGACCTCGTCGGCGACGAGCAGCACCCCGTAGCGGTCGGCGATCTCGCGGACCCGTGCGAGGTAGCCGGCGGGCGGCGGGATCGCGGCGCCGGAGTTCTGCACGGGCTCCAGGAAGATCGCGGCGACGGTCTCGGGCCCCTCGGCCTCGATGGCCTCGGCGATCCGGTCGGCGGCCCACCGGCCGAAGGCCGCCTCGTCCTCGCGCAGGTGCGCGGGCGCGCGGTAGCGGTCGGTGGTCGGGGCGCGGTGTCCCGAGGGCACCAGCGGCTCGAACGGGGCGCGCAGCTGCGGGAGTCCGGTGATGGAGAGCGCGCCCTGGGTGGTGCCGTGGTAGGAGATGGCGCGGCTGATCACCTTGTGGCGGGTGGGCTGGCCGACGGCGCGGAAGTACTGCTTGGCGAGCTTCCAGGCGGTCTCGACGCTCTCGCTGCCGCTGTTGGTGAAGAACACCCGGTTGAGGTCGCCGGGCGCGCGTTCGGCGAGGGCCTCGGCCAACTCGGCGGCGCGCGGGTGGACATGGCCCCAGATGGGGAAGTAGTCCAGCTCGCGGATCTGCCGGGCGGCGGCCTCGGCCAGCTCGGGCCTGCCGTGGCCGACGTTGACGGCGAAGAGTCCGGAGAGCCCGTCGAGGAAGCGTTGGCCCCGGTCGTCCCAGAAGTAGGCGCCCTCGGCGCGGGTGATGACGGGGACCTCGCCGCCGGCGGCGAGCCGGGCGTGGTTGGTCAGATGCAGCCAGAGGTGGTCGCGGGTCTGTCGGAGGGTGTCGCTGGTGGTCATGGGTGGGCTCCCGGGTCTTTCGGTGAACGGGGCGGGCGCGGGGAGGCGCTTCAGAGGGCCAGGCGCGGGGCGTACTGGCGCAGCCAGGAGGCGAAGTTGAGGATGACCTCGCCCTCGAAGTTGCTGACCAGGCCGTGGGAGCGGGCTGCCTCGCCGATGTGGCGCGGGTCGAGCGCGGGCGCGGCGAAGATGTCGCTCAACCCCTCGGGCGGGTCGCGCAGCACGCGCGCGAGGTGGTCGGTCAGCCGGCGCGAGTAGTCCGGGTCGGGCGAGGTGGGGTAGGGCGACTTGCGCCGCTCGCGGACGCTCTCCGGGAGCAGCCCGACGGCGGCGTCGCGCAGCACGCCCTTCTCCCGGCCGCCGGCATGGTGGATGGCGCGCGGCAGGGTGACGAGGAGTTCGACGACGCGGTGGTCGGTGAAGGGGACGCGCACCTCCAGGCCGCTGGCCATGCTCAGCCGGTCGTTGCGGTCCAGCAGCATCGTCAGGAAGTGGGTGAGGGCGAGGTACACGATCTCCCGGTGGCGGCGCTCGCGCGGCTCCAGCGCGGGGTCGAGGTCCAGGGCGCCGAGCGCGGTGGCGTACGCGTCGGCCAGGTACTCCTCCAGCCGCAGCCTCCGCACGAGGTCGGGGTCGAGGGTGCCCATCACCCGCTGGTGGAGATAGCCGTGGGCGGGGCTGTCGGCCATCCACGGGAAGGTGTCGGCCGCGACGGCCCGGGGCTCGGAGAACCACAGGTAGCCGCCGAGTATCTCGTCGGCGGCCTCGCCGGAGAGCGCGACGGTGGCGTGCCGGCGTATCTCGCGGCACAGCAGGAGCAGGCTGGTGTCCAGGTCGCCGAAGCCGTTGGGCAGGTCGCGGGCGCGCACCGTGGCGTCGCGCTCGGCGGAGTCGGACAGCGGACGGGCGTCGAGCACGATGTTGGCGTGCCGGGTGCCGATGAACTCGGCGGCCTCGCGGGCGTGGTGGCGGTCCTGCGCGGAGCGGGAGTCGGCCGAGCCGGCGGCGTCGGTGAAGTCGACGGAGAACGAGCCGATGCCGGCGCGTTCGGGCAGGCCGCCGGCGATGGCGGTGACGACGGACGAGTCCAGCCCGCCGGAGAGGAGGGTGCACAGCGGCACGTCGGCGATGGTCTGCCGGGTGACGGTGTCGTGCAGCAGCGACCGCAGGCGTGCGACGGCCTCGTCCGGGTCCTCGGTCGCGGCGGGGCGGGCGACCACCTCGGCGAGGTCCCAGTAACGGTGGGTGCGCACGCCGTTCCTGGTGAAGGAGAGCACCTGTCCCGGGAGGACCTCGGCGACGCCCCGGTAGGGGTTGGTGCCGGGGAACTTCAGCAGCGGCAGGGCGAGTTGGCGCAGCCCGTCCTCGTCGACCTCGGTCTCGACGTCGGGGTGGGCGAGGATGGCCTTGGCCTCGGAGCCGAAGATCAGGCGGCCGCCGTCGTGGTGGTAGAGCAGCGGCTTGACGCCGAGGTGGTCGCGGACCAGCCAGAGGGTCTCCTCGCGGTCGTCCCAGACGGCGAACGCGAAGATCCCGTTGAGCCGCCCGACGGAATCCGCGCCCCACTCGGCCCAGGCGGCCAGCAGCACCTCGGTGTCGCTCGCGGTGCGGAAGCGGTGGCCGCGCGCGGTCAACTCCTCGCGCAGTTCCCGGTGGTTGTACAGCTCGCCGTTGTAGGTGACGACCCAGCGGGGCTCGACGCGGCCCGGCTCGGCGAGGGTCATCGGCTGGGCGCCGCCCTCGATGTCGATCACGGAGAGCCTGCGGTGGGCGAGCACCGCGCGGCGGGTGAGCCACACCCCGGAGCCGTCGGGGCCCCGGTGGGTGAGCTGGTCGTTCATCTTCTCGGCGACGGCCTGCGCGTCGGGGCCGAGCCCGGCGTGGTCGACCCAGCCGGCTAATCCGCACATGGCTAAGAAACCCTTCCGTGGTCAGGGGTGGTCGGGGGGGCGTGCTGAGGGTGCGCCGGTGGTGTGGTGGTGCCCCGGGGGTGCCCGTCGCGGGGCGGGGGCCGGTCGCGAACGGCCGGCCCCTGCCGGGGCGTTGGGGCGCGCCCGGCTCG
>NZ_RFFJ01000215.1 GCF_003696235.1 Streptomyces triticirhizae
AGGCCGGTGGATGCGTACGGACGTCTCCCGGCACAGGCCGACAGATCCCGTTGAAGACCCGAAGTCAGTCAGGCGTTGGGTCAGACCTCGCCGGGAGACGTCCATGAACATCCTTACTGTCAGGCGTTGACCACGCCCTCCTTGCGGGCGCGGGCGGCGATCACCGCGTCGTCCTGGGAACGGCGCAGCCGCCGTTCGGCGAAGAAGCCGCCGACCGGGATCACCGACATCAGGAAGTACCAGGCGGCCGTCCCCAGCGACCACTTGGCGCGGTTCCACGCGTCCGCCCACAGCAGGACATAGGCGATGAACAGCAACCCGTGCACCGCGCCCATGACGGGCACCGCGTTGAAGTCGGTGGTGCGCTTGAGCACCGAACAGACCAGCAGCAACAGGAAGGAGACGGCCTCGGGGGCCGACACCAGGCGCAGCCGGTGCAGAGCCTTCAGGGTCTTGATGTCCATGGGGTGGGCGCCCTCTCGAAGCCGGGGTGGGACGGGTGTGGACATCCATGTGAACGGATGCACAAACCATTGTGGCAGCCCTCTCGACGATCAAGGGCCGGGGGTCGTCGGCTTTGGTTAGGGTTCGGTTCCATGGACACCGACATCGGCACCCGCTGGCTCAGCGACGAGGAACAGCGCGCGTGGCGGACCCACCTGGACGTCACCAGGCTGTTGACCCACCAGCTGGAACGCGACCTCCAGCCGTTCGGGCTGACCATGAACGACTACGAGATCCTGGTCAACCTCTCCGAGTCGGACGGCCACCGGATGCGGATGAGCGACCTGGCCGCCGCCACCCTCCAGTCCAAGAGCCGGCTGTCACACCAGATCACCCGCATGGAGAAGGCCGGGCTCGTCCGGCGCGAGCACTGCGACTCGGACAAGCGCGGGCTGTTCGCCGTTCTCACCGAGCAGGGGTGGACGGTGATGCGGGAGGTCGCCCCGCACCATGTGGAGTCGGTGCGACAGCACTTCATAGACCTGCTCTCCCCCGGCGACCTGGCCGCCCTGCACCGCGCGCTGCGCCCGGTCGCCGAGCATCTGCGCCGCAGACGCGGCAGACCGTAGACGCGGCGGGCCGGCGGCGCGTTCAGGCGGTGGCGTCCACCGGCTGGCGCGTTCAGGCGGTGGCGTCCGCCGGCTGGCGGTCCTCGGTCAGCGGGAGGCGCAACGTGAAGAGCGCCCCGCCCTCGGGCGCCGCGCCGACCGTCAGCTCGCCGGAGTGGCGCCGCGCCACGTCCCTGGCGATGGCCAGGCCCAGGCCGGCGCCGCCCTCGTCCCTGCTCCGGGCGTCGTCCAGCCGGACGAAGCGCTCGAAGATCCGCTCCCGGTCCGCCTCCGGCACGCCGTCCCCGTCGTCGCCCACCTCCAGCAGCGCCCGCCCGCCGGCCGACCGCAGCGAGACCCGCACCCGGCCCGCCGCGTGCCGCTGCGCGTTGTCCAGCAGATTGCCCAGCACCCGCGCCAGCTGGCCGCGCGAGCCCTTCACCCGCAGGTCGGCCAGCTCGCCGACCACCACCGGGTGCAGGTCGCCGACCCGTTCCGCCAGGGCCTCGTCGACCAGCCGCGCCAGTTCGACGGTGGAGCCCAACGGCCGTTCCCCGGCGTCGAGTCGGGCCAACAGCAGCAGGTCGGCGGCGAGCGCCTGGAGCCGGACGGTGTCCTGCACCGCGCCCGGCAGGTCCAGCAGCTCGGGGTGGGCCGCCCCCACCTCCAGCTGGGTGCGGAGCGAGGCGATGGGGCTGCGCAGCTCGTGCGAGGCGTCGGCGACGAAGCGGCGCTGCCGCTCGACGGACGCCTCCAGCGCGGCCAGCGTCTCGTTGGTCGTCCTGGCCAGCCGGCCCACCTCGTCCCTGGCCTCCGGCTCGGGCACCCGCCGGCTCAGGTCCTCCGATGCGGTGATGTCCGCCATCCCCCGGCGGATGCCCTCCACCGGGCGCAGCGCCCTGCGGGTCACCAGCCAGGTCACGCCGGCCACCACCGCGAGCAGCGCGGGAACGCCCGCCAGCATCGAGGTCCGCACGCTGTCGATGGCGGCCCGCTCCACGTCCAGCGGGGCGCCGGCATAGACGATCAGGTCCTCGTCCCAGGGGGTGGTCACCTCGACGACGGCGAAGAGGTAGTCGCCGCGTTCGCCGTCCACGACGGCGGTGCCGGTGACCTGGCCGATCTCCTCGTCCAGCTCGCCGGGGCCGGGGAACGAGTCGTCGTTCCCGGCGGCGTCCCGGTCCTGGGCGTCGCTGTCGTCGGAGTCGTCGTTGTCGGAGTCGTCGTCGGAGTCGTCGTTGTCGGAGTCGTCGTCATCGTCATCCGAGCCGGAGTCGTCGGCCGAACCGTCCGAGCCGCCGGCCTGGTCGCCGCCGTCGCGGAGCGGCGGGTTGGGGGTGACGCCGGGGACGCCGGTGCCGGTGATCTCCTCCAGGTCGTCGCTCACCTGGTAGACCCGGTCGTCGCGGTCCACCACCTGGACGGGCCGGGCCGCGTCCAGGTCCAGGTCGTCCAGGGCGCGGCCGGTCGCCAGCTGCGCGGCGACGTCGCGGCCGGTGACCTCGGCCTGGAGGCCGACCTGCTCCTGGAGGTTCTCGCGCAGCAGCCACAGCAGCAGCAGCCCGGCCGAGACCAGCGCGACCGCCACCACCAGCGTCGCGCCGACCGTCGCCCGCGCCCGGACGCTACCCACGGCCGTCGCCGTCCCCTCGGCCGGCCACCAGCCGGTAGCCGGCGCCCCGCACCGTGACGATCAGCCCCGGGCCGAGCTTGCGGCGCAGGGCGCTGACATAGACCTCCACGATGTTGGGGTCGCCCTGGTAGGCGAAGTCCCAGCCGTGCTCCAGGATCTCGGCCTTGGAGACCACCTCGCCGGCCCGCCCCGCGAGCCGCTCCAGCACCGTGAACTCCTTCGCGGTCAGCGGGATCTCGCGGTCGGCCCGGGTCACCCGGCGCGTCGAGCGGTCCACCACCAGGTCCCCGACCCGCAGCTCGGGCGCCGCGCCCCGGCCGCGCCGGCGCAGCAGGGCGCGGACCCTGGCGACCAGCACCACATAGGAGAACGGCTTGGTGAGGTAGTCGTCGGCGCCGGTGTCCAGGCCCTCCGCCTCGTCGTACTCGCCGTCCTTGGCCGTGAGCATCAGGATCGGCGTCTCGTCCCCGGTGGCGCGGAGCGCGGCGCAGACGCGGTAGCCGTTCATGCCGGGCAGCATGATGTCGAGCACGATGAGGTCGTAGCCGCCCTCGGTGGCCCGGTGCAGCCCGTCGGTGCCGGTGTGCACCACGTCGACCGCGAAGCCCTCGGCCCGCAGCCCCTGGGCCAGCGATATCGCCAGCCGCTTCTCGTCCTCGACTATCAGCACGCGCACGTGGTCCAGCTTCGCAAACGGATGCTGAAGACTTCTTCAGGTGCCTTCAGCTCCGCTTCAGCAACGGTGCGCGACGGTGGTGCACGTCGACAGCGAGGAACGTCGGCGGACGGACATTCCTGATCGGGGAGGAACCCAAGCATGAAGCGCAACATGATCGTCGCGGTCGCCGCTGCCGGAGCCATCATCGGCGGCGGCACGCTGGCCGGTATCGCGCTGGGCGCGGAGAACGACACGGAGCGGACGGACTCGGCGGCGCTGAGCGGCAACCTGTCGGCGCGGGACGGCGGCTCGCTCGGCCTCGACGGGGCGGACGACGACGGCGACGACGGCTCCGCCGAGGCGGGGGCGGGGGTTGTCGCCGGTGACTCGGCCGCGCTGCGCGCGGTGGCCACGGCGCTGGCGGCGGCGCCCGGGGTGGTCACGGAGATCGAGCTGGACCGGGACGACGACGGGCCGCGCGGCTGGGAGGTCGAGATCTACGACGAGTCGGAGACCTGGCACCGGATCGTGGTCAGCGAGGACGGCAACGAGGTCATCGGGGAGCGCACCGGCTGGTCCTGGGACGACGACGATGACGACGACGGGGACCGGGACGACGACGATGACGACGACCGCGCGGCGGCCCGCAGCCTGCTGGCCGCCGAGGCCAGCACCGACGCGGCGACGGCCATCGCGACGGCGGAGTCCCACACCGGCGCGACCCTCCGCGAGGCGGATGTGGACGACGGGCACTGGGAGTTGGAGCTGAGGGGCGAGGACGGGACGGAGCACGAGCTGTCGATCAGCCTGGCCAGCGGGGACATCGTGGCGCAGGAGAGCGAGCGGGACGACGACGGGGACCGGGACGACGACGGTCGGGACGACGACGCGGACGACGGTGCTGACGACCGGGACGACGACGGTCGCGACGACCGCGACGACGACCGCGACGACCGCGACGACGACGGTCGGGACGACGACCGGGACGACCGCGACGACGACGGCACTGACGACTGATCGTGCGGGTTGCTCGTTCGCGGGGTTCGCTGGTCTCCCTCCCGCCCGCCGTTCCTAACGCAGCCCCTCCAGCAGCAGGTCGGCCGCCGCGTAGGGGTCCAGCTCTCCGGCGTGGACGCGCGCGGCCAGCGCGCCCAGGCGCTGGTCGCCCCTGAGAGCGGCCATCCGCCCGCGGAGCGCGGTCAGCGCGATGGTCTCGATCTCACCGGCCGCCCGCCGCCTCCGGCGGGCGGCCAGCGCGTCGTGTTCCTCCAGCCAGCCGTGGTGCTTGGCCAGCGCCGCGACCAGCTCGTCCACGCCCTCGCCGCGCGCGGCGACCGTGCGGACCACGGAAGGCCGCCAGTCCCCGGGCGCGCGGGGCGGGCCGAGCCCCAGCATGTGCTGGAGTTCGCGGACGGTGGTGCCGGCGCCGTCGCGGTCGGCCTTGTTGACCACGAAGAGGTCGCCGACCTCCAGGATGCCGGCCTTCGCCGCCTGCACCCCGTCGCCCATCCCCGGCGCCAGCAGCACCACCGTGGTGTCGGCCTGGGCCGCGATGTCCACCTCGGACTGGCCCACGCCCACCGTCTCGATGAGGATCACCCCGCAGCCGGCCGCGTCCAACACCCGCACCGCCTGCGGAACGGCCCAGGCCAGCCCGCCGAGGTGGCCCCTGGTCGCCATGGAACGCACATAGACCCCGGGGTCGAGGGCGTGGTCGTTCATCCGCACCCGGTCGCCCAGCAGGGCGCCGCCGGAGAACGGGGACGAGGGGTCGACGGCCAGCACGCCGACCCGCAGGCCCTCCCTCCGGTAGGCGGCGACCAGGGCCGAGGTGCAGGTGGACTTCCCGACGCCGGGCGAGCCGGTCAGGCCGATGACCCGGGCGTTGCCGGTGTGCGGCGCCAACGCGGCCATGACGGCACGGAGTTGGGGCGACTCGTTCTCGACCATCGAGATCAGCCGGGCCACGGCGCGCGCCTGGCCGCTCCGGGCGCGCGCCACCAACTCCCGCACCTCGTCCGACGCGGCGTCGGGCGAGCCGGCCCGCTCAGTCACGTGGCGCGCTCAGCAGCAGCGCGTCGCCCTGGCCACCGCCGCCGCAGAGCGCCGCGATGCCCGTGCCGCCGCCCCTGCGGCGCAGCTCGTGGGCCAGGTGCAGCGCGAGGCGGGCGCCGGACATGCCGATGGGGTGGCCCAGGGCGATCGCGCCACCGTTCACGTTCACTCGTTCGGAGGTGATCCCCAGGTCGCGCATTGACTGGACGACCACGGCGGCGAACGCCTCGTTGATCTCGATCACGTCGAGGTCGTCGACCGTGAGCCCGGCCCGGTCCAGGGCGTGTTCGATGGCGCGGGAGGGCTGGGAGTGCAGCGAGTTGTCCGGTCCCGCGACGTTGCCGTGCGGCCCGATCTCGGCCAGCCAGGTCAGGCCGAGCGACTCGGCCCGCGAGCGCTCCATGACCACCAGCGCGGCGGCGCCGTCGGAGATCTGCGAGGAGGAGCCGGCGGTGATGGTGCCCTCGCCGTCCGGGCCGGAGAACGCGGGTCGCAGCCTGGCCAGGGCCTCCACGGTGGTGTCCGGCCTGATGCCCTCGTCGGCTTCGACGACCAGCGGCTCGCCGCGCCGCTGTGGCACGGTCACCGGCACGATCTCCTCGCCGAGCAGCCCGTTCTTCCGCGCGGCCGAGGCCCGCTGGTGGGAGAGCGCGGCGACCGCGTCCTGCTCGGCGCGGGTCACGCCGAGCCGGGCGTTGAACGCCTCCGTCGACTCGCCCATCGCGATCCCGTCGAACGGGTCGGTCAGCCCGTCGTGGGCCATGGCGTCCAGCACCTGCATCGCGCCGTACCTCACGCCGCGCCGGCCGGCCGGCAGCAGGTGGGGCGCGTTGCTCATGGACTCCTGTCCGCCGGCGACCACCACGTCGAACTCGCCCGCCCTGATCAGCTGGTCGGCCAGCGCCACCGCGTCGAGGCCAGAGAGGCAGACCTTGTTGACCGTGAGGGCCGGGGTGGTCATCGGGATGCCGGCGCCGACCGCCGCCTGGCGGGCCGGGATCTGCCCGGCACCCGCCGTGAGCACCTGGCCCATGATCACGTAGTCGACCTGTTCGGCCGCCACGCCGCCGCGCTCCAGCGCGGCCCGGATCGCGAACGAGCCCAGCTCGGCCCCGGAGAACCCGGACAGCGAGCCGAGCAGCCGCCCCACCGGGGTGCGGGCGCCCGAGACAATCACCGAACGACGCTGTGCGGATGCCGTCATCTTGTTCTCCTCGCGCAGTGCTGGGCCGGCGGGGGCCGGCCCCCGGATGGACCGCGTCTGATCACCGTGGACCACCGTGGACCACGTAAACGACTGTTCACCTCAATCTACCGACGCCGGCCAACCGGGTCATCGGTGCCCACCTGTGACCGTGGGCACGTTGCGCGCCACCCCCCAACCCCTGTGCACTGGAACCATGTTGACGCGCATCGACCACATCGGCATCGCCTGCTTCGACCTCGACGCCACCATCGAGTTCTACCGCGCGACCTACGGCTTCGAGGTGTACCACTCCGAGGTCAACGAGGAGCAGGGCGTTCGCGAGGCCATGCTCAGGATCAACGGCACCGACGACGGCGGCGCCTCCTGGATCCAGCTGCTCGAACCCGTCCGCGAGGACTCCCCCGTCGCCAAGTGGCTGGCCAAGAACGGCGAGGGGGTGCACCACATCGCCTTCGGCACGGCCGACGTGGACGCCGACTCCGAGGCGATCAGGGACAAGGGCGTGCGCGTCCTCTACGAGCAGCCCCGGCGCGGCTCGATGGGCTCGCGGATCACGTTCCTCCACCCCAAGGACTGCCACGGCGTGCTGACCGAACTCGTCACGCCCGCCCCGACCGTGACCGGTGCGGAACCTGAGGCCCACTGACGCATGGCGCCCCGGCCGGTAGAGTGGCCCAGCCGGGGCTTTGGGGCAATTTCACGTCCCGTGTTCGCCGACGACCGGATCAGCTTTACCACGACCAGGGGACGGATGGGACCGCACGGTGCGGGGCTACGACGCCTACCAGGCTGACGACCACCTCTCGCGACTCGAAGCCGAGATGGACCGGCTCAAGAAGGAGCGGGACAAGGCGGTCGACCACGCCGACGACCTCGGCTACCAGGTCGAGGTGCTGCGCGCCAAACTGCACGAGGTCCGCCGGATGCTGGCCGTCCGCCCCGTCTACGGCGACCCGACCTCGCACGCCGAGCAGGTGTTGCGCTCCGCCCAGCACCAGGCCGACCAGCTGCGCGCCGACGCCGAACGCGAGCTGCGCGAGGCGCGGGCCCGCACCCAGCGGGTGCTCCAGGAACAGGCCGAGCAGCGCGCCCGGATGGAGGCCGAGCTGCACGCCGAGGCGGTCAGCCGCCGGCAGCGGCTGGACGAGGAGCTGGCGCAGCGGCGTTCCACCGTCGAGTCGCACGTCAACGAGAACGTCGCCTGGGCCGAGCAGTTGCGGGCCCGCAGCGAGTCCCAGGCCAGGCGGCTGATCGAGGAGACCAGGGCCGAGGCCGAGCGCACCGTCAGCCAGGCCAGGGCCGAGGCCGCCCGGATGACCGACGAGGCCAGGCAGCGGCTGATGGCCGACGCCGAGGCCGCCAGGGCCGAGGCCGACGAACTGCTGCGCCGGGCGCGCGCCGACGCCGAACGACTGGTCGCCGCCGCCTCGGCGCAGGCCGAGGAGGCCACCGAGCACGCCGAGCGCCTGCGCAGCTCGACCGCCGAGGAGACCGACGCCGGCCGGCGGGAGGCCGCCGCGCTGGTGCGGAAGGCCGAGGAGCGGGCGAGCGAGGCGGAGAACGCGCTGCGCCTGGCCCGCGAGGAGGCCGAGCGGCTGCGCGCCGAGGCCGCCGAGGAGGCGGAGAAGCGCCGCGCGGACGCCGAGTCCGTGTACCAGCAGCGCACCGCGACCGCCAAGGCCGAGGTGGCCAGGATGGTCAGCGAGGCGACGGCGGACGCCGAGCGCCGCAGGACCGAGGCGCAGAACGCGCTGGACGAGGCGAAGGCCCGCGCCGAACAGCTCCTCGCCGAGGCCGCCGAGGAGGCGCGTTCCCGGTCGGCCGAGGAGTACGCGGCGCAGCTGGCCGAGGCGGCGCGGACCGCCGAGGAGGTGCTCAACAAGGCGGCGGGCGAGGCCAAGGCCACGACGAAGGCCGCCACCGAGGAGGCCGAGCGGCTGCGCGCCGAGGCGGAGGCCGAGGCGGACCGGCTGCGGGCCGAGGCGCACGAGACGGCCGAGCAGCTGCGCGGCGCCGCCCAGGACGACACCGAGGAGTACCGGGCCAAGACCGTCGAACTCCAGGAGGAGGCGCGGCGGTTGCGCGGCGAGGCCGAGCAGCTGCGGGCCGAGGCCGTGGAGGAGGGCGAGCGGATCAGGGCGGAGGCCCGCCGCGAGACGGTCTCCCAGATCGAACAGGCGGCGGCCAGCGCCGAGGAGCTGCTGGCACAGGCCAAGGCGGACGCCGAGGAGCTGCGTTCGGCGGCGACGGCGGAGAGCGAACGGGTCCGCACCGAGGCCATCGAACGCGCCACCACCCTGCGGAACCAGGCCGAGCAGGCGCTGCGCAAGGCGCGCGGCGAGGCCGAGGAGCTACGCGAGGAGGCCGCCGGGCACGCCGAGCGGACCCTCGCCGAGGCCAAGGAGGCGGCGGCCCGGCTCCGCGAGGAGGCCAGGGAGGCCGGCCGGCTCGAACGGGAGGCCGCCGCCGCCGAGTTGGAGCGGCTGCGCACCGAGGCCGGGGAGCGCCTCGCGGCGGCCGAGGAGGCGCTGACCGAGGCCAGGTCCGAGGCGGAACGGCTGCGCGCCGAGGCGCACGAGGCGGCGGAGCAGCTGCGGGCCGAGACGGCGGAGCGGGTCAGGTCGCTGACCGAGCAGGCCGAGCGGTCCGCCGAGGAGCTGCGGGCCGAGGCGACGTCGGACGCGGCCAGGGCCAGGGTCGAGGCCGAGGAGCTGGCCGTTCGGCTGCGCGGCGAGGCGCTGGCCGAGGCGGACCGGCTGCGCGAGGAGGCCGCGGCGGCGGCCGACCGGGCGCGGGCCGACGCGGCGGCGGCGGCCG
>NZ_RFFJ01000216.1 GCF_003696235.1 Streptomyces triticirhizae
AACGCGCCGGCCCCGCCCGTTCCGTGCGCCGTTCCGCGCGCCGTCACGCCGACTCCGCCGGCAGCCCCGCGCCGCCCCCGAGAGCCGCTGCCGCCGCCGTCGCGCCGTTCCCCGTCGCCAACGCCGGCTCCAGCGCCGCCGGCCGCACCTCGACGCCGTGCTCGCCCCGCGTCACCCGCACGTCCAGCCCGTACACCCGGCTGAGCACCGCCGCGTCGAACGCCTCCGCCGGCGGGCCGTCAGCGACCACCCGTCCGCCGTCCAACAGCACCGCCTGGTCGCAGAAGTGCGCCGCGTGGTTGAGGTCGTGGATCGCGATCAACGCGGTCACACCCTCCTCCCTGGTCACCGCCCTGACGATCTGGAGCGTCTCGATCTGGTACCGCAGATCCAACGCCGACGTCGGCTCGTCCAGCAACAGCACCCGGGGTTGCTGCGCCAACGCCCGCGCGATCAGCACCCGTTGGGCCTGGCCGCCGGAGAGCTGGGACAGCGGGCGGTCGCGCAGCTCGGACAGGTTGAGCCGTTCGATCGCCGCGTCCACCGTCTCCCAGTCCCGCCGGGTCGGCCGCAGCCCGATGTGCGGGGTGCGCCCCAACAGGACGGCCTCTCGCACGGTCTGGTCGAACGGCGTCGCCCCCGACTGCGGGACATAGCCGACCACCCGCGCGTGTTCGCGGCGCGCCGTGGCCAGCAGGTCCCGGCCGCCGAACGAGACCGTGCCACCGGCCGGGGACAGCACCCGGGCGATGATCTTGGTGAGCGTGGACTTCCCGGAACCGTTGGGGCCGAGCAGGGCGCAGAACCCGCCCTCCGCCACCCGCAGGTTGACGTCCTTGAGCACCTGGTTGCGCCGGTAGGCGAACCGGACCGACGCGACGTCGAGACTCACTGCGCCGCCCTCCTGGTGAGGATGAGGTTGATGAAGACGGGGGCCCCGATGAACGCGACCACGATGCCCACGGGAATCACCGAGGGCGCCAGCACGGTGCGCCCCACGGTGTCCGCGACCACCAGCAGCAGCCCACCCGTCAGGAAGGAGAACGGCAGCAGATAGCGGTGGTCGGCGCCGATCGCCAGCCGGGCGATGTGCGGGCCCACCAGGCCGACGAAGCCGATCACCCCGCAGAACGACACCACCACGGCGGCCAGCACCACCGACACCACGATCAGCCCGACCCGCACCGCCGTGACATGCACGCCCAGGCTCTTGGCGGCGTCGTCACCCGCGAACGCGATGGCGTTGAGGTCGCGGCTGAACCACAGCAGCAGCGGCAGCGCCGCCACCGTGCACGCCCCGACCAGGCCCACATCGCTCCAGCCCGCGTCGTTCACCGAGCCGAAGGTCCAACGGACGATCGCCTGGAGGGTGTTCTCGTCCGCCACGAACTGGAGGGCGGCCGTCATCGCCTCGAACAGCTGGGTGAGCGCGATGCCCAGCAGAAGCAGGGTCGCCGCCGACATCGCCTTGGCGGAGGCCAGGCCCAGCACCAGGGCCGAGACACCCAACGCGGTGCCCAGCGCGCAGCCGATGACCAGCCAGGAGCCGGAGCCGGCCGAACCGCCGGTCAGCAGGATCGCCAGCGCGGCGCCGAAGGCGGCGGCCGGCGAGACGCCCAGGGTGAACGGGCTGACCAGCGGGTTGCGCAGCAGGCCCTGCATGACCACGCCCGCCAGGGACAGCGCGGCGCCGGCCGCGAAGGCCAACAGCACGCGGGGCAGCCGCAGGTTGATGATCACGGAGTAGGTCTGGGAGAAGTCCTCGGTCAGGACGCCGCCGAAGACGCGCAGCCGCACCGCGTGCCAGACGTCGAGCAGCCCGGCGTTGGTCGTTCCGGCCGTGACACACCAGGCCGAGACCAGGACCGACACCACCGCGCCGATCCACAGCACGGCCGGCCGCCCGGCCCACGCGGGCCGCCGCCGACGCGGGCGGCCGGCGGCGTTCTCGGCGGCAACGCCGGCGGTCGTACCGCCCGTTGACCCTGCCCCCGCGCCAACGCCGGCCGCCGCGCCGCCTGTTCCGGGGCCCGCCGCGCCGTCGCCCTTCTCGAACTCGGCCCGGACGGCGGTCGCCGCCGGGTCCCGTGGGGTGGGGCTCATCGCGAATCGGCCACCCTCTGGATGTACGCGTCGGCGCCCGGGAAGTCCGCGCCCTGGAACTCCTCGACCCAGCGCGCCAGATACGCGTCCGGATCGACGTCGGCGAACGCGTCAGGGTGCAGCCAACTCGCCAGGTAGAGCGCCCCGATGGCCTTGGACAGGCCGCTGGTGGCCCACCCGTTGGTCACGAGGACGCGGCCGTCCTCGACCGCCGACAGGCTCCCCCAGCCGGCCCGCCCGAGCAGCTCGTCGGCCAGGGTGTCGAACCGGCCCTGGCCGGTGGGCTCGGCCGAGGGGCCGAACTCGTGGACGACGACCTCCGGGTCACGCTCCAGGATCGACGCCGGGTCCACCGTCGTCTCCGCCTGCTCGTCGCCGCCGGTGTCCAGGTCGCCGAAGACGTTCTCGCCGCCGGCGGCCACGATGATCTGGTCGAAGCCGGAGCCGGGCAGGCCGGTGAGGTACGGCTGCTCGGTCTCCCAGTAGACGCGCACCGGCTCGACGTCGGCGACGCGTTCGCTGATCACGCCGAAGATCTCGTCGTAGAAGCCGGCGACGCGCTCGGCGCCCTCCGGCTCGCCGAAGACCTGCCCCAGCAGGTCCACGGTCTCGTGGAACACGTCGAAGTCCCAGGCGGTGGCCACGACCACGGGGATGCCGAAGGACTCCAGCCGCTCGCTGGCCTCCTGCCAGGCGCCGTTGCGGGGCAGGATGAACACGTCCGGGTCAAGTTCGACGACCGACTCGTAGTTGATCTCCTGGAGGTCCTCGCTGACCACCTCGTCGTCGGATATCCCCAGGTAGGGGAGGCGCGAGGCGGAGACGCGGTCATAGCCCACGACCCGGTCGCCGGCCCCGATGGCCTGGGCGAACTCGTTGCCGTAGCTGTTGAGGATCACCGCGCGCTCGGCCGGGCCGTCCAACTCGACGGTGCGGCCGACGTCGTCCACGACGGTGAGCCTCTCCGCGCCGCCGTTGCCGCTGCCGTCGCCCCCCTCCGCCGACTCCTCGGTGACGGTCCCGCAGGCCCCGACGCCCAGCGCGAGGGCGACGACGGGGGCGAGGAGGGCGGACGCGCGGGCGTGGCGTTGTCTCATGGTGCTTCCGTTTCGGGATCGTTCGCTACGGGGGCCCGCCCGGCCGGGACGGCCGGGCGCGGGCTGCGGGCGGGGCGGTGAGTTCGGTCGGGGCGGTGAGTTCGGCCAGGGCCGGTCAGGTCAGGGCTGTCGCGGTCAGGGCTGTTGCGGCGTCGTTGTCGCGTCCGGCCAGTAGGGGTCGCCGAGGCTGAGCATCAGCCGGTTCGCCCAGGTGAAGAAGGCCGTCGCCGCCACCAGGTCGGTCAGCTCGGCGTCGGTCAGGCCCAGCGCGCGCAGCCGCGCGACCTGGTCGGGCGTGGCGGTCACCGGCGTGGTGGCCAGGGCGGCCGCGAACTCGACGATCGCCGCCCAGCGTTCGTCCTGGCCCTCGGCCAACGGCGCGATGTCCCGGGGCAGCCAGTCGGCGTCCCGCTCCAGGGCGACCGCGAGGAGCCGGTCCACGTCCTCGGGGCGCTTCGACAGCTGGGCGGACTTGCGGGCGTGCACCGAGGCGCAGTAGACGCAGTCGGTCACCTTGCTGGTCGCGGCTGCGGCCAACTCGCGCTCGGCGCGCGGCAGTCCCTCCCGGGTGGCGAAGATCGCGGCGTCCAGCGCGGTGCGGGCGGCCAGCACGGCGGGCAGCCGGGCCAGGAGCCGGAAGTACTCGCCGTTGGTCTTGCCCCGGAACGACGCCTCCTGTTCCTCGGTGAGT
Source organism: Streptomyces triticirhizae (assembly GCF_003696235.1). Taxonomy (GTDB): domain Bacteria; phylum Actinomycetota; class Actinomycetes; order Streptomycetales; family Streptomycetaceae; genus Streptomyces; species Streptomyces triticirhizae. The sequence continues at coordinate 3,892 of NZ_RFFJ01000216.1, forward strand.
TCGTCGGTCGGCACCGGCGGCGCCCAGGCCGTCCAGGACAGCGGCTCGCGGGTGTAGGCGACCGGGCGCTCCCGCCCGTTGGCGGCGGTCCGCGCGGCGCTCTTGCGGCGGCCGCGCCCGGGCGTGGGGCGCGCCGGCGCGGGCGCGGGGTCGGGGGCCAGGCCCTGGAGCAGGCGCAGGCCCTGGATGGCGCGGGCCTGGAACGCGGTGAACGCCGCCGTCTGGGAGATGGTCACCACCGCGTCCGTGGACCAGCCGGCGGCGACCAGCCGGTCCAGGTCCTCGCGGGTGGCCAACGCGGGGGAGAGCGTGACGAGATCGACATGGGCGACGGCGGCGCGCAGCGCGGGGTCGGCGGGCAGGGCGTCGTCCCACAACGTGGGATCGGCGTCTCGGTCCGCGTGGTGGCGCACGAGGTCGTCGAGCCCGTGCCAGCGGGCGGCCAGCGCGGCCAGGCCCCGGCGGACGGGGGCCGGCACCGGCGCGTTCCCCTCGAACAGCGCCTCCCCGGCCTGCTGGGCGCGCTCGATCACCAGCGGTTTCCCGGCGCGGGCCGCCGCGATCCGCTCGTTCAGGCCGGCCAACCGGCCGATGTCGTCGGCCACTTGGCCGGTGACGTGGCCGGCCTCCGGCCTGGCCTCGGGGGTGGTGCTCATGGTGTCCGCCTCGTCGTGCTCGGTCGCTGGGCGGCCGAGGGGGCGGGGCAAACGTGTCGGGTACGTGACGAGAGCATCGAGCCCAGAACGCCGAGGACCGGGACGAGTTCTCACGAGGAGCACGCTTGCCGCGTCACCGCGGCCGGGTCGTCGTCCCGGGGGCACCCCACCGTGCAGGAGGGTTGCCGGCCAGCAAGCCGGGACTTGGCGCTGGCGCTCTTGACCTGCGGAGCAACCTAGCCCACCCGGGCGGCCCCAGGAAAGCCTTTGTCCGATATGTGAGACAACTGTTCACGAAGTGGACACGCCCCAGGCGCCCCAAGGCGTTCCGGGTCGCTCAGTGCCCCAACCAGGGAAAGCCCAACGGCTCGGCCTCCGCCATCGCCAGCAACTCCTCGTCGTCGTGCGGCAGGACCTGCCCCAGGAACGGGAAGTCCGCCGGCTCCACCGCGATCCGCGCCAACGGCCGCACCGGCCGGGGACAGACCGGCTGCGCCGGCCGCACCCGGACGCCGCGCGCCACCACCGGGGCCTGAAGCTCGAACCCGTCCGGCGGCAGCGGATACTCGCTGCCCGCCCGCCAGGGGCGCCGCGCCAGCACCTCGGCGGTGAGCGAGAAGTAGTAGAACGCGGGCGCCGGAGGCCCCAGATCGCCCGGCCGCGCGCCCATGCTGCTCATGAGAAACCGGTGGCGCTCCCGGTCCACCGTGGCGAAGAACATCGGCCAGATGCCGTCCGCCGCCGCGTAGACCCCGGGACGACTCCCCAACTCCGAGTCGTCCTGCGGCTGTCGCGGCTCCAGCACCCGAATGTCCGGATCGCCGCTGCCGTGCGGCAGCAGACCGCCGACGTCCACGGCATGGCAGAGGAACCGCCACTTCGGCGCGGCCAGCCGGTAGTCGATCACGGGCACCGCACCGCCCGTCCCCGGCCGCCCCAACCCCGCCAACAGCCGCTCGAACCCCGCGACCACCGCCCGCCCGGGCCTCACCCCCGACGGCCGCGCCAACCACGGCGGCGGAAGCCCCACCGACGACACCGGTTCACCAGCCATCTGCCCGACCCTACGGCGAGCCACCCGGCGAGCGGCAGCCCACAACGGACACGCGGAGACCCTCTCAAGGGCTGCCCGTGTCGTCAGAAAGTCCGTGCAGGGCGAAAACGGCCCTCTGTTGCTCCTCCAGGGGTACCACCTGATCGGGGTCGGCCGGGGCCGGTTCGGACGGGCGTGAGCGCGGCGCCCGAGCGAGCACCGGCGGAGGTCACCGGAGCGAACGCCCTGTGTCGAGGCGGCGGAAACGGCGGGCTTTCTCGGTGCGCCCCCCGCCCGTCAGGTCGAGGACCAACTCCCCGCCGTGCCAGACCCCCTGGACCGTCACGCGGGCCTCTTTCACATGGCTCCGGGTCGTGAACGACAGCCGTCGACCGTCGACGGTGTACGTGGAACGGTGCACGCCGCGCGGGGCGGTGCCCGGCCGCAGCCAGCGTTCGATCGCGGCGGCCTGGTTCGGTCCGGGGGCCGGCTTCACCAACACGTCAAGGACCGTCCCGTCCGGGTAGAAGCGGAACACCTGGATGTCGGAGGCGAAGATGCCCTCGACGCGCGGGCGACGGCCAAGGCCCTGTCCTCGACCATGGCCGCGTCGGGTGGACGGCATGGGGCCAGTGTCCCGGCTGACCAACCCCACCGCCAGGGAACCGACTTGACATGCCGCCGCCCGTTCCACCACCCTTTCACTACTCAATTAGTGAAAGGGTGGTTGGGTGATCGAGTACCGGATCGACCGGAGGACCGGTGTGGCCACCTACCTCCAGATCGTCCAGCAGACGAAGCAGGCCCTGCGGCTCGGCCTGTTGGAGCCCGGCGACCAACTGCCCACCGCCCGCGAGGTCGTCGAGGCGACCGCCGTCAACCCGAACACCGTGCTCAAGGCCTATCGCGAACTGGAGCGCGAGGGCCTGGTGGAGGCCCGGCGCGGCCTCGGCACGTTCGTCCGGAAGTCCCCGCGGACGCCGGCGGCGGCCACCCGCGCGCCGTTCGCCGACGAGCTGACCGACTGGATGAGGCGCGCCCGCGCGGCGGGGCTCGACCGCGAGGACGTCGCCGCGCTGTTCGGCTCCGCTCTGGAGCAGGAGTTCACCGAGGGAGAGCAATGAGCAGGAAACCAGCGGCACTTGAGGCACGGGATCTCGTGGTGCGCTACGGCCGCCGGCGCGAACCGGTCCTGCGGGACTGCTCGTTCCGGCTGCCCGAGGGGCGCGTCTGCGCACTGGTCGGACCGAACGGGGCCGGCAAGTCCACGCTGCTGTCCCTGGCGGCCGGAATGCTCCGCCCCGTGGCCGGAACCCTGCGGGTGCTCGGCGCCGGCCCGGCCGAGTCCCGGCCCCGGATCGGCTACGTGGCGCAGACCCGCCCCCTCTACCCCCAGCTCACCGTGGCCGCCACGCTCCGCCTCGGCGCCGAACTCAACCGGGGCCGCTGGGACCAGGAGGTGGCGGAACGCGTCGCGTACGGCGCCGACCCGGCACCGAGTGCCGACCCGGCACCGAACGCCGCCCCGGCACCGAACGCGAGAATCCGCACCCTCTCCGGGGGCCAGCGCACCCGGGTCGCCCTCGCGCTGGCCCTGGGGAAGCGCGCCGAACTGCTGCTGCTCGACGAGCCGATGGCCGACCTCGACCCGCTCGCGCGCCACCAGCTGATGGGCACCCTGCTGGCCGTCGCCGTCGAACACGGCACCACCGTCGTCATGTCCTCCCATGTCCTCGCCGAACTGGAGGGCGCCTGCGACTACCTGTTGCTGCTCGGCAACGGGCGGATCAGGCTCGCCGGCGAGAACGAGGAGATCCTGGCCGCGCACGCCCGACTCACCGGCACCTCCCGGGACTTCGCGCCGCACACCGTCGTGGAGTCGGGGGCGACCGGCCGTGGCCACACCGCGCTGGTGCGCTCGCGGGGGCCGGTCAACGCGGCCTCGTGGCTGGTCGAGAGGCCCTCCCTGGAGGAGCTGGTCCTGGCCCACCTGCGCAACCCCGGCGCTCCCGCCCTGTTCACGGGGAGCGCCTCGCCCACACCGCACCAGGAGGCCGCCGCATGACCACGCTCTCGCACTCCCCGCGCCACGGAGTTACCCGGGCGCTGTTGCGGCTGCACCGCGTGCCGCTGTTGGGCTGGGCGGCGCTGGTCGTCGCCGGGGCCGGCGTGCTGAACGCCGGTGACGAACTCCGGAACGCCCAACTCCTCGCCTGGCTGCCGTGCGCCATCGCCGCCTGCCTGGGCGCCGCGTTGATCGGCCGGGAACTGGAACGCGGCACCGCCACCCTGGCCTGGACCCAGTCCGTCACCCCGGCCCGTTGGCTCGCCGCGAAGCTGGCCGTCCCTGCGACCGCGCTCCTCGGCGGAACGGCGGCGCTGACCGCGCTGTTCCGGTGGTCGTGGTTGACCGGTCCCGACAACGGGGTCAACCGGTGGCACAGCGAGTACTTCCACGCCGCCGGACCGGTGGGCCCGGCATACGTCCTGCTCGGACTGGCGCTCGGCGCGCTGGCGGCGCTGCTCACCCGGCGCACCCTCCCGGCGGCGGGCCTGGCCCTCGGCGGCATCTGGTTGGCCTACCACCTGGGCGACCGGGTCCGTTCCTCCCTCTGGCCGGCGAGCGAGGTCCGAGGCCCGTGGGGGCCCGAACTCAACCACGTCGACCAGCTCGAGTTCGGGATGATCCTGGAGACCGGGGAACGCGCCAGCGGCCTCGCCTGCGGCGCCCAGGCCGCCCCAGGCGACCTCGCCACCTGCCTGGCGGACCACGGAGCGGTCGACTTCTACGCGAGCATTCACCCCACCGCCCACTACTGGCCGATCCAACTCGCCGAAACCGGCCTTGTCCTGACCCTCGCCGCCGCCACAACAGCCGCCACCTTCCGGACCCTACGCCGCCGCCTGCCCTGACGGGGCCGCACAGGGGGCGGAGGCCACCGGCTCCCGGATGGATGAGCCGTCAGAGTTCCTGTCAGGAGGTGGGGCGTTCAACTTCCACGAGTCGCTCAAGAGCGGCGTCCGGCGTTTCCGCTACGAGTCGGACGTAGTCCAGGCCCGAGTACATCGCGCCCTTCGGTGACAGGCCTAGGTAGATGCCACCCCGATCGGTAGCGCCCACGGGGTAGAGCGGGACACCTGCCTGCTCGCCTAGAACGTCGAAGATCTCCTCCTCCCACTCGGCCGCGAGTGGATCGAGGACGAAGGGCGTGCGTCCAAGCGTGGTCATCGCAGGGGCACGTTCGACCTGAAGACCTCCAAACTCCTGCAGGAAGACACGCGCCGCCTCGTGGATCTCGAATCCGCCGTGCTCTTCGAGGGCTGTCTCCCAGTGCGCCGTTTCCACCTGCCGCCCCGGGAACCAACCGGCAGCGCGAAGGGCCCTCTCCGTGCTCTCTGACCACCTGTGTGATTCCTGAGTTGTCATGGTTGCCCTAATCCGTTGATTCCGAACTGATCGAGTACGTGCTGACACGAGTCGCAGACTGGTTTGATCTCACCGTGGCGAGGGTTCCCCTCCGCGCGTACGTTCACCGCCGCCATGGTGCCTCCCCGTGGGTCGACCCCGGCGTTGAGTGCGTTGGTGAGGGCTTCGGCCTCACCACACCGGCTGTGCTGGTTACCCGGCAACCGGATGTCCTGTGGAACTCTGTCGTAGGCCGCCTGGACGTCCGGGTGGAGGTTGTGGTCGCCGCCGCCTTTGATGCTGGCGCCGGTGAACGTGTGTTGGTTGCCCGCAGCGTCGGTGACGGTGAGGCCGGCGGAGCTGGTGGGACGCGTGTGCTTGT
>NZ_RFFJ01000217.1 GCF_003696235.1 Streptomyces triticirhizae
CGCACCACGGCGGCGAAGTTGGCGGCCAGCCGCCGCGCCGCGCGCGCGGACTCCGGCTCGCGGCGCTCGGCCTCGGCGCGGAGCGCCGGCAGGTCGAACCCGCCGTCGGCGAGGGCGGCGGCGTCCCAGTGGGCGAGCCGGTCGGCGCCGACCTCCGGGTGGAACTGCGTGCCCCAGGCCAACGGGCCCAGCCGGAACGCCTGCACCGGGCAGAGCGGGCTGCTCGCCAGGTGGACGGCGCCGGGCGGGAGGTGGGTGATCTGGTCGCGGTGGTTCTGGATCACGGGGAACGTCGCGGGCAGCGAGCCCAGCAGCGGGTCGTCGACGGCCTCGGGGCGGCGGGTGACCGGGTGGGAGCCGCGCTCGGGCGTGCCGTGCTCGCCGCGCACGGTGCCGCCGTGGGCGGCGGCCAGCAGCTGGGCGCCCAGGCAGATGCCCAGCAGCGGGACGCCGTCCGCCACGGCGCGGCGGGCCAGGCGCCGCTCGCGGGCGAGCCAGGGGCGCCGGGCGTCGTCGTCGGGCAGGAACCCGCCGCCGAGCAGCACCACCGCGTCGTGGCCCTCGGGGTCCTCGGGCACCTCGGGGCCCGGGACCTCGGAGAGGGCCAGGCCCTCCTCGGGCAGCCAGGTCAACAGCCGGCCGGCGCCGCTGCGTTCGTGGTTGACGACCAGCAGCACGCGGGGCGCGGAACGGGATGCCGCCGTCATGTCCACCGCCTCTCGGGCCGCCGCACGGGGGCGGGCGCCTCCATGGTGACCACGGGCTCGGGCCGCCGGTCAAGGCGGCCGGGTGCGCGGCGGCTATCCGGCGGTCGAGTCCGCCAGCAGCCGGAGCGCCAGGTCGCGCAGCTCCTGGCTGGCCTCGGCGGCGTTGCCCGAGTCGAACGGCGGCGCCGGGTCGTACTCCAGGGCGAGCTGCGCGGCCCGCGCCACCTCCTCGCCGGCGAGTTCGGCCGCGAGGAGGAGCGCCATGTCGATGCCGGCCGAGACCCCGGCGGAGGTGAGCAGCTTCCCGGAGCGCACGAACCGTTCGGCGACGTAGGCCACGCCGTAGGTGGACTCGATGTACTCGGCGGAGGCCCAGTGGGTCGTCGCCCGCCGCCCGGTCAGCAGCCCGGCGGCCGCCAGGATCACCGAGCCGGTGCACACCGAGGTCGTCCACCGGGTGTGCCGGTGGACGCGGCGAATCCAGTTCAGGAGCGCGGGGTTGTCGATGGCGGCGACCACGCCCTCGATGCCGCCGCCCGGCACCAGCAGCACGTCGAGGCGTTCCACCTCGTCGACCGCCAGGTCGGCGGTGACGGCGACGTCGCCGGTGTCGGTGCGGACCTGGCCGCGCCGCTCGCCGATCAGGGCGACGTCGGCGTCGGGCAGGCGGCCGAGCACCTCGGTCGGGCCCGTCGCGTCGAGGAGGGTGAACCCCGGGTAGAGGAGAATCCCGACGCGCGGCCCGTTCCGCTCGCGTTCCGTCCGGCCGGTCGCCGCCTCGTGCGGCGCGGGCTCGCGACGGGCGGGTGCGGGGGCGGCGCCGAGGGTCGCGGCGCCGGCGAGCACCGTGGTGGCGGCCGTGGTGGTCAGGAACGTTCTGCGGTGCGTGGGGCGGGGGTTCGGGTGGGTCGCGTGCGGGTGCGTGTCTCGCGTCATGGGAGGGAAGCCTGGCGCGGCACCGGGCCGCGCGGGGCGGGCGTGTCCGCCATCCTGCGCAGCGTGTCCCCCGTCGCACCGTAGTGGTCCAGCAGCGCCTGCCGCAGGACCGTCGCCGAGCCGAAGCCGCAGCGGCGCGCCACGGCGGTCAGCGGCAGGGAGCTGGTGCGCAGCAGGTGAACGGCCGCCTCGGCGCGGGCGGCGCGCACCGCGCGGGCCGGCGTCATGCCGAGGTGGGCGGTGAACAGCCGGGTCAGATGGCGGGTGCTGACGCCGGCCCTGGCGGCCAGCGCGCGGGGGCTGAGGTCGTCGGTGAGATGGCCGGCGACATGGCGCAGCAGGTCGGCGACGGCCCGGTCCCTGGGCGGCGGGGCGGCGAGGAACGCGCTGAGCTGCGCCTGGTCGGCCGGCCTGTGCACCCAGGTGACCAACTCCCGTGCGGCGGCGCGCGCCAGGGCGGGGCCGTGGTCGTCCTCGACCAGGGCGAGGACGAGGTCGAGGGCGCTGATCACGCCGGCCGAGGTGAAGACGGAGCCGTCCCTGACGTAGAGCGGGGCGGGATCGACGGCGACCCTCGGGTAGCGCTCGGCGAGGTCCCGCCCGTAGCGCCAGTGGGTGGTGACCCGCCGGTGGTCCAACAGGCCGGCCTCGGCGAGGACATGGGCGCCGGTGCAGACCGAGGCGACCCGCCGGGCGGCGCGCGCCAGGCGGCGCACCTGCGCGACCAGCGGCCGGTCGCGGGCGGCGGCCTCGCTGCCGAAGCCGCCGCTGACGATCAACGTGTCCAGCCGTCCGGTCACCTCGGCCAGCGCCAGCGGCGCGCCGACCAGCACCCCGCTGGAGGTGCGCGCGGCCCGGCCGGACGGGGTGGCGACCTCGACGGCGTAGGGCGGCGTGGCGCCGTGCGCGTTGGCGATCTCCAGGGCGCCGGCCGGGCAGGCGATGTCGAGGATCTGGGCGTCGTCGTAGGCGACGATCAGCATCCGGCGGGCCAGCCCCGGCTCGGTCATCCGAACTCCTTCTCCCGGTCTCCCCCGCACCGCGCGGCGCCGCGCGGGCCTCCCTCCCGAAGAGTCGACGTCCGGGGCGCCCCGGTTCCCGGGTGGTTCCCGGGCGGTTCCCGGGCGGTTCCCGGGCGCAAGGACGGTCGGGAACTCGCGCTGGCCTGACGTCGTTCTGAGGGAAGCGCGAGGCGTCACCGCACCGGTACGCGGCGGACAGGGAGAGGCGGGAGTGCGCCGATGGCGATGTGGGACCGTATCAAGGACCAGGCGAAGGGCCTTCAGCAGTCGAGGAGCGGCTCGGGCCACGGGTCCGGGCACGCGCCGTCGGGCGGGCGCGGCGAGTCGAAGGCGAAGCTGGTGAGCGCGCTCAAGGCGCAGCTGACCTCGTTGAAGGGCGAGTTGAAGTCGGGCGGGTTCCGGGACGCGAGCGTCGCGCTGTGCGCCCTGGTCGCTGCGGCCGACGGGCATGTCGATCCGGCCGAGCGGCAGCAGGTCGAGCAGCTGATCCTGACCAACGACGTCCTCCAGAACTTCCCCGCCGACCAGCTGCGCCGCCAGTTCGCCAAGCATGTGGACGCGCTGGGCGCCCGGTTCTCCGACGGCAGGTCGGCGGCGATGGCGGAGGTGGCCAAGGTGGCCAAGAAGCCGCAGGAGGCGCGGGCGGTGGTGCGGATCGGCATCGTGGTGGCGGGCGCGGACGGCTATGTGGCGCCGGCCGAGGCGGCGGTGCTGCGCGAGGCGTGCGCCGCGTTGAACCTGTCGCCCACGGAGTTCGGCATCTGAGGCTCGTTCGGAGACGGGCAGGAGGGGAAGGCGGATGGGCCTCTCGGTGGAGTGTCGGGACTCGGACTCGCCGTGGGTGGCGCGGGTGTGGCGCTCGACCAGCGCGCGGGTGGACTCGATGACCTCGGTCGCCAACCCGCACTGGGAGCTGGTGATCTGGGAGGAGGCCGGGCGGGTCAACGCCGGTCTCCAGGGGCCCGAGTCGCGGGCCAGCGTCGCGCCGGTGCCCCAGGACGCGACGTTCTTCGGGATCACCTTCGCGCTGGGGACGTGGATGCCGCATCTGGCGGTCAGCCGGCTGGTCGACGGTTCGGCGGCGCTGCCGGACACCACCCGCCGCTCGTTCTACCTCAGAGGCTCGGCCTGGCACCTGCCGACCTTCGACAACGCGGAGGCGTTCGTGCGGCGGCTGGTGCGGGAGGACATCCTGGCCAGCGACCCGGTGGTGACCTCGGTGCTGGCCGGCGGCGAGCCGAAGGTCTCGGCGCGCACCGCGCAGCGGCGCTTCGTCGCCTCGACCGGGCTGACGCGGGGCGCGATCCGGCAGATCGAACGGGCGCGGGAGGCGGCGCTGCTGATCCAGGGCGGGGTGCCGGCGGGCGAGGTGGTGCACCGGCTGGGGTACTTCGACCAGCCGCATCTGGCCCGCTCGTTGAGCCGTTTCGTCGGGCGTACCGCTACTCAGCTCAGTGCGCGGACCGAGGAGGAGGCGATGTCGCTTCCGTACAAGACCGGGCCGCTCGGCCTGGCCTAGTCTCCCTGTTGTGGCCACCGGGGCCACCCGGAACGCGGGCCGAGGCCCGGACCGCGCTTCCGGATACAGAGAGGTGCGTCTCGTGCGAAAGCTTGTCTCCTGCCTGTTCGTCTCCCTCGACGGCGTGGCCCAGTCGCCCGACCAGTGGCAGTTCGCCTTCGACGAGGAGATGGGCGAGGTGCTGACCGGGTCGTTGGAGAGCAACGACGCGGTCCTGATGGGCGCGGTCACCTTCACCGAGTGGGCCGGCTACTGGCCGACCGTGACCGAGGGCGAGGACGTCCACTTCGCCAACTGGATCAACAACTCCCCCAAGTATGTGGTCTCCACCACGCTCGGCGACGTCTCCGACTGGTCCAACAGCCAGCTGCTGAAGGGCGATCTGGTCACGGCCGTCAACGAGTTGAAGGCGGGCGAGGGGAAGGGCATCTCGGTCGCCGGCAGCCCCGGGCTGGTCGCCTCCCTGCTGGAGGCGGACCTGCTGGACGAGTTGGTGCTCCTGATCCACCCGGTGGTCGCGGGCGAGGGCCGCAGGAAGCTCTTCCCGGACGACGCCTCCCTGAAGAAGCTGACGCTGGTGAGCGCGCGGCCCACCAGCAGCGGAGTGATCATCGCCACCTACCGGCCGCGGCGCTGAGCGCGGCGGACGGCCGTTGACGCGGGCGGGAACCGGCGCGGGAAAGGGACCGCGCATTTCCCGCCCGCAGCTTTTTTCCTCATTAGCACGGGCCGCTTTCCTCGGACTTTCCTCCGCTTTCCCGAGACTTTCGTCCCGGCTTTCTTCGAGACGAATCGGTAACCGTTCCCGCCCCCGCGCGCATTCGATTTGCGATTTCCTCTCGTTGCTCACTAACGTCGAGCATCGACAGCCCTTCCCACATACAGCGACAACGGGGGAAACACCTGTGCGTGCACGAATTCGCCTCATTTCCGTGGCGGCCGCGATCGCGGCCTCCACGGTGCTCACGAGCTGCGGTGACGACGACGAGGACGGCGGTGGCGGCCTGCCCGGGGGCGGCCTGCCGGGCTTCGAGATGAACGAGGAGCTGGAGCTGGACACCACCGGCGGCTTCGGCGACGGGGGCGCCGAGGGTGACGGCGCCCCCGACCCGGAGGCTGGCGGGCGCCCCGACATCGAGGGCGACCCGGCCTGGTTCGCCCGCTGGGAGGCCGACGGCCTCACGCTCTACACCACGGCCGACGGCGTTCTCTACGGCAACTCGGGAACGGGCGAGACCTGTCGGCAGAGTTCGGGGGTGCTCGGCGCGCTCGACTGGGAACCGGTGCTCTTCATGTGCCAGGGGTCGGCGGCCAACGCGACGCTGCGGCTCAGCGGGGACACCATGGCCATCGAATGGAGTGACCGCACCGAGCAGTTGAACCGGGCGGAAAGCCTGGCCGACCAGACCGTGGATCTCGACTCCCTGGAGTCCACGATCCTCAACTGAGGCGGCACGACCACCTCGGCCACGACGCGAGAGCCCCCGGACGCCCCGGCGTCCGGGGGCTCTCCCCCGGCCGGACTACCGCACGCGGCGGGGTGTGTGGCAGACTGCCGGCCAAGGTCACGAGTGACAGCGCCACAGGGCCCCGGCCCGCTGTCCGGCAACCCTCCGTCGCGGCGGGGTGCCCCGGGTGATGACCGGGCCGTGGACAGCAGGGTCCATGGCAAGTGCGGCCTTCTGGGAGTCACTCATGCGTCAGCGAATGCGCTAGGAGCCGTCGGCTCCTCCCCTCTGGTTACTGGTCATCGGTCACGGCCGGCTCGTTCCGCCGTGGCGTCTCTCCCCCGTCGAGTCCCGCCGGAGACAGCGTCATGCCCACTCACACCGCGCTTCGCCCTGCCACCACCCCGTCCGTTCCCCTCCCCTCCTCCGCCGACGATCCGCACGCCGTGCTCAGTTCGGCGGTCAACGCCCCGCTCGTCGGCGGCGGCGAGATCGGGTACGCGGCGCTGGACTACGCGGCCAGCGCCCCGGTGCTGCGCCGGGTCTGGGACGAGGTCGCCGCCTACGCGCCGCACTACGGGAGCGTGCACCGGGGCGCCGGTCATCTCTCCCGCCTGTCCACCGAGTTGTTCGAGCGCGCCCGCGCCACGGTCGCCGCTTTCCTCGACTGCCGCCCGGACGACCGGCTGCTCTTCACCCGTTCCACCACCGACTCGTTGAACCTGCTGGCCGCAGCGCTGCCCGCCGGCACACGGGTGTTCGTCTTCGAGTCCGAGCACCACGCCGCGCTGCTGCCCTGGGCCCGGCACGGCCACCGGGTCGACTGTCTGCCGACGCCGCGCGACCCCGAACAGGCCGTGCGCGAGGTCGGGTCGGCGCTGGCGGCGGCCCCCGAGGGGCCGAGGCTGCTCTGTGTCACCGGCGCGTCCAACGTGACCGGCGAGCTGTGGCCGGTGCGCGAGCTGGCCGCCGTCGCGCACCGGCACGGCGCCCGGATCGTGCTGGACGCGGCGCAGCTGGTGCCGCACCGGCCGGTGAGCGTCGCCGACTGGGACGTGGACTGGCTGGCGTTCTCCGGCCACAAGCTCTACGCGCCGTTCGGCTCGGGCGTGCTCGCCGGGCGGGCCGACTGGCTGGACGCCGCCGCGCCCTATCTCGCCGGCGGCGGCGCGACCCGCGTGGTCGCGGCCGACCCGGCCGAGGGCGTGCGGGTGACCTGGGCGGAGGACGAGGCGCGGCACGAGGCCGGTTCGCCGAACGTGATCGGCGCCGTCGCCATCGCGGCGGCCTGCCGGGCGTTGACCGAGGGCGCGGGCTACGGCGCGCTGGAGGCGCGGGAGCGGGAGCTGCTGTCTGCGCTGCGCGCCGGCCTGGCGGCGCTGCCGGCGGTGCGCGAACTGGCGCTGTTCGGGCCGGAGTCGGAGCGGGTCGCCGTGGTGTCGTTCACGGTGCGGGGCTGGGAGAGCGAGGCGTTGGCGCGGACGCTGTCGGACCGGTACGGGATCGGGGTGCGGTCCGGGATGTTCTGCGCCCAGCCGCTGGTGCGGCGGCTGTTGGACGCGGACGGGCCGGCGGACGACTGCGGCGGGGCGCTCCAGGCGGTGCGGGTCAGCTTCGGCGCCGGCACCCCGCGCGAGCACATCGACCGGCTGCTGGCGGCGCTGGCCGAGCTGACGCGCTGACGGGCTCGGCCCTCCGCACCCACCCCCACCGCTGATCCCCGAAGATCCGGAAGAGGCTAATCGTCCTCGTGGTCGACGGTCAGCTCGTGGATGACGACCTCGCCGTAGTTGTCCTCGTCGCAGGGGGCGGAGTTCTCGCAGTTGGCCTGGGTGTAGGCGCCGGCCTTGAAGTAGTTGGTGGGGTCGTCGTGTTCGAGGGTCGTCTCCAGCTCGCCGTTGTAGTGGACCTCGATCTCGCCGTCGCTCACCACGTAGCTGATCTCGAAGACGGTGCCCAGTTCGTAGTCGTCGGTGACCAGGTGGTGGTGGGCGGTGTCGCCCTCGGTGATCCAGAGTTCGGAGCCCTCCAGGCGCACCACGGTGACGTCGTCGTCGCCGCCGTGGATCTGGGCGCCGACCACGTGCGGCTTGTCCTCGGGGAGGTGGGTGAACGCCTCCCGCACCGTCATGGTGTGGGTGCCCGAGGTGGACGACCACTCGGTCTCGTCGTCGCCGCCCGGCTCCATCTCGCGCAGTTCGGCGCGCGGATAGGAGGAGCCGCCGGTGGTCACGCCGTTGACGGGGGCGCGGAAGCGCACGGCGTCGCCGGATTCGGTCCCGGTGACGGTGAAGAACGTGTCATGTGCGTAGGTGTCCAGCTCCGGCTGGCGGATCTCGGTGGGGGCCTCGTCGTCGCCGACGGGCAGGGTGATCTTCCAGTCGCTCAGATCGAGGACGTCGGCGGGGAGTTGGGCCCGGTCCTCCGGTGGCTCCTCGACCGCGCGCGCCGTGGTGCCGGCGACCAGCGGCGCGGTCAGCGCCGCGACGGCGGCCAGGGCCAGCGGCGTGCGGCCGCGTCCCTCGCGTGCGGGGCGGGTGGGGCGGGGCTGCCTCACGGGCGTACCTCCTCGTCCGGTGGGGGCGGGCCCGGCCGGGCCGCGCGCCGCGATGGTAGGCGGCGCGCCCGGGAGGGGTCACGACGGGAGAGCCGACGGCGGCGGGAGACGGCCGGCCGCCGGTCGTCGTTCCCCGTGGGGCCGGTGTCTCCACGGTTGTGGGTGGCCGGTGAAGACGGCGGGTACGTGGCCGGACGCGGTGCGCCACCGCGACGGGCGCAGTAGGTTCGTGGCGTGCGCGCCGCGACGGTGCGGGGGCGTGAGGGAGGAACGCGAGGGGGAAGTCGTGCGTCCCGGAGACGAGTTGGCCGGTCGCTATGGCCTGGAGGAGGTCATGGGAACCGGCCGTGGCGGCGAGGTGTGGCTGGCCCACGACCGGCTGGTGGGCGAGCGGGTGGTGCTCAAGCCGGTGCCGGACGGGGGCGACGGCGCGCCCCCGGTGCGACGGCTGGGCGAGCCGCGCGCGCTGGCGAAGTTCCGCGACCACCCGCATGTGGTGACGCTGCTGGACATCGTGACGGTGCCGGCCGGGGGCGGCGGTGAGGCCCACTGGTTCGTCATGGAGCATGTGCCGGGCGGCGGCCTGGACGGCCGGCCGCCGATGGCGCCCCGGGACGCGGCCCGGCTCGGCGCCCAACTCGCCGACGCACTCGACGCGTTACACGCCGCCGGCATCGTGCACTGCGACGTCAAGCCGGCCAACGTCGGGCTGACCCGGCGGGGCGCGGCCAAGCTGCTGGACTTCGGGGCGGCCTACCGGTTCCGCGACACCCAGACGGTCACCGTCAACGGCCCGTTCAGCTTCACCCCCGACTACGCGGCGCCCGAGGTGGCGCGCGGGAACATTCCGCGCCCCGCATCCGACGTGTTCAGCCTGGCGGCGACGCTGCACGCGCTGGTCACCGGCGCGCCGCCCCGCGATGACGACCCGCAGGAGCGGGAACCAGAACCGGAACCGGACGAGGTCGAGGGGACCGACGGCGGGGAGGGCACGGCGGAGGACGCCGAGGCGCTGCGCCGGTGGCGGGCCGAGCAGGGCGTGGTCCGGGTGGACGCCGAGGCGACGGGGCCGCTGGCGCCGGTGCTGACGGCGATGCTGCGGCGGGACCCGCGCCGGCGGCCCGACGCGGCGGAGGCGGGG
>NZ_RFFJ01000218.1 GCF_003696235.1 Streptomyces triticirhizae
CCTGTTTTGGGTTCCGGTGGTCATGGCGGGAAGGAAACGCCCGGTTACATTCCGAACCCGGAAGCTAAGCTTTCCAGCGCCGATGGTACTGCATGGGGGACCGTGTGGGAGAGTAGGACACCGCCGGACAGTTATTGAAGATGGTTGATGGGGATTATCGAGACGAGAGTCTTGGTAGTCCCCATCAACCATTTCTGCGTTTCTGTGGGGCCGTCGGGCTCCTCAGAGCCGGCCCGAGGTCTTCAGGGCCAGGTAGGCGTCGGCGAGGGCCGGGGCCAGGGCGGTGGGGGTGGCGTCGACGACGGTGACGCCCAGGGCGCGGAGGCGTTGCGCGGTCCGTTGGCGTTCCGCCTGGTGGCGGGCGGCGGCGGCCGCCTCGTAGACGGCGGTCACGGTGCCCCGGCGCGCGGCGAGTTCGGCGATGTGGGGGTCGCTGACGGCGGCGACCAGCACGGTGTGGCGTTCCGTCAGCCGGGGGAGCACCGGGAGGAGTCCGGCCTCGACGGGGGCGGCGTCCAGGCCGGTGAAGAGGACCAGCAGGGAGCGCCGTGGGGCGCGGGCGAGGGCCGTGGCGGCGAGGGCCGAGGTGTCGGTCTCCACCAGCCGTGGCTCCAGGGGCGCCAGCGCGGCGACCGTCGCGGGCAGGACATCGCCGCCGGTGCGGCCACGGACCGAGGCGCGGGGTTCGCGGTCGAAGGCGAGCAGGTCGACGCGGTCGCCGGCGCGGGTGGCCAGGGCGGTCAGCAGCAGGGCGGCGTCCATGGACGCGTCGAGGCGGGGGATGTCGCCGACCCGGCCGGCCGAGGTGCGGCCGGTGTCCAGGACGAGCAGCAGATGGCGGTCGCGCTCCGGGCGCCAGGTGCGGACGGCGACGGCGGACTGGCGGGCGGTGGCGCGCCAGTCGATGGAGCGGACGTCGTCGCCGGGGACGTAGTCCCTGAGGCTGTCGAACTCGGTGCCCTCGCCCCGGGTCAACACGGTGGTGCGGCCGTCGAGTTCACGCAGCCGCGCCAGCTTGGCCGGAAGGTGGCGGCGGCTGGTGAACGGGGGCAGCACCCGGACGGTCCACGGCACCTCGTGGCTGCCCTGGCGGGCGGCCAGGCCCAGCGGGCCGTGGGAGCGGATCGTCACCCGGGCCGCGCGGTGGTCGCCCCTGCGGGTCGGGTGGAGGGTGGTGGTGATCCGCCGGCGTTCGCGGGCCGGGACGGTGAGGCGGTGGCGCGCGGCGGCATAGGCGGCGCCGGGTTGCCAGGCGCTGGGCGGCCAGGCGTCGCGCAGCTCGGCGCGGAGCGGCCGGCCGGCGGGGTTGGTGACGGTGAGGCGCACCTCCGCGGTCTCGCCGAGGCGGGCGGAGGTGTCGCCGTCGCGGGCCAGGCGGAGGGTGCGGACCGGGGCGGCCAGGGCCAGGTCGTAGCCGACGGCCGCGAGCAGCGGCAGCAGGACGGCGAGCACGCCGTGCCAGCCGGGCAGGAGGCCGACGACCAGGGTGCCGAGGGCCGCGACGAGCGCGGTGCGGCCGGTGAGCGCCATCAGCGGGGGACCGGGACGCGGGCGAGCAGGCCGGTGAGGACGCGGTCGGGGGTGACACCCTCCATCTCGACCTCGGGGCGTGGCCTGACGCGGTGGCGGAGGGTGGGCAGGGCGAGGGCCTTGACGTCGTCGGGGGTGACGTAGTCGCGGCCGGAGAGCCAGGCCCAGGCGCGGGCGGTGGCCATCAGGGCCGTGGCGCCCCGGGGCGAGGTGCCCAGGGCGAGGGAGGGCGAGTCGCGGGTGGCGCGGCAGAGGTCCACGACATAGCCGGCGATCTCGGGGGAGACGGCGACCTTGGCGACGGCGGCGCGCGCGTTCTCCAGGTCGGCGGGGCCGGCGACGGGGCGGACGCCGGCGGCGGCCAGGTCGCGGGGGTCGAAGCCGGAGGCGTGCCGGGTGAGGACGTCGACCTCCTGCTCGCGGGTGGGCAGCGGGAGGGTCAACTTCAGTAGGAAGCGGTCGAGTTGGGCCTCGGGGAGGGGATAGGTGCCCTCGTACTCGATGGGGTTCTGGGTGGCGGCGACCATGAACGGGTCGGGCAGCGGGCGGGGGACGCCGTCCACGGTGACCTGGCGTTCCTCCATGGCCTCCAGCAGCGCGGCCTGGGTCTTGGGCGGGGTGCGGTTGATCTCGTCGGCGAGCAGCAGGTTGGTGAAGACCGGTCCCGGCTGGAAGGAGAACTCGGCGCTGCGGGTGTCGTAGACGAGGGAGCCGGTGACGTCGCTGGGCATCAGGTCGGGGGTGAACTGGACGCGCTTGGTGTCGAGTTCGAGCGCGGTGGCCAGGGTGCGGACGAGGAGGGTCTTGGCGACGCCCGGGACGCCTTCGAGGAGGACGTGGCCTCGGCAGAGCAGGGCGACCACCAGTCCGGTGACGGCGGCGTCCTGGCCGACGACGGCCTTGCCGATCTCGGCGCGCAGGGCTTCGAGGACCGCGTGCGGGGCTTCGGCTGATGGGGCGGCGGTCACGTGCTTAGCTCCTCGCCTGTCGGGGGTTCGGTGGTCGGGGGGTGGTCGGTGACGCGGCGTTCGAGGGCGTCGAGTTCGTCGGCGAGCCGCACCAGGGCGCGGTCGTCCTCGGGTGCGGGGCCGAACAGCAGGGCGTGGACGGCCGTCGGGCTGGTGCCTGCGTGGGCGGCGACGGCCGGCGGCAGGGCCTCGGGGCTGTGGGTGTCGGCGGGTGGGATGCCGACGGCGGGGGCGAGGCGGGTGCGGGTGGCGGTGCGGAGCGCGTCGGCGGCCTGGGCGGTGGCGTGGGTCTGGTGGTAGAGCCGGGCGCGGCCCTCGGTGGTCTCGGCGGCGGGAACGGTGACGGGCAGCGGTTCGGTGAGGACGGGGCCGAGGCGGCGGGCGCGCCAGAGGGCGGCGAGGGCGGCGGCGACGGCGAGTTGGAGGGCGGCCCAGCGCCAGCCGTCGGGGAGCAGTTCGCTGACGGTGCGCCGGTCGGCGTCGGCGGGGGCCTCGGCGCCGGTGGGGAGGTACCAGACGAGGTTCGGGTGGGCGCCGAGGAGTTGGAGGGCGAGGGAGGCGTTGCCGGCCTCGTCGAGGTGGTCGTTGGTGAGGAGGTCGGGGGAGCCGAGCAGCACGGTCTCGCCGGTGCCTTCGGGGGTGTCGGCGGGGAGGGTGACCAGGGTCGCGGTGCCCTCGGCCGGGTAGCAGGAGACGGCGTCGGTGGTGCCATCGGGGAGCGCGTAGCGGTAGCCGCCGAGGCGGGCGGAGCCGGCGCGTTGGGCGGTGGGCCAGTCGCAGCTTGGGGCGCGTTCGTCGGCCTCGACGGGTGGGGCGACGGTGGCGCTGGGGGCGAACGCGGCGGTGGCCTCGGGGCCTGGGGCGAGCAACACGGTGCGGGCGCCGGCGCGTTGGGCGGCGTCGCGGAGCGTGGCGCGGGCGGTGGGGGTGAGCGCCTCGGGCCGGGCGACGAGGAGGGTGGTGTCGGGGCCGGTGGCCGCCGTGGCCTGGGCGGCCTCGGCGGCGGTGCCGGCGAGGGTGGTGGTGACGCCGTGGTCGGCGAGGAGTTCGGCGACGGCGCGGCTGCCGCCGGGGACGGTGGAGCGGGGGTCGAGGGTGCCGCTGTCTCCGGAGTTGAGGACGGCGAGGAGGAGGCCGGCGAGGACCAGGGCGACGGCGCCGATGGCCAGGGGCCGGGCGCGGCGCAGGAGGTGGCGGGCGTCGGGGGAGACGGCGGTGCCGGTCGCGTTGGTCGCTTCGGGTGCCGTCATGGTGCGGTCCAGGCGGCGGTGAGGTCGGGAGTGGCGCGGCGTTGGGCCTCGTCGAGGGCGGCGAGTTGGGCGTGGTCGGCGGCGGTGGCGGGGTGCTCGCCGTAGGCGACGGCGTCGAAGAGGGCGGCGGCGTCGTGGAGTTGGGCGGCGAGGTCGGGGAGGGCGCGGGCGGCCTCGGCGGCGGCCTCGGTTGCGGTGCGGCCGGGGCGCGGGTCGAGGAGGGCGCGTTCTTCCAGGGCGCGGACGATGGCGCGCATCCGTTCGCGGACGGCGGGGGCCCAGCGGCCGGCGGCGGCGTGTTCCTCGGCTGCGGCGCGGTGTTCGGCGGCGCTGCGGGGGCGTTCGGCGAACAGGGCGCCGGCGGCGCTGGGGCCGGCGGCGGTGCGCAGGGCGCCGAGGCGGAGGCGGATGGCGAGGAGCACGGCGGCGAGGATCAGCAGGATGACGAGGAGGCCGAGCCAGCCGCCTGGGGTGTGGAAGGCGGCCGACTCCAGGGCGCCGAAGAGGCGTTCCCAGAGCCAGTTCCAGGCCCGGCGGACCGGGCCTGGCTCGTGGCGGGTGTAGAGGTGTTGGGAGAGTTCGCGTTCGGCGGCCTCCCTGGCCGGGTCTCTGGGCACGGTGAGCGGGGGGCCCACCTCGTCCGCCGAACGCATGGGTCAACGCTCCGGGTCGGGGTGGTCGGGGTGGTCGGGGGAGCCCTCGTTCCGGGTGAGGCCGGCGGCGCGGGCGAGTTCGAGGTCGAGGGCCTCGCGGCGGATGCGCTGGTCGATGTAGAGCAGTGCGGTGACGCCGGCGCTGATGGGGAGGGTGATGGTGGCGGCGATGACCGCGCCGATGCCGGAGAGGATCAGATAGGTCCAGGTCAGATCGCTCATGCCGCCGGTGAGGGAGTCGGTGCCGCTGCCGTCGATGAAGCCGGCGATGGCGGCGGCGGGGAACTCGATGATGCCGCTGACGACGACCACCAGGAGCAGCATGAGGAGTTGGATGCCGAAGATCCGCCACCAGGTGCCCTCGACGAGCTTGGCCGAGCGGCGCAGGGAGGCGATGACGCCCTGGCGTTCGAGCATCAGCGCGGGGGCGGCGAGGGAGAGCCTGACGTAGAGCCAGACGGCGAGGACGAAGCCGCCGAGGAGGCCGAGGACGGCGAGGGCCGGGATGCCGCTGAGGGCGAGGACCAGGCCGGGGACGGCGACGGCGAGGACGGCGAGGAGCGGAACGAGCAGCACGACGCCGAGCAGGCGCAGCAGTCGGCTGCGGGAGTCGGCCCACGCCTCGGCGAGGGTGACGTCGCGGCCGAGGACGGCGCGGCTGACGACGATGGTCAGCATGGCGGTGGCCAGGACGCTGCCGAGGAGGGTGACGATGCCGGTGACGGAGCTGAACGCCAGGATGTCGCCGAGGGCTTGGCGCAGTTCCTCGTCGGTGGGGTTGGGGTTGTCCTCCAGGGCGGCGAGGCCCTCGCTGTCGCTGAGCCACAGGCGCATCGCGAGGGTGGCGACGACCTGGGTGACGATGGCGATGCCGAGGCTGATGACCAGCACGGTGCGCCAGTGGGCGCGGGCGGTGGAGACGGCGCCGTCGAAGAGTTCGCCGAGGGTGAGGGGGCGCAGCGGAACGACGCCCGGCTTGGGTGCCAGGGGCATGGGTCCCCGTCCGCCCCAGCCGGGGGGTGGCCCGCCCCGACCGGGTGGCGGCCCGGTCCAGCCGGGTGGTGGTCCGCCCCAGCCCTGGGGTGGTCCGCCGGGCTGGCCGGTGGGCTGGCCGCCGGGCTGCTGCGGGGGCCCGTTGTCCGGGCCGGGGGACGGAGATCCGGGCGAGGTCCAGCCCGGCTTGTCGCTCACGGTTGCTCCCTTGTCGAACGTCTGTCGGACGTGTCGTGCGCGTCGAACGTGTCGAACGGTTTTCTGGGGGTTACCCCTGCGGCCGTGTGCCGGTCCCGCCGTGGTCCTGGCGCCCATCGTGCCATGGCGGTGGCGCGGTGGGGCCGGCGGAGTTCGTGGCGCGGTCGCGCCTTCTCACGGCGGGGGTCGGGCGGCAGACTGGGTCAATGGCTGATCTCAGAGTCCCCACCCTGCGCTGGGCGGAGCCGCCCGAGGGCCCCGTGTTGTTGCTGTTGGACCAGACCCGACTGCCCTCGGAGGAGGTGGAGTTGACGGTCACGGACGTTCCCGGTCTGGTGGCGGCCATTCAGTCGCTGGCGGTGCGGGGGGCGCCGGTGCTGGGTGTGGCGGGGGCGTATGGCGTCGCGTTGGCGGCGGCGCGCGGCTTCGACGTGCGGGAGGCGGCGCGGCTGCTGGCCGAGGCGCGGCCGACGGCGGTGAACCTCGGGTACGGGGTGCGGCGCGCGGTGGCGGCGTTCGAGGCGGCGGGCGGCGCGGGCGAGGTGGCGGCGGCGGCCGCGCTGGCGGAGGCGCGGGCGCTGCACCAGGAGGACGTCGAGGACAGCGAGCGGATGGCGCGGCTGGGCCGGGAGCTGCTGGGCGAGCTGCTGCCGGGCGGCCGCTATCGGCTGTTGACGCACTGCAACACGGGCGCGTTGGTGTCGGTGGGGGGCGGAACGGCGTTCGCGGTGGCGCGGGCGGCGCATCTCGCGGGTGAGCTGCGGCGGCTGTGGGTGGACGAGACGCGGCCGCTGTTGCAGGGCGCGCGGCTGACGGCGTGGGAGGCGGCGCGGGAGGGGATGCCGTACACGGTGCAGGTGGACGGCGCGGCCGGGTCGTTGTTCGCGGCGGGCGAGGTGGACGCGGTGCTGGTGGGGGCGGACCGGATCGCGGCCGACGGCTCGGTGGCGAACAAGGTGGGGACCTACGGTCTGGCGGTGTTGGCGGGCCATCACGGGGTGCCGTTCGTGGTGGTGGCGCCGGTGAGCACGGTGGACCTGTCGACGCCGGACGGGGCGGCGATCCGGATCGAGCAGCGGTCCGGGCACGAGGTGACGGAGTTGGCGCCGGGGGTGCCGGTGGCGCCGGTGGGGGCGCAGGCGTACAACCCGGCGTTCGATGTGACGCCTCCGGAGCTGGTGACGGCGATCGTCACGGACCGTGGTGTGGTGACGCCGGTGGATCACGGCCGGCTGGCGGAAGTGTGTTCCAGATCACGTTCATATGAGTCGCCATCGGGCAATGGGATGATGGACGCATGAAGGGACGCGTACTCGTCGTCGATGACGACACCGCGCTGGCGGAGATGCTGGGCATCGTGCTGCGTGGGGAGGGGTTTGAGCCGTCGTTCGTGGCGGATGGCGACAAGGCGCTGGCGGCCTTCCGGGAGATCAAGCCGGATCTCGTGCTGTTGGACCTGATGCTTCCCGGTCGGGACGGCATCGAGGTGTGCCGGCTGATCCGGGGCGAGTCCGGGGTGCCGATCGTCATGTTGACGGCGAAGAGCGACACCGTTGACGTGGTGGTGGGTCTTGAGTCGGGCGCCGACGACTACATCGTCAAGCCCTTCAAGCCGAAGGAGCTGATCGCCCGCATCCGGGCGCGGCTGCGGCGTTCCGAGGAGCCGGCGCCCGAGCAGCTGGCCATCGGGGACCTGGTGATCGACGTCGCCGGGCACTCGGTGAAGCGCGGCAGCCAGACGATCTCGCTGACGCCGCTGGAGTTCGACCTGCTGGTCGCGCTGGCCCGCAAGCCGTGGCAGGTGTTCACCCGTGAGGTGCTGCTGGAGCAGGTGTGGGGGTACCGGCACGCGGCGGACACCCGGCTGGTCAACGTCCATGTGCAGCGGCTGCGTTCGAAGGTCGAGCGGGACCCGGAGCGTCCCGAGATCGTGGTGACGGTGCGCGGCGTGGGCTACAAGGCCGGATCGAGCTGAGGTGTCGGACCGGGTGTGGTGGCACGGCTCCCGGCTGTTGTCCGAAGGGGCGAACAGCGGCCGGGCGCAGCCAGCCATCCGGATTTTCGGCCGGGTGGCGCGCGGCCCGCTGCTGTCGGTGATGCGGCTGTGGCGGCGGAACATCCAGCTGCGGGTGGTCGTCTCCACGCTGCTGCTGTCGCTCGCGGTGGTGCTGGTGCTGGGCGTGGTCGTGGTCGGCCAGGTCCGCAACGGGCTGCTGGAGGCGAAGCGGCAGACGGCGCAGAGCCAGGCCGAGGGCGGCTTCGCGGTCGCCGAGGACCTGGCCGTTGACGCCGACGAGCGGGGCGACACCGGCACCGGGCAGGCCGTCGACACCAGCACCTGGCTCAACAACATCGTGGAGCAGTTGGCCAGCGGCGGGCAGGGCGTGTACTACGTGGTCGCGCTCAGCTCGGACCTGTCGCCGCTGTTCGGCTCGGACGAGAGCCCGGCGCCGCCGCGCGGCACCCGCTCCATGGGCGACATCGAGGCGGCGGAGAGCGTCTCGCCCGAGATGCGGGAGGCCGTGGACCGGCACTCGGCGACCCACCGGCAGTACGGCACGGTGGTGCGGGAGAACGGCGAGACCGAGGCCGCGCTGATCATCGGCAAGCGGCTGCCGGACAACGAGGGCAACCAGTACCAGCTGTACTACCTCTTCCCCTTCACTCAGGAGGAGAAGTCGCTGAGCCTGGTCACCGGGACCCTGGCCACGGCCGGGCTGTTCCTGGTGGCGCTGCTGGGCGCGATCGCCTGGCTGGTGGTGCGGCAGGTGGTGACCCCGGTGCGGATGGCGGCCAGGATCGCGGAACGGCTGGCGGCGGGGCGCCTCCAGGAGCGGATGAAGGTCAGCGGCGAGGACGACATCGCGCGGCTCGGGGAGTCGTTCAACAAGATGGCGCGCAACCTCCAGACGCAGATCCAGCAGCTGGAGGAGCTGTCGCGGATGCAGCGCCGCTTCGTCTCGGACGTCTCGCACGAGCTGCGGACGCCGTTGACGACGGTGCGGATGGCGGCCGACCTGATCCACGAGGCGCGGGGCGACTTCGAGCCGGCGACGGCGCGTTCGGCGGAGCTGCTGCTGAGCCAGCTGGACCGGTTCGAGTCGCTGCTGGCCGACCTGTTGGAGATCAGCAGGTTCGACGCGGGCGCGGCGCATCTGGAGGCGGAGCCGACGGACCTGCGGGACGTGGTGCACCGGGTGGTCGAGGGCGCCGAGCCGCTGGCCGAGCGGAAGGGCGGCCGGCTGGTGGTGCGCGGCGACGGCACGCCGGTGGTGGCCGAGGTCGACCCGCGCCGCATCGAGCGGGTGCTGCGGAACCTGGTGGTCAACGCGATCGAGCACGGCGAGGGCCGGGACGTGGTGGTGCGGCTGGCGGCCGGCAGGGACGGCCAGGCGGTGGCGATCGCGGTGCGGGACTACGGCATCGGGCTGCGGCCGGGGGAGGCGGAGCGCGTCTTCAACCGGTTCTGGCGGGCCGACCCGGCGCGGGCGCGGACCACGGGCGGCACCGGCCTGGGGCTGTCCATCGCGATGGAGGACGCGCGGCTGCACGGCGGGCTGCTGGAGGCGTGGGGCGAGCCGGGCGGCGGGGCGCAGTTCCGGCTGACGCTGCCGTGCACGGTGGGCGGGCGGCCGCGCCGTTCGCCGCTGCCGCTTGAGCCGGACGACTCGCAGGCGCGTCGGGCGCTGCGGGCCGGCGCGGTGGCGGCGGCCCG
>NZ_RFFJ01000219.1 GCF_003696235.1 Streptomyces triticirhizae
CTCAGGCGCGGGCCGCCAGGCGGCGCCGGGCGATCAGCAGCGCGGTGGCCCCTCCGGCCAGCAGGGCCGCGCCGGCCCCGCCCACCAGCAGCGGGGGAACGCCGCCGCCCGTGCTGGCCAACCGGCCGTC
The DNA here is from genome assembly GCF_003696235.1 of Streptomyces triticirhizae. GTDB lineage: Bacteria > Actinomycetota > Actinomycetes > Streptomycetales > Streptomycetaceae > Streptomyces > Streptomyces triticirhizae. Next base: position 131 of record NZ_RFFJ01000219.1, read on the forward strand.
GCGGCCGCCGAGTTGGCCGTCGGGCAGCGCGCACTCCTCGCCGTCGGCGGTCCGGCCCACGGTCACCGTCTCGGTGCTGGTCCCGCCCCGCGCGGCGAGGCCGTCGGGCGCGTCCCCGACCGCGAAGGTGTAGGTCGCGGCGTCGCTGGTCAGCGACTCACCGGTCTCGGGGTCGGTGGCGGTGGCCTCGGCGGTGAGGGTGTAGGTGCCGGGCTCGGTGAACGTCCACTGGGCGTGGGTGTGCGCCGGGGTCGCCTCGCGGATCGTGCCGGGCAGGTCGAGGTCGCCACCCTCCAGGATCGGAACGGCCCCGCCGAAGGTGTTGGTCGTGTAGAGGAAGACCTCGCCGGGTCCTTCGACCGAGGTGATGTCGATCTCCACGTCGGTGTGGTCGCCGCCGGCCACCCCGTTGGTGTCCCAGCCGGGCCAGATGAGGTTCGGGTCCTGGGTCAGCGGCAGCAGATAGCCGGCGGGCGCGCCCGGGTAGCCCTCGGGGATCTCCTCGGTGAACGCCTCGGGCTTGACGTGCAGCACCACGTCCTCGGGCGCGTGGGCGACATGGCTGCCCGTCACGTCCTCCTTGAGGTTGAGGACCAGGTCCCCGCCCTCGGTCAGCACGTTGAACGCGTCGATGTGCCCGTGGTCGAGCACCAGCGCCTCGCCCCGCTCGGCGGGCACCTCGCGCTCCTCCTCCACGGGGAAGCACCGCGGCTCCCCGTCACCACCGCCCCCGGTCGAGGAGCCGCCACTCGTCCCGCCGTCCGCGGCGGACCCGCCGGCGTCGCCGCCGGAGTCCCCTCCGGTCGAGGAGGCCGCGCCGCCGTCGTCGCCCGAACCGCCGTCGCCGCCCGAGGCGTTGCCGCCCGAGCCGCCCGTGTCGCCGCCGGCCGCGCCGCCCGCGTCGTCCCCGGTCCCGCCGGAGTCCTCGCCGCCCCCGTGGTCGTCGATGCGCACGGTCACCGGCTCGGAGGCCGCGACCACCTCGTGGTCCTCGCCCAGCAGCTCGGCCCGCAGCTGCTGCCCGTCGACCTCGGCCGTGCCCGAGTACCGCGCGCCGTCGCCGCCCTCGGCGGCCTCCCACGCCGCGTCGGCGGAGTCCCGGGTGTACCAGTGGTAGTGGTCCAGCTCGGTCGGGGCGTTCGGCACGGCCGTCAACTCCACGGCGTCGCCGGTGTGGTAGTGGTCCGCCAGCCCCTCGATGGACAGGGCGGTCGGCTCAGGGTCGGGCTCCTGACGCTCGCCCACCGCGAAGGTGTAGGTCGCGGCGTCGCTGGTCAGCGACCGGCCGCTGTCGGGGTTGGTGGCGGTGGCCTCGGCGGTGAGGGTGTAGGTGCCGGGCTCGGTGAACGTCCACTGCGCGTGGGTGTGCGAGGGGGTCTCCTCCCGCAGCGTGCCCGGGAGTTGGTGGCCGCCGTCCTCCAACAGCGAGGTCACCGTGCCGAAGCCGGTCAGCGTGTAGAGGAAGACCTCGCCGGGCCCCTCGACCGAGGTGATGTCGATCTCCACGTCGGTGTAGCCGCTGCCGGCGGTGCCGTTGGTGTCCCAGCCGGGCCAGATGAGGTTCGGGTCCTGGGTCAGCGGCAGCACATAGCCGGCCGGGGCGCCGGGGTACGCCTCGGGGATGTCGGCGACCCAGGCGTCCTGCCTCACGTGCAGCAGCACGTCCTCGGGCGCGTGCCGGACATGCGAGCCGGTGACGTCCTCGGCGAGGTCGAGGACCAACGTGCCCTCCTCCACGGCGACATGGAACGCGTCGATGTGGCCGTGGTCGAGAACGAGCGGATCGGCGGCCTGTGCGCTGCCGGTGGCGCCCGCCGCCAGCAGGGCGGCGGCCATCAGGCCCGCCACGGCGTGCCGCCGTCTCGGGCGTATGCGGGTGGTCATGTCGGTGTCGTGCTCCTTCTCCGGATAACTCCTGCGGTCCGCGATGCGTGCGGGTTTCACGCTACAAAACGAAAATCGTTTCCACGGAGCATACCCGGTATCGGGAACCATTTTCATCTAGGATGCGCGGCGAGGACGCCCGGCCGCCGAGCGCCGGGCGCCCCCGACGCGAAAGGAGCCCGCCCCCATGCCCGTTGACCACGCCCCGGCCGCCGACACCCGCGCCGCCCCCGACCGCGCCTGCGGCGTCCGCCCGGAGCGCGTTCCCCTCGCGCGCCCCGCCGACGCGGCGCACGCGCTCGCCCGGGACGGCGCCGTGCTGCTCACCGGTGCGGAGGCGACGGCCGACGCGCTGGTGGTCGCTGCGGCGACCGTGCTCGGGGCGCGGCTGCGGGAGCTGTACCCGCTGCGCGAACGGACCTCGCGGGACGGCGGCCCGGTCCGGCTGCACGCCGACAGCCTGGATCTCGTCGTGGACATCGGCGGGGTGCCCACCCGCCGGCGCCACCCCGACGAGGACCATGTGCTGGTCCAGTGCCTCGCGCCCGCGCCGTCCGGCGGCGCCTCGTTCGTGCTGGACGCCTGTCGCTTTGTCGACCAACTGGCCGCCGAGGACCCGGCGTTGCACACGTTCCTGACCGGCGTGGACGTGGACCTCTACGGCGGCTGGGCCGGGCTGCGCGGGCTGCCGGCCCGCCCGCGCGTCGCCCGCCATGTGGAGTTCACCCGGAGCGGGCGCCGGGTGGTGCGCCGCACCGAGGGCGCCGTGCCGCTGCACCGCGACCCCGACGCCGAGCGCGTCCGCGCGTGGCTGGCCCGCCTGGAGGCCCGGGTCCTGGCGGCCGAGGAGCGGCTGCCGCGCTTCACGCCCGCCGCCGGCGAGATCCTGCTGCTGGACAACTACCGCTGCTGGCACGGCCGTGACCCGCACGCCGGCGAACGGAGCGTCCGCATCCTCACGTTGCGCACCACGGACGCCCGCTGACCTCGGGCGGCTCACTCCGGCTCAGTTGAAAATGATTACCAGTATGTCTATCGTTCCTCGGCATGGTCTCACCTCCCGCTCGCCTCCCCCTGGCGGCCGGCCCCGCGCCGGAGCCGGCGGAGGCCGTCCCCGAGCCGCCCGCCGGCCGGGGCTCCGTTCTCCCGGTCGCCGGGCTGGCGGTGCTGCTCGCGGCCTCGGCCCTGCTCGCCATCGGCTGGGGCTCGGCCGTCATCTCCCCGGCGGACACCGCCCGTTACCTGTGGGCGGCGGTCAGCGGCGGCACCATCGCGGCCGACGAGGTGACCCGCTACCAGATCGTCTGGCAGGTGCGCACCCCGCGCGTGCTGCTGGCCGTGGTCGTCGGCGCCGGGCTCAGCGCGATCGGGGTGGCCGTGCAGGCGCTGGTCCGCAACGCGCTGGCCGATCCGTTCGTCCTGGGCATCTCCTCCGGCGCCTCGGTCGGCGCGGTGGCGGTGCTGACCGTCGGCCTCCTCGGCTCGTTGGGGATCTACGCGCTCTCCGCCGGCGCCTTCGCCGGCGCGCTGGCCGCCTCGGCGCTCGTCTACCTCGCCTCCTACAGCCGCGCCGGGCTCACCCCGCTGCGGCTGGTGCTCACCGGGATCGCGCTGGCCTACGGCTTCCAGGCGCTGATGAGCGTGCTGGTCTATCTGGCGCCCGACGGCGAGGCCACCCACACCGTGCTGTTCTGGACGATGGGCGGCCTCGGCGCCGCCACGTGGGGCACGCTGCCGGCCGTGGCGGCCACCGTGCTGCTCGGCGTCGTCGTGCTGCACCGCGCCAGCCGGTCGTTGGACGTGCTGGCGCTCGGCGACGAGACCGCCGCCAGCCTCGGCGTCGACACCACCGCGCTGCGCCGCCGGCTCTTCGCGCTGACCTCGCTGATGACCGGGGCGATCGTCGCGGTCAGCGGCGCCATCGGCTTCGTCGGGCTGATCGTTCCCCATCTGACGCGGATCGTGGTCGGCGCCCGCCATGTCCGGGTGCTGCTGGTCGCGCCGCTGCTCGGCGCCGTGTTCATGGTCTGGGCCGACCTGTTGGCCCGCACCCTCGCCGCACCCCGCGAGCTGCCGCTCGGCGTGATCACGGCGCTGGTCGGGGTGCCCGTCTTCATCACCCTGATGCGGCGGCGGGGCTACCTCTTCGGGGGCCGTTGAGATGGCGCCCCCCGAAGCGGAACGCCCGGAACGCCCGGAACGTCCGGAACGCCCGGAAGGGGCCCGGGAGATGCTCAGGCTCGACGCGCTCTCCGTCGAGGTCGGCGACGCGACGCTGGTGCGGGCGCTGTCCCTCGCGGTGGGGGCCGGGGAGGTCGTGGGCCTGGTCGGGCCCAACGGCAGCGGCAAGTCCACCGCCCTGCGCTGCGTCTACCGCGCGCTGCGCCCCACCGGCGGCACCGTCTGGCTGGGCGAACGCGAGCTGTCCACGCTGTCGTTGCGGGAGAGCGCGCGCGGCGTCGCCGCGCTGACCCAGGAGAGCGGGACGGAGATGGACTTCACCGTCGAGGAGGTCGTCGCCCTCGGCCGCACCCCGCACCTGCGCGGCAACCAGACGCTCGGCGCGCGGGAACGGGCGCTGTGCCGGGACGCCATGCGCCGCCTGGACGTCGCGCACCTGGCCGACCGCGGCGTGCTCACCCTCTCCGGCGGGGAACGGCAACGGGTGCTCGCCGCGCGGGCGTTGGTCCAGGAGGCCGGGCTGCTGGTGCTGGACGAGCCGACCAACCACCTCGACATCCGCCACCAGGTGGCGCTGCTGCGCCTGCTGCGCGACCCCGAACTGACCGTGCTGGTCGTGCTGCACGACCTGAACCTGGCCGCCGCCGTCTGCGACCGGATCGCCGTGCTGGACGCCGGCGCCCTGGTGGCGGTCGGCCCGCCGGCCGAGGTGCTCACCGCCGAACTGGTCGAGCGGGTCTTCGGAGTGGCCGCCACCGTCGTGCCCCACCCGCTCACCGGGGACCCGCAGCTGCTCTACACCCTGCCGCCCGAGTCCCCAGGGCCCCCGAGGCCCACCCACCGAACACGAGGAACCCGCCCATGAACGCACGCCGTTGCCGCACCGCCCTCGCCCCGACCGTGGCCGCCACGCTGCTGCTCGCCGGCTGTGGCGCCGAGGTCGCCGACGACTCCGGCGGCGACGCGGAGACCACCACCGTGGCGCGCTGCGGGGAGGAGGTGGAGTACCGCAGGCCCGAGCGGGCCGTGGTCTACGAGGCGGGCAGCGCGGACAAGCTGTTCGTCTTGGGGCTGACCGACGCGGTGCACGGCTATGTGATGCCGCCCGCCAACCCGCCGGTCGAGGAGTCGCCCTGGGCCGAGGAGTACGCGCGGGTCGAGATGCTCAGCGACGACCTGCTCAACCGGGAGCTGGTCGTCGACGAACGGGCCGACCTCGTCGTCGCGGGCTGGCAGTCGGGCTTCAGCGACGAGCGCGGCATCACCCCGGAGATCCTGGACGACCTGGGCATCCAGAGCTTCCTGCACAGCGAGACCTGCTACAACTACCCCGGACACCCCTTCCGCGTCACCCCGTTCGACGGCCTCTACACCGACCTGGAGCGGCTGGGCGAGATCTTCGGCGTGGAGGACCGCGCGGCCGAGGTGGTCGCCGGGCTGCGGGAACGGGTCGAGGCGGTGCGGGAGAGCGCGCCCGAGGGCCGGCCGCCGCGCGTCTTCCTCTACGACTCGGGCACCGAGCAGCCGTTCACCTCGGGCAACCAGGCGCCGCCCAACGAGATCATCGAGATCGCCGGCGGGCGCAACATCTTCGCCGACCTCACCGAGCGCTGGACCTCGGTCGGCTGGGAGCCGGTCATCGAGGCCGACCCCGAGGTGATCGTCATCCTCGACTACGGCGACCAGCCGGCCGAGGAGAAGATCGACTTCCTCACCTCCTCGCCGGCCCTGGCCGAGGTGACGGCGGTCCGCGAGCGGAACTTCCACATCCTCGACTACAACGAGGCCATCTCGGGCCCGCGCATCGTGGACGGCGCCGAGCACTTCGGCGCGTATCTGCGCGAACTGCGGCGCTGAGCCGCCGCGCCGGCCCCTCGCGTCAACGGCCCGGCGCCCCCGACGAGTTCGGGGCGCCGGGCCGTCGGCGTTAGCGGGCCTGAGCGGGGCCTCAGCGGGGCGTCCGCGGGGTGGTCGGGTAGGGGAGCAACGCCATCTCGCGGGCGTTCCTGATCGCCCTGGCCATCTCCCGCTGCTGCTGGACGGTCAGCCGGGTGACCCGGCGGCTGCGGATCTTCCCCCGGTCGGAGATGAACCTCCGCAGCAGGTCGACGTCCTTGTAGTCGATGTGCGTGATGCCCGCCGCGACCAGCGGGTTGGGGCGGGGCGGGCGGTCCCCGCCCCTGCGGGGGTGTCGGGGCACGGCGCTCACCAGCTCGACTTGGTGACGCCGGGCAGCTCCCCGGCGTGCGCCATCCGGCGCAGGTTGATCCGGGACAGCCCGAAGGCGCGCAGATGGCCGCGCGGGCGGCCGTCCACGCTGTCCCGGTTGCGCACCCGGGCCGCGCTGGCGTCACGCGGCTGCCGCCGCAGCTCCCGCTGCGCGGCCTCCCGTTGCTCCGGGGTGCTGAGCGGGCTGCGGATGGTCTCCTTCAGCTCCGCGCGCCGGGCGGCATAGCGCGCGACGATCTCCCTGCGCTGCTCGTTCTTGGCGATCTTGCTGGCCTTGGCCACGGTGGTTCGTCCTTCTCGGATGGTCGTCAGATCTTCTCGCCACGGGCCCGGATGCGGGCGACCGCCCGCTCGATGCCGATGGCGTCCACGGTCCTGATGCCCTTGGCGCTGAGGGTGAGCCGGACGAACCGGTTCTCGCTGGGCAGCCAGTACCGCTTGTGCTGGATGTTGGGGTTGAACCGGCGCCTGGTGCGCCGGTGGGAGTGGGAGATGCGGTTGCCGAACGCCGGGCTGCGGCCGGTGAGTTGGCAGTGGGCGGACATGGCCGCTCCTTTCCCTGGGGTTTCTTGGGGCGTTGGGGGTGTCCTGGGGCGCGACGGGGGCGTCGCGGGTCAGTCCTTCGGCGTCAACAGGCCGCGCTGGTAGGCGCGGACCAGGTTGCGGGGCACCAGATGGCGGCGGCCGTCGACGGTGATCGGCACCAGGTCGGGGGTGCTCGCCTTCCAACGGGCGCGGCGGTGGCGGGTGTTGCTGCGCGAGAGCTTGCGCTTGGGCACGGCCAACGGGCTCGTCTCCTTCGTGGGCACGCGGGGCCACGGGAGACAGCCACCGCTTATTGAACATGGTTCCCGTTTGCGTATAGTAGCGCGCATGGCTCGCGACGACATCCGCCCGGTGATCAGACTCCGCTCCACGGCGGGCACCGGCTACACCTATGTGACCCGCAAGAACCGCAGGAACGACCCCGACCGCCTCGAACTGCGCAAGTACGATCCGGTGGTCCGCCGGCACGTGCTGTTCCGGGAGGAGCGGTGACCGCCCCCGAACGACCCGGGCACAGCCCGGGCGTCCGCCCCCGCCTCGGCGTCGTCCAGGAGACCCTGCTGATACCGCTCTACGGACGGGCCGTCGAACACGCCGGGCCCGACCCCGCGCTCACCGACCCCCGCGCCGTCGAGCTGGTCGAGGCGATCGACCACGACTTCGCCCGCTTCGACGGACTGCCCAGCCTCACCGGGGCCGTGCTGCGCACCCTGCTCTTCGACCACTGGACCCGGGACTTCCTGGACCGCCACCCGACGGGCACCGTGGTGGAGGTCGGCACCGGCCTCAACACCCGCTTCGAGCGCACCGACAACGGCCGGGCCCGCTGGTTCGACCTGGACCTCCCCGACGTCATCGCCCTGCGCCGCGCGTTCTTCGCCGACACCCCACGCCGCACCACGCTCGCCGCCTCCGTCACCGAGGACGGCTGGCTCGCCGAGATCGCCCACCACGCGGGCGGGCCGCACCTGTTCACCGCCGAGGCGGTGCTCCCGTTCCTCGACGAGGCCCAGGTGCGCGACCTGCTGCGGCGCCTCTCCGGACGGCTGCCCGGCGCCCTGCTCGCCCTGGACACCAACACCCCGGGCCTGGTCGCCGCCCAGGACGAGCACGACGCGCTGAGCCGGGTCGAGGCCAGGCTGCGCTGGGGCTGCGCCGACATCGAGGTCGTCACGGACTGGGTGCCAGGCAGCCGCGTCCTGGCCTCCCACACCCTGACCTCGCTGCCGCAGCCGGTCCACGACGCGCTGCCAGCCCGGCACCGCGCGATGCTGGCCGACCTGGCGCGCCGCCGGCTGCCGGCCGTCGAGGAGTACCGGATGCACCTCGTCCAACTGCCCTGAGTGGCACGGGGGTTGGCGGCTCAGCCCGGCCAGCGGCCCGTGGCGCGCAGCCACCAGCGGCGCTCCGCGTAGGCGAGGTCGTCCCGCCACAGGCGGGCCGCCGTCGCGCGCAGCGCCGGGCGCAGCAGTGGCGCGCAGGCGCGGGCCAGGGCGAAGCCCGGGCGGCGCGAGGTCGCCACCACCGCCTCGACCACGGCGGTGCGGGGCCGGCCACCCGCGTCGGGCCCCAGCGGGGTGGCGTGCGTCTCCACCACCGAGCCGACGCCCTCGCCCGCCACGATCCGCATCACCACGGTGCGCGGCCCGGGCGCGCTGAACTCCGCCCGCACCGGTACCACCAGCCGCCCCGCCACCCGGAACGAGACCTCCACCAGCAGCCGTTCCTCGTCGCCCGCCGAACCGTCGTCGGGCGGCGGCAGCACCCGCAGGTCGACAAAGGAATAGGGATGCAGCCAGGCGCCATGCCAGGGATCGAGCCGGTTGGCCACCACGTCCTCCGGCTCGCAGCGGCCGAGACCGGTGTAGACGGCCGTCAACGCGCCCTCGCGCGGCGGGCGTCGGGGCACCGGCGGCGCCGGCAGCGGCGGCTCCCCGCCCAGCGCGTCCAGCCGCACCCACAGCAGCGTCCCGTCGTCCACCACCGGCAGCGGCACCCAGCCGGCGAACGGCGTCCCGTCCAACGCCAGCCCGTGCCAGGGACACACCACCGCGCCCGCGCACACCGGCGCCCCCGCCAGCGGGGCGCCCAGGTGCGGGCACGCGCCGGGCCCCGCGTGCGGGCGCCCCTCAGCGTCGCGCCACAGCACCACCTCCACGCCGCCCACCACGCGCCCCAGCGCGCGTCCGCGCCCGAGCGTCGAACTCGCGCCCACCACATACCAGTTGCCCCAGGGCCGCGACTGCGCCCGCTTGACCGCCTCGGCGATCCGCGCCGGCGCCGCCGCCCGCCAGGTCGGCTCCTGCTCC